>JANNQN010000028.1:0-1623 GCA_031400775.1 Planctomycetia bacterium | reverse complement strand
CGACAAGACGGCCGTCGTAGGCGTCGTTGGCTTGGGGTACGTCGGCCTGCCGCTCATCAGGGCTTTCGTGGCCGCCGGCTTTCGCACCATGGGGTTCGACGTCGATACGACCAAGGTCGAAAGACTCTTGGCCGGCAAAAGCTACATTGGGCATATCCCGTCCGAGTGGATCGCCGAGTGCATCGCCAACAAGAAATTCACGCCCACGGCCGACATGAAACGGCTGGCCGAGGCTGACGCCCTGCTGATCTGCGTGCCCACGCCGCTGTCGGACAGTCGCGACCCGGACCTGGCATATGTCGAGAGTACGGCCCGGCAGATCGCCGCCGTGCTGCGGCCCGGTCAGCTCGTGGTGCTCGAGAGCACGACCTATCCGGGCACGACGCGCGACGTGGTGTTGCCGATTCTGGCAGCGCGCGGCCTCGAACTAGGCAGCGAATACTTCGTGGCCTACAGTCCCGAGCGCGAAGACCCGGGCAATCCGAATTTTTCGGCCAGCGGAATCCCCAAGGTAGTTGGCGGCACCGAGCCGGTCAGCGCCCGGCTGGCCGAGGCCCTCTATGCCCACGCGGTCGTCAACATCGTGCCGGTCTCGAGTTGCGAAGTGGCCGAGGCCTGCAAGATTCTGGAAAACACGTATCGCTCGGTGAACATCGCCATGGTCAACGAGCTGAAGATGCTCTTCGACCGCATTGGCATCGACGTCTGGGAAGTCATCGACGCGGCCAAAACCAAGCCGTTCGGCTTCCAGGCGTTTTATCCCGGCCCCGGGCTGGGCGGACATTGCATTCCGATCGATCCCTTTTACTTGAGCTGGGTAGCCCGCAAGGTCGGCATGCCCACGCGGTTCATCGAGCTGGCCGGCGAAATCAACACCAGCATGCCCAAGTACGTGGTACACCGCGTGATGGAAGCCCTCAACGAGGCCGGCAAGCCGCTCAACGGTAGCAAGATCTGCGTGCTGGGCGTGGCCTATAAGAAAGACGTCGACGATCCGAGAGAAAGCCCTTCGTTCGAGTTGATGGACATGTTGCGCGCCGGGCATGCGACGATCACCTACAACGACCCGCACGTGCCGCGGCTGCCGAAGATGCGACATCACGACGTGCCGGAAATGAACAGCACGCCGCTGGACGCCGACTTTCTGGCCAGCCAGGACTGCGTGCTGATCGCCACCGACCACTCGGCCTACGACTACAACTTCATCGTCAAACATTCGAAGCTGGTCGTCGATACGCGCAATGCGACCAAAAACGTGCGCGAAGGCCGGGCGAAAATCCGCAAGGCCTGATTCCCAGAGCTTCGACGCCGTCGGCGATTTATCGGCAGGTCGATCTCGCAGATTCGGAAAGTTTCATGGCAAGCTGCAAGCGTGTGTTGGTGACCGGCGGCGCCGGCTTTCTGGGCTCGCACCTGTGCGAGCGGCTCGTCGAGCAGAATCACGACGTCATCTGCCTCGACAATTTTTTCACCAGCCAGAAATCGAACGTCGCGCACCTGCTGGACCATTCCAACTGCGAGCTGATTCGTCACGACATCACGCAGCCGATCTGGCTCGAAGTGGATGTGATCTACAACCTGGCTTGCCCCGCCTCGCCCGGCGACTATCAATACAATGCGATC
>JANNQN010000027.1:0-2848 GCA_031400775.1 Planctomycetia bacterium | reverse complement strand
TCAAGGCCGCGGTGCTGAACGTCGGCGGCTGGTTCGACGCCGAGGATCTGTACGGCACGCTGCACACCTATCAAGACGTCGAGCGGCAGAATCCCAGCATCGCGAACATGCTGGTGATGGGTCCCTGGGCGCATGGCCAGTGGTCCGCCGGCCCGGCCGATCAGTTGGGTCACGTGAACTTCGCGGCCAAGACGGGCCAGTTCTATCGCGACCACATCGAGCTGCCCTTTTTGAAGCAATACCTCAAGGACGATGCCGACGCCAAGCTGCCCGAGGCTTTTGTGTTCGAGACCGGCACCAACCAGTGGCGACGCTACGACGCCTGGCCCCCCAAGGCGGCCAGCGAAAAGACTTTTTATTTCCATCCCGGCGGGCGGCTGTCGCTCGAAGCGCCGAAGGAAGCGGCAGGCACGTTCGATGAATATGTCAGTGACCCGGCCAAGCCCGTGCCGTGCGTGCCGAATATCGCGGTCGGGATGTCGCGCGAGCACATGCTCGACGATCAGCGGTTCGCCTCGTCGCGGCCCGACGTGCTGGTCTATCAGACCGATGTGCTGGAAGAGGACGTCACTATCGCTGGGCCGATCGCGCCGCGGCTGCACGTCTCCACCAGCGGCACCGACAGCGACTGGGTCGTGAAGCTGATCGACGTTTACTCGGGCGACTTCCCCAATCCCACGCCCAATCCTGGCGGCGTGCAGATGGGCGGCTATCAGCAACTGGTGCGCGGCGAGGCGATGCGCGGCAAGTTCCGCAACAGCTTCGTGGCGCCAGAGCCGTTCGAGCCGGGCAAGGTCACCAGCGTGCAGTATGTAATGCCCGACGCGTACCACACCTTTCGTCGGGGCCACCGCATCATGGTCCACGTGCAAAGTTCCTGGTTTCCGATCGTGGACCGCAATCCCCAGAAATTCTGCGACATCTACCATGCCCGCGAAGAGGATTTTCAAAAGGCGACGCAGCGTATCTATCGGGCCGGCGAAGCGAGTTCGCAGATTCGGCTGATGGTGCTGGGGCCGTGACAGTTCGAGTCTCTGTCGAGGAAAGAATAAACCCATGGCTGAGTTCTACGTCACTTACGATCATGACGAGCACCATTTCCTGGCAATTGTGATTGCAGGCGATCGGCCTGCCGGTTTGCAATTCCCCAGCCGCGAAGCGCTCGTGGCGACCATGGATTCTTTTGGACGCGAATGGATGTGGCAGTCGGAAGTAGAACTGCCCGACGATTATCCGGCGATTGACGCCACTTGGCTGGAAAGCATGGCGGAGCGGGGACGTCACAAGCAATTCCCGAAGGCCCAAGGTTCCCACGCTTCTAGCGAATCTTATTAAAGGAGTAGAGCCGACCCCGATCATGGCCGATTTCAAAGTAACCCAGCTCGAGCGCGATCTGGATTTCGATCAACTGCCCTACTGGGATGTCGTCATCATCGGCGCGGGTCCGGCCGGGCTGGCCGCGAGTCTGACCACGGCGCATCGGGCGCTGACGACGCTCGTGATCGAGGCCAAGGACCGACCCGGTGGCCAGCCCCAGTTCCTCTATGCCGACAAACGGATCGTCGACATCCCCGGCTTTCCCGACGGAATTAGCGGCGAGGAACTATCGAACCGCACCTTTCGCCAGGCGGTCGACGCGCTCGTGCAATTTCGCTTCAACGAAGAGCTGGTGACCATCGACGACACCGATCAAGTCGAGACCGAGGATCGGTTGAAGCGGATCGTCACCAGCCGAGGCAGCTACTTGTGCCGCAAGGCGATCATCGCCTGTGGACTGTTGCACTACCCGAGGCGATTGGCCGTGCTCGACGCGCTCGAATCAAAAAACGTTCACTACAAGATTCCCAAGATCGGCGACTACGAAGGGCGACGCGTGGCGGTGGTGGGCGGCGGAGACTCAGCCTTGGATGCGGCGCTGATGGTGCAGGCTCGCGGCGGGCTGGTTGACCTGGTGGTGCGCGAGAAGACGCCCATCGGCAAGCCGGACAGCTTGTCGCAAATCCGCGACGCAGGCGTTCAGATTCACACGTCGACGGAAATCTCGGCGGCCCGATTCGCGGGCGATGAAATTGCCCTGGAGTTGAGCGGCGGCCAGCGACTAAGCTGCTCGCTGGCGATCGTGCAGATCGGTTTCCTGTCGGCCAAGGACACGTTCGAGCGGCTGGCGCTGGTGCTGAACGATGACGGCAGCATCGCGGTCGATCCCTACTTCGAGACCAGCCGCCAGGGCATTTTCGCGGTGGGCGACGTACACGGCGACATCAAACTGATTGCCGTGGCCTGGGCCGAGGGGATTCAGGCAGCCATCCACGCCTTCAAGGAAATCACCAGCCCCTATTGGCTCAACGAAAAACGGCTGAAAGATCACAAGATCGCGCTGATCGGAGAAAAAATCGCGCGCGCCGCTTCCCGCGACAGACATGCCTGAGACATGATCTCTAGTGAAGAGATTTACCACAACGGCACAAAGGGCACGGAGAAGAGTGAGACGAGCAGTTCAAAGCGTTTGCACTGGCAAGGTGCCAATGCCGCAACTTCTCCTAGTTTCGTCCTTCGTGTTCTTGGTGTCTCCGTGGTTCAATGTTCTCCGGCGCAGAGGATTACCACCAAGACACAAAGAGCACAAAGAAGAGCGAGACGAGCGGTCCGGTAGGTCTTGCCTTTGCATGACATGAACGTCGTCGACGGGGCCAGTCATGCCAAGGCATGACCTACATAACTAAATCCATTGCCCGCATATGGCACACGTGCTGATCTCCACGCCCGCCGCGTCGATTTTCGTCACCAAACTGTTCGTCCAAACTTGCACGCCCAAGTGCTCGAGATCGCGCGTTGCGCGGGCCGCTTG
>JANNQN010000026.1:0-2662 GCA_031400775.1 Planctomycetia bacterium | reverse complement strand
GTGCGGAGCTAAGCTCCGCACGGCTCGCAAAATAACGACTTGCGTCGCTATTTTGTCATCGCATCCATGCGATGTCGCAGCCTGTTGAGAAAACCAACAGGCTGCTAACGGGGCAACCATTCCCCGGGAGCCCAATGCAGGTCGTGGGTGAATGGGTGGCCGGTCATGGTCTGCCATTTGGCCTGTTGCTCCGGCGTCAGAAGTGCCGTGATGCGACGAACCGTTCCCGCCCAATTGCCTTGGTCGGGCGGCTTGCGCGGAGGTCCGCCACCGTGGAAACCGGGCCAGCCTGCTTCGCTGCCAGCAAAGTCGGGCGGCCGGCCTTCCTTCTTGCGGTGCCCATCCGGTGGACCGTGTCCATCCGGGGGACCGTGACGATCAGGGCCGCGACCAGCAGAACCGTGACGATTAGGACCGCGGTGTTCATCCGGCGGACCGGGAGGTCCACTCGGGCGATCCTGATCGATCAGCTCGTTGATCTTTTCGCGCTGAGACCTCGAAAGAGCAAGCGCCGAGACGACCTCCGGATATTTGAACGCCATCGGGCCCCGTTGTTGCCAGGCGATCTGGTGCAGCCGTCCAATTTGTTCCGGCGTCAATAATTCCACGATCGACCGTTCCTTCGACCGCAGAAATTCCGCAAGCTGCTTTTGCCGCGCTTCCTGACTCAACTGATCGTCACCCAACTTGAATTGCTCCCATTCCTCGGGAAGTTGCCGCAAGATCTCCTCGACCTTGTCGACCTCCGCCGCGGAAAGTTCTAGATCCTGTTGCACGCGCTCGTCGGTAAGCAGCGTCAGGGGACCGAAGCCCGAGAGCACCGACAGCTCTTCGACGATTCGAGCGACTCGATCGGCGGTGGCGGCCAATTCGGCTCGCATCGAGGCGTCGCCGTGACGCTGATCGAGAAAGTCTTGATAATACGCATACGCCGTTTGCAGAAACTGTCGCCGCACCTGGTACAGCGACGGCCGGTTGGCGAGCTCTTGCTCTTCGAGGTCGATGAAGGCATCGACGGCGTGCCGGGCCTGGCGCAGGCTTTCGTCCGCCGCGACGCGCTGCGCCGTCTCTCGCTCGTACGCCCAGCGGGTCTTCGTATGCTCGCGCAAGACCACGATCGTGCTGGCCAATAGCATCATCGTCGAGAGCAGCAGAAAGCCCAGGGCCGACAGGACCAGCGCGCGATGCTGGCGCCTCCAGCGTGCGGCGCGTTCGAGCAGCGTTGGCCTTCGAGCCAGGATCGGCTTGTCCTCCAGCCAGCGATCGAGATCATCGGCAAATTGCTGAGCCGACGCATAGCGGTCGCGCGGGGCCTTGGCCGTCGCTTTGAGCACGATCGTTTCCAACTCGCGCGGAATTCGTCCGTCGACCGAGCGCGGCGCGGAGGGCTCGTCTCCCTTGATGCGTTGCAATAGTAGCTGCCGGTCCGAGCCCCCGAATGCCGGCTCGAGCGTCATCAACTCATACAGCGTGATTCCCAGCGAGTAGATATCGGTGCGGTGGTCCAGCACGACGCGGTCGCCCTCGGCCTGCTCGGGGCTCATATACCGCAGAGTTCCCAGCACGTCCCCGGTGAGCGTCAATTGCGCGTCGGCCTGAAACAGGGCCAGACCAAAATCCGTGATCCAAATGTTTCCCCGGCCGTCGAGGATGAGATTCGCGGGCTTGATATCGCGGTGAATGACGCCAAAGCTATGCGCGTGTTCCAGGGCCAGCGCCGCCTGATGCACGATGCGAGCAACGTTCCTGAAGTATTTGATCGATTGCGGATTGTCGGCCGTCAGCACCGTGGAGCCGATGGTGCGGGTCTCGCGCCGCGCGGCCTGCTCGTCGAGCGACTCGGCGCCGCCCTCGCGCCCCGCCTGCTTGGAAAAGGAGCCGGCCAATGGGTCAAGTCGATCGAGCGAATGGCCAGCGTCGCTCGCCCCCTCGGGCCCGTCGATTCCTCGGTCGCGCCGCATTTCGTGGATCAGTGTTGACAGGGCGTGCCCTTCGATGAGTTGCATGGCGTAGAAATGAACGCCGCGCTCGGCGCCCACGGCATACACGGGCACGATATTCGTGTGATGAAGCTGGGCCGCGGCGTGGGCTTCGTTCTTGAAGCGTTGCAGTCGGATCGGATCGAGCGACGCCACGAACGGCAGCACCTTGAGCGCCACGCGCCGGGCCAGCGACAATTGGGTCGCTTCATAGACGATGCCCATGCCGCCGCGGCCGATCTCGCGAGCGATGCGAAAGTCTCCCAATGGAAGGTGGCGGTTCTCGGTCAACAGATAATCGACCGAGCCCGCGACCACCGGGCGCAAGTCGCCGGCAGCGTGCAGCACATCGAGCGCGTCGAGGCACATGGCCAGCTCGTCCGCGATTTCCGGATGTCGGGACAAGAACTCGTGCCGGGAAACCGGCTTGCCACTCTCGAGAGCTGCCAGATATTCCTTGACCGCGGGCACGACTCGCGAGTCTTCCGCGCTGGGTTGGCTCGGCGGCGTGCGAAACGCTTCGGTCGAATAATTGCGAGTCATACGTTTTCACCTAACGATTGTCGCAGTCGGCTGAGTGCCCGCACCCAGAGTTTCTCTACGCTGTCGACTGAGCGCCCCATTTGGCTTGCCACCTCGGAAAAGGGCAGGCCATCCAGATGCCGCAGAATGATGACCTGGCG
>JANNQN010000025.1:0-3489 GCA_031400775.1 Planctomycetia bacterium | reverse complement strand
CGGCAGCACTCAGGAAGCCCGAGATCACGCCAATCAGCAGCGCCTCGCCCAGCACCAGTTGCAGGATATGCCGCGGCTGAAACCCCAGCACTTTCAGCACCGCCATCTCTTTGCGGCGCTCGCGCACGCTGATGCTGATCGAGTTCGAAATCACGAGCGAGAGCGTGACTAGAATCGCGGGTGAGAGCAGCCACCGCATTCCCCAGATCATGTCGCGGTAGGCTTCCAGAAACGACGCGATGCCGGAGGACGCCGTTTCGCATTTCACGGCCGGGTCACCATACAAGGGCGAATTGGCGATCTGATCGGCCACCCGCGAAAACTGCTCGTTGTCGGCCACGCGCACCCAAACCAGGTTCAGGCTCTTGTTCGCCAGCTCGTGCTTCTTGCCGGCATGCGTGCGCGGGTAGTTGTCGATCGCGGCATTGAGATAATCGCGATTGATGATGGTCATCTGGTCATAGCGCCCCGGCGGTAGCGTGCCCACGATCTCGAACTCCAGGTCAATGCCCTGATAGTTGACGCCGTATAGCTTGATCCGCTCGCCGACTTGCCGATGGATCTGCTTTAGTTTTTCCTGCCCCATCACGATCCCCTGTCGATTGGCCTCCATGCGACGTATGTTCTCTTGCAACTCTTTGGCTTGCTCTGGGGGCAGGCGATCGAGGTCGTCCATCATGGTCGCCAGCTTCTTGGGCTCCATGGCAAAGGCGAACACCAGCTCGTCGCGGCTGCGCTGGCCGGGCGAAAGCGCCCCGCCGAAGAACTGCCAGGTCATCGAGTCCGTCGGCCGAACGTCGCCGGCTTGCCGCGCGGCGCCTTCGGAAAGCGTCTGGGCGTAGGCAAATGGCATCTGGCTTGGGATCTGCCAGCGCTCGGTGGCAATGGCCTTGAGATTCGAGGTCTTCTCCTCCATCAGACTGTCCAGCAGGTGCAGCACCGACCAGACGATGGTCACAACCAGCACCAGAACCATCGTACCCAGCGCCGTGAGCATCGTGCGCAGCACATTGCGGCGAAGATTCTTGCCGATCAGCAGGATGTATTTGAACATGAAGACGTCCGTCGTGGATTGATCGCAGGTTTCACGCGCGAGGCATCACAAACTCGCTCGCGACCAGCTTTCCCTTGTCCAAGTACTGAATGCGATGGGCCCGTTGCGCGGCGCGCGTGTCGTGGGTCACCAGCACGATGGTCTTTTGCACCGCTTCGCGAAGCTCGCACAGCAGGTCGAGGATTTCGTCGGCACTTTTGGCGTCGAGATCGCCGGTCGGCTCATCCGCCACGATCAGGGCCGGATCGGTGACGATCGCTCGCGCGATACCGACGCGCTGCTGTTGACCACCGGAAAGTTGGCCGGGGCGGTGACTGTCGCGATTCGTCAATCCCACCAGTTCCAGCGCCGTCTTTACCTGGCGCCTTCGCTGAGCGGCAGACAGCGGCAACAACAAAAGCGGCAGCTCGACGTTTTCGTAGGCCGTCATCACTCCCAGCAAATGATAGAACTGGAAGACGAAACCGATATTGCGCGTGCGCCAGCGGGCCAGTTGTGCCTCGGACATCTTGGAGATTAGCTGGCCGCCAACCCAAACTTCTCCCTGGCTGGGTCGATCCAAGCCGGCAATCAAGTTCAACAGCGTCGTCTTGCCCGAGCCGCTGGGGCCCATCAACGCCAAAAACTCGCCGTCGGGCACGTCCAGGTTCAAGTCGTTCAAGACGTCGACCTGCTCGCTGCCCCGCGTGAAGAACTTGTGAACACCCCTGACCCGCACGATCATCCCATCCGATGGCATGTTGCTCTCCGATTCCGCTAATTCATGGCGCCGATCGGCTGTCGACCGCGAGGCCGGGGGTCGATGGCGGGTTACTTCAGGAACGAGACGACCGCGCTCATCTCCGGCTTGAGAAAGGCGCCATCTTCCTCATGGGGCACGGTCACCTTCACGCGCACAGGCACGGCGCCTTTGGCGCGATCGGCAATCGGCATCAGCCGCGAAACCACGCCATCGTACACGCGATCGGGAAAAGCCTCTGCGCGGATCTTGCACTTCTGTCCCTTGTGTACCCGCGCCAGGTCGTTGCGTTCCTGAATCGAGAGATCGACTTCAAGATCCGACAAATCGGCCATGTCGCACAGGCTGAACGAACCATTGAAGGCGACCGGGTTGACGACGTTGCCCACCTCAGCGTTCTTCTTGAGAATCGTGCCCGAGATGGGCGCCGTGATCGTGCAATTGCTCAGCCGCCACTGGGCCTTGGCCAGATCGGCCTCGGCCTGCTGCACCTCGGCCTTGGCCACGTCGATCCGCTCCACGCGGGGACCATCCTTCATCAACTTAGAGTTGTTCGACAGCCGCGCCGAGCGGCGATCCATAGCCTTATAGGCGCTTTCCGACTGCTCGTATTCGCGCTCGGTGACGGTCTTGTTGGCGCGAAGTCCGACGTTGCGCTTCCACTCGGAATAGAGCTGATCGCGCTGCGCCTGCACTTCGGCCAGATCGGCCTCGGCGGCGGCGATTTCCTCGGGCCGAAAGCCTCGCGTCAATTCCAGCAGCTTGTGCCGCGACGACTCGAGCATGGCCTGCGCGCGGGCCATGTCGGCCTTGTAATCGACGCTTTCCAACTCGGCCAGCACGAATCCCTTCTCGACCCGCATCCCTTCTTCGAAGTTGAGCGCCACGATCATCCCGCTGACCTTGGGGCTGACGAGAATCTGATGGGCCGGAATAATGTAGCCGGTCGATTGCAGCGCGACGTCTCCCGTGGATGCAATCGGCGGCGGAGCAGAGGGCGCGGCAACGGATGAGGACGAATCGCCAGCAGACCCAGCCCGCTCGGAAGTGGCCTGCGTTTTCTCGGGCGCGCTGGTTGTCGACTGCGGAGCACCGGCGGTGGATTGCGTCATTCGCCAAGCCACCACGCCGCCGATCGCGGCGATCGAGACAAGCACGGCCCAAACGGCCTTGCGCTCCCAGAGGCTGGGCTCGGGCTGGCTTGGCAAACGGAGCGAACGCACCTTGTCGCCTAGCGAAGCCGACGTCTTGACGGGTTCAATAATGGCCAAGAGCGTCGCTCCGTTAAGACCGAGTTTGACCGGTCTTCGTTACTTCAAGCCGCGTTCAAACGGCCCCCAGTATTCATGGTAGCAGACGAAAAGCTGAAAACAACAAGGCTCGCGTGCGGAGAGAAGCCGGTTGAAACCACCCGAGAAACGGGCCGGTAAACTATCAATTTTTGCCGATCGATCGCCGATAGATGGGAAGATACCGGTTGCGCGAGGCAAAGCCACAGGCCCCCGCCGCATCCGATCCTTCGCGGCCCATGCCGGGCATGACTTCCCGCCTCGCCTAACGCCCCTGCCCCGCCTCAAGCTGGAAACGACCACTCGATGAAGATTCTGGACTTAATGGCCGACGTCGCGACGATCGGCATCGCCGACATTGCCGAGCAGAAACTCCGCGAAAGTCCCTACTATTTTCTCAAGAATCT
>JANNQN010000024.1:0-29324 GCA_031400775.1 Planctomycetia bacterium | reverse complement strand
CATAGTCTGGTTCGCCCTTCATTCGCTCGAACCCAAGGACGTTCGTGTAGAAGTCGATGGACTTCTCCATGTCGGTTACAAACAGTTCGAGGCGAAGCGTCATTCCTCGTGGCTTGCTGCCAGCCTTATCCTCGCCAGCCTGCGCGGCAACGACCGCGACGACAAACAACGAAACCACGCTCACAATAGTTCTCACAGTCGGCTCCTGCGGCGACGGGGGAAAGTATCCGGCGAATACAACAAGGCGGGGGAAAGGGGACATCTCTGATTGTTGAGCCGGAGGGAAATCAGTGATGTCCCGAATGCCCTCGGCAGCGTCCCCCCCGGTAAAGCCCGTCAGCTCGTTAGCGAGGCTTTGCCCTGGCGAGCACGGCAGTCACGTTATCCTTGCCGCCGGCCGCTAGCGCCAGCGCGACGAGTGCATCGCACGCCGACTGCGCTTCGGACGACTCGTCGAGGCATTGTGCGATTTCCACCGCGGGGACCATGTTCGTCAGGCCGTCGGTGCATAACAGCAACTGGTCGCCCGGCTGCAGCCGGAGATGATGGACGTCGGGCCTCGCGTCGTGCGTGTGCGAACCGAAACAACGAGTGAGCATGTGGCCGTATTTGCCGGCAACGTCGGGAGCTACTCCGGCCGCGATGAACTCTTGCGCCACGGTATGGTCGGTCGAAATACGCCCCATCATGCCATCGCGCCACAAATAGCAACGCGAATCGCCGATGTTCGCCACGACGGCAAATGAGCTGACAAGATAGGCGCACGTCCAGGTGGTTCCGCTCTCCGCGAACTCCGGATTGGCCTGGCTCTCGTCGTCAAACGCCTGCTGCATCTCGTAGGTGAAACCCTCGATGCGCTCGGCCAGCTCGTTTGTGTTCAAGTCTCCCAGTTTCATGAGCCAGCTCGTGGTCCGACCGGCCAGCTCCCACGCCGTGCGAATCGCCAGCCGGCTAGCCAGATCGCCGCGACCGGTCGCGCCCATGCCGTCGGCCACGGCCAGCCCGAACGTCTCATCGGCGGGCAGCACCAACTCGCCCTGGGGCACGTTCGTGAGCAGAAGATCCTGCCGGCGCGATCGTCGCACGACGACGTAGTGGTCCTGGTTCTCGGCTCGACGCAGCCCAACGTGACTGGCGGCGCCGAAATCGAATGCCAGATCGACCGCCGACTTGAAGAAGTACTTCTCCGCGGCCAGAGCCGATTTGTTCAATTCCACGGTCTCAGCTTGATGCGGGTCCATGGCGAGATTACTCAAAGGAAAAGCAACAAAGTCACCCGCCGCTGCAACGACAATCGGCAAACGATCGCCGCAAGTTTCATCGTCGAGCGGCACGACATCATTATCGCGCGCCAAACGCCCGCGCCCAGCGAATTCTTGCTCGTCTTTTTGTTCTTCGTGTCGTTGTGGTTAATCTCCCTGGAAGATTGTTGACCACAACGACACCAAGAGCACGGAGGAGGGAAATCGGAAGCCAGGTAATGGAACGGCGATGCCGGGTGCCACTGCTGGCTCGTCCAGCAGTGCGTCTTTTTCTCGATGCCCTTGCAGCATGAGTCGTCAATCAATGGCCGGATCGAATTAATCGACGATTGCCAGATTGCCGCGAGGACCGGCTCGATCAGACCTCAGGACTGGTCAACATGGGAGCACTGCTGGGCAAGCCAGCAGTGGCACACGCATCGGGCGCTTTCTGTCGCTGATGTGCGCGCGCACGTTTCGGCATGTGCGCGCGACGTGCTTTTTTTAACCCGTTGTGCACTTTTGAGACATGGGGCACTTCGAGCGCCGGCCTGGCGGCGGGGTGCTTACTTCACGGTCTCCATCATCCAGCCGTTGTCGGCCACGGGGATCAGGGGCCGATAGGGATTGAACCAGTCGCATGTTGCCCGATAGCCCGGATACCAGACCAGGCTGATTGTCAGGTTCCACGATTCCTTGGTGTTGTCCGGAATCGAGGGATCGTTGCGCGGCAACAGGTAGTTGTACGACGTGGACACCGCCCACTTTGGCGACAAGGGCACCGTGCCGTCTCCGCCAAAGATGCCGTCGCCGTGACTGCTGAGGCCGGCCCAAGTGCGGGCGGTCGCGCCATTGCAGAATTGATAGCGGTAGAAAAGATTGTACTGGTCGTTGGCCTGCCAGGTCACGCTCTGCTGATCGAGAAACGCGGGCGCGGTTTGCGTGTCGCCGTTGGTGTGCGTCGCAAACCAAAAGCCCAGCTCGTGGTGCCTGTAGACGTAGCTCAGCTCGCCGCGGATCTGCATCAAGTCCATGCTGACGTAAAACTCGTCGTGCAGGTAATCCAAAACGGCGCCTCCCTGGAATCCTCGCTCGCCTTGCACGCGACGAAAGAAACCGTTGGTGACGTAGTATTGCGTGCGGGTGCTTCCGAGCGGACCGCTGCGGCCTTCGAAATCGCTGGCCAGGATCGCTCCGCCCAACTGGTAGCCGATGCCATACTTGTTCCAAAACGGCGAGCCCCAATTCAATCCGACGTGAAAGCCGAAGTCGCCGTTGACGCCCGCGTCGGTGGGACCCTTGAAGGCTTGCTTGCCGGTGTACAGGCTGAGGTTCTCGCGCATGGCCGGGCTGAACAGATACGTCTGCCGCATGCAGGCGCTGAAGCAATGCAGGAGGTCGATATAGCAAGGGCCGCAACGATCGCAGCCGCCGCATTGGCCCGTTCCGCCGCAAGCGCTGCAGCCCTCGGAGTATCCGTCGCCATATTCGCCCGGGTATTCCGCGTTGTAAGGTCCCTCGGCGGCCGGGTCGCCGCTGAACTCCTGACCGGGCAGCGAGGAATCGGTGAGATTGTCGACCGGCAGTTCCTCGGCAAACGGCTCGACTTGTCGGCCCGGGCCGATCGACTCGCGGCTGGCCGGATGCGGAACTTCGCGCTGCACGCGGCTTTGGTTTGTGGAAGAGGCGTCGTAACGCACGCGCTCGGCCATCCGCCCGCGACCGTCGCGCGGGTTCAGGTAGCCGCGCTCGTACCGAGCGCTCGACGGGCCGACGGCTTCAGAGGCTTGCATCATGCGCGGCGCCGGATCAGGGCTCGCGTAGCTGGGCCCAGTCCAGCCCGCCCGAGCCTTGGGCTCGTAACGGAATGTTTGGCCCTGGACTTCGCTGACGGCAGCACTCCAGAGAATGCTCGCACACAGCCCGGCGGTCAGGCACTTTACGTTCCAACAATACATAGCAATCCACCTGCTTGCGGAAATCCCCCCTTTCCTTTTGCGCCCCACATTGGAAGCGCGGTACAGGCTGACCGCAGTTATCGGAATTGCGCAGGCGGAACTTCCACTAAAACCGGAAAAGTTTTCGCGGATTACCCAAATTGGAGAATTGATAGCACTGGCAGCGTGCAGGGTGCTAATGCCGGCAAGCGGACGTGGGCGGAACTCAAACCGCGGGATACTGACGGGATGATTGAGGAATTCGCGTTACGCGGCAGGGCTTTGCGCCACTGTCAGCGCCGCCGCCAGATCGTCTCGCAGATCCTCGAAGGCCTCAAGCCCGACCGAGAGCCGAATCAGACCATCGGCGATGCCATGGGCCAGTCGGTCCTCGCGATCGTAGCTAGCATGCGACATCGCGGCCGGCTGCTCGATGAGCGACTCGATGGCCCCCAGGCTGACCGCCAGTCGAAACAAGCGCGTCGATTCGACCAGTCGTTTGGCTTCGGCGAAACCGCCTTTGACCTCGAAGCTCAGCATGGCTCCGAAGGCCCGGTCCATCTGCCGTCGGGCGACCGCATGGCCCGGATGCTCAGGCCGGCCGGGGTAATAAACCCGCGCGACGCGAGGCTCGGCCGACAACCAGTCGGCGATCATGGCGGCGGTTCGCGATTGCTCGCGCACGCGCAGCTCCAAGGTCTTCAACCCGCGCGAGGAAAGATACGACTCCAGCGGGGCCATGACGGCGCCGGTGGCGTTTTGAATGAAGTACAGCCGCTCGAACAGGGCCCGATCCTTGACCACCAGGGCGCCGCCCAATACGTCGGTGTGTCCGCCGATATACTTGGTCGCCGAGTGCATCACGATATCGGCGCCCAGTTCCAAGGGCCGGGTGAGGGCCGGCGTGGCAAAAGTATTGTCGACCCCCAACAGCGCGCCGCGCGCGTGTGCGAGCTCGGCACAGGCCGCGATATCCGTGATCGACAACAGCGGGTTTCCGGGCGATTCGATCCACAGCATTTTCGTCTTGGGCGTAAATGCTCCGTCGACGGCTTTCAGGTCGCCGCTGGTGGGCGTCAGCGAGACGCTCACGTCGCCCCGATCGAGCACCTTGTGCAGCAAGCGGTACGTTCCGCCGTAGATGTCGGTGCCGGCCAGCACGTGATCGCCGCTGCCCAGCAGCATCATCGCGCAGTGCGTGGCGGCCATGCCCGAGGCAAACGCCAGCGCGCCGGTTCCCCCTTCCAGCGCCGCCAAGGTGGATTCGAAGGCCTTGCGCGTGGGATTGCCGCTGCGCGAATAGTCGAACTCACCCCACTCGCCCGACGTGGGCTGCACGAAAGTGGTCGCCAGGTGAATCGGCCGCACGATGGCGCCGGTCTGCGGATCGATCTCGTTGCCGTCGTGGATGGCACGCGTGCGAAATTGCATGGGGGCTTCGCGCCTTTTCAAGAATTCGTTAGGTCCGTCGGGCCGCGCGTCCGGCTATCGCGCAAGGGCTTGCTGCAAATCGGCGATCAGGTCTTCGGAGTTCTCGATGCCGCAGGCCAGGCGGATCATGTTATCGTAAATGCCGTACTGGCTGCGTTCCTCGGGCGTGCACTCATAGTAGCTCATGATCAAAGGTTGCTCGATCAGCGACTCGACGCCTCCCAGGCTGGGGGCGATGCGCGGAATTTGCACGGCGTCGACCACGGCCGCCGTTTGTCGCCAGTCGGCATCCTTCACCAGAAACGTCACCAGGCCGCCGAAACCGCGCATCGTGCGGCGAGCCACTTCGTAGTACGGATGGCTTTCGAGTCCCGGATAGTAGACGCGTTCGACGCGCGGATGCGCGGCCAGAAAACGGGCCACTGCCAGACCGTTTTCGTTGTGCCGCTGCATTCTCAGCTCGAACGTCTTCAGACCTCGCGACAGCAGAAAGATATTGTGCGGCGAGTTGACGCTGCCCATGATGCCGCGCAACTTGCGGACCGGCTCGATGGCTTCGGCCTTGCCGACGATCACTCCGGCAAGCAGATCGTTGTGGCCGGCCAGATATTTGGTGGCCGAGTGCAAGACATAGTCGACGCCGGCGGCGATCGGCCGCAGGTTGTAGGGCGTGCCCAGCGTGGCGTCGATCAGGGTCTCGACGTTGTGCTTGGCGCCCAGGGCCGCGAAGCGCGGCAGATCGACGACGCTCAAATGCGGGTTCGTGGGCGATTCGCTGACCAACAATCGCGTCTTGGGCGTGATCGCGGCTTCCATGGCGGCATAGTCACAGGCGGGAACCTCGCGCGTGACGACGCCAAATCGCGCCAGGTGCTTCTTGCAGAACTCGCGGCTGCGATGATAACACTCGTTGAAGAACACCACCTCGTCGCCGGCGCTGAGCTTGGCCATCAGCAGTCCGACAATGGCCGACATGCCGCTGGAAAACAACAATGCCGACTCGCCCCCTTCCAGCGCGGCCAATTTCCGCTCGACCACCTTTTCGCTGGGGTTGCCGTAGCGACCGTATTCCTCGCGCGGCAACTTCTGTTCGATGAATTCGATCACCGAGGCCGTATTCGGAAAGGTATACGTCGAGGCGCAAAACATGGGATCGGTAATCGCGTTGGCAAATTTCTGGCGGTCTTCGCCGGCGTGGACCGAAACGGTCGACAGCCCGCTCGGTGGCGGACTGGCGGGCAACGGGTCTTTGTGATCGCTCATGATCGGTTTCGCAAATCGCGTCCTAAGTGGCGGTCTGGGTATTGGTCGATTTCGAGATTCGCACAACCCAAGCAAAAAAAAAGCCGCGACACTGCCCCAAGCAGTCGCGGCTCACCTTGCAAGTTGAAATCGCCTCCGGGCAGTCGATGCGCCGGAAACCGATGGCACTTTAGCAGTCAGGCTGCAAGCGGCCGCAAATCCCAGGCTGGCATTCTAACCGGGCGATTCGGCCGACGCAAGCTCGTCGCCCCTCGCTCACAAGCCGAAACCGAGAAATACCAGAGTTGTAGCCACGCCGGCTGGCCGGGAATAAATGAGCCACCCCGATCCTCTCTGATATTGGCGGGGTCCGGCCCCGTTTCCATCGAGTTCTACTTAAGGAGAAGATTTCCATGCGTAAGATCGTGTCCCTATTGCTGGTCCTCAGCATGAGCGTGCTATTGATCGGCTGCCAAGACACCAAGAAGCAGCAGGATGCCGCCGAAGCTGCCAAGAAGGCCGCCGAGGAAGGCAAGGTGGCCGTCGAAAAGGCGACCGACGCGGCCAAGGAAGCCGCTGAGAAAGTGAAGGATGCGGGCGAGCGAGCCGTCGACGACACGAAGAAGGCTGCCGCCGACGCCATCGACGCCGTCAAAGACGCCGTGCCGAAATAGCGCGGACTTTCCGAATCTCGATTGTACGACGTCTGGCGAAGGCCGCAATTTCCGGCGGCCTTCGCCTTTTTAGGTTATGACCGTTCATGCGCGGGCGACGGCAGCCACGCGATCACTGTTCTTGGATTCAAGATCGTGGCAGGGACGGCGAATACCAGACAATGCAGTCGCCGCGACGCGAATGATCGCCTCGGGCGGGAGCTGTGAACTCGAGCAACGCGGCGATGAACCAAACGAAATCCGTAAACCGTTGCTACTCGAGCGTCGTCACGCCGGGTCTCCGATTGGCCGAGATATTCTATCCCCCCGGCGGAAGACAAAAGGCCCACTGGCACGTCGATTCGACTATCACGCTGATTGCTTCCGGCTCGCTTGAAGAAGGGGGGCCGAACGGCCTTCACCACGCTCGCGCGGCCAGCGTGGTTTTCAAACCGGCCCGCACCGTGCATAGCGATGTTTTCGGACCCGCCGGCGCTCGCACGTTGCAAATCCGCTTGCCAGCGCCGAGTGTTTCCGACCCGATCGGCTGGACGACGGCGGTGGAACGTTATAGTTGGGTCGATGGCGGGCCGCTCGCCCGCTCGCTCTTGCGCTTGTATCGAATATTCGCCGGCGCCGAGGTTTCCACGGAATTGCTGCTCGAGGAAACGCTGTGCGACATTGCCGCTATCGCGGTCCCGCAATCGCGCGACAGTCTCGCAAGTGACCGTCCGGCGTGGATGCGTCGCGTGGTGGACCGGCTATCGAGCAACGCGTTCGCGCCTCCTCGCGTCTCCGAGTTGGCGACCGAAGCCGGCGTGCATCCGGTTTACTTGGCCCGCGCATTCCGCCGCCACCAGCGTTGTTCGATCGGCGAGTTTGTGCGGCGGCAGCGCGTGGGGGAAGTCTGCCGACGGCTCACGACATCGTCGACTTCGTTGGCTTCGATTGCCCTGGAAAGCGGATTCTCAGATCAGTCGCACCTGTGTCGGGTGTTTCGCGCCGAACTTGGGCTCACGCCGTCGGCCTATCGCAAACTGGTCCGAGCCAACTAAGCGATAGCCAGGTTTCGTTCGTTCAAGACGCCGGGTTCGTCGAGCGGGTAACATTGGCTGGAGTGAGGGCCTGGCTTCGCGACCAGCGGTCCAAACACACGGTCGCCGCCATCCTCGAGACTCGCACGAAACCGATCCGACGGAGAATATAAGGTGGGTATTTTAACTCGCGTATCGATCGCGGCGCTGGCGCTTCTTTGTCTGTTACCGAGCGGCAGGGCCGGCGAGCCCACCCCAGCGATCGTTCCGGCCGAGTGGCAATCGCTACACGACCGCTGGGCGGCCGCGCTGGCCGAGTTCAAAATTCCCGGTATGGCCGTGGCGGTAGTCAAGGACGACAAGATCGTGCTGCTCGACGCCTTCGGCATTCGGGATCCTGGCACGCTAGCGCCGGTCGCGATCGACTCGCCGTTTTATATCGCCTCCAGCACCAAGAGTTTTACGGCCATGGCCGTCTCGATGCTGGTCGACGAAGGAAAGCTGCAACTGGACGATCCGGTCCGCCGCTCTTTGCCACGCGCCGAACTGGCCGACCCCGCGGTCAGCGAGTCGATGACGATCCGCGATCTCCTGGCACACCGGCTGGGAATCGACAGCGGTCCGATCGCAACGTGCGAGGCGTACACGGGCCTGATCGACGATGAGCGATATTACCGACTGCTCAAGCGAGTCAAGCCGACGAAGCGATTTCGCTACTCAAATTTAAACTTCACACTGGCCGGTCGGGCGATCAGGGCCGCAAGCGGGCAGACCTGGCAGCAATTCATCGCCGAACGAATTTTCAAGCCGGCCGGAATGACGCATAGTTACTGCCTGGCCAGCAGGCTCTACGCCGACCCACTGGCAGCATTGCCGATCGTCGAGACCGACGGCAAATGGCAGGTCGCCCGCACGCAGAAAACCGACGCAACCATGCATGCGGCGGGCGGCATGGGCTGTAGCGCCGCCGATCTGGGGCGTTGGCTGCGTCTGAACTTAAATCTTGGAACCATCGACGGAAAACGACTTCTTTCGGAAGCGTTGGCGCGCGAGATGCAAAGCTCGCAAATCCGCACCGAGCCAGGACAGGAAGGGTCGGAGCGATACAGCGTTGACGGATACGGACTGGGGTGGTTCCTCGGCAACTATCGAGAGCACTCCACCGTACACCACTTCGGCGGCTATACCGGTGCCCGCTGCCACGTGTCGTTCATGCCGCGCGAGCGGATCGGCGTGGCGGTCGTGATCAACTCGTCCGGGCCGGGGACCGGATTGCTCGATGTCGTCGCTTCAGAGGCGTACGACAAGTTGTTGAATCTCCCGTCCGAAGATTACCTGGCGGATTTCCGAAAGCAGGTCGAGCGGGCAAGGGCCCAAGTCTCGCGCCGCCCTTCGATCGAGGAACAGCCTCCTACCTCCTCTGAAGGCCTGTCGCGGCCGATCGAGGCCTACGTCGGTGACTTTTGCCATGAAGATTATGGCACGCTGCATATCGCTCAGGTCGATGGCGCTTTGAGCTTCAATCTCGGCGCGCATCGGCCGTTGGTCACCCGAACGACCCAAGACAGCCTGATGGCCAACATTGTTCCGGGCAGTCGCTGCAAATGCGAGTTCGAGATTTCTCCCGAGGGTCGAGTGACGTCCCTGCTGGTGCGCGACTTCTTTGGCCCGATCCGCTTCGCCCGGCCTTAGCCCGGCGCCGTCGCGATAATTCTGGCTCGTCGCGTCAGGTTCAAGGAACCGCCCTTCTCTGCATTCTGCGGCCGGCCACGAGCTTTTCTTGAGTCGTTTGGCTCAATATTTGCAATTCTTTTAGGCCGCCTTACCAGCTTGCCGGGCGTAGGACCTTTGGCGCGCCGACCGTCTGCATGGCGTGGATGGCCGGCCGCCAGCGGACCCGCCTGGCGCGCATGCACAGCTTACCTGATCTGTAGTTTGAGATTATTTGACTTTCCTTAGCTGACGGGTAGACTCGATCATGCCCCGCTTAGACACCATTTATCAGCAGTCATTGAAGGCCCCCTTGCGATTGGTCGCGGGTGTGGGCTTTTTTTATTTGAACTTGCCTGCTCTCGCGGCAGAGTAGCACTACCACACTTTCCTACCAGGGGAAACGGTCATGTTTCGGCTCGGCTTGGTACTTGCCCTTTCGTGTTGGACGAGCGTGGCTTCCTCGCAACAGTGGGCGGAAAAAATGTTCGCCGAACGCAATTTTGACTTCGGCACCGTTGCGCGTGCCGGCAAAGTCGAACATGAGTTCGTCATCACCAACTTGTATAAAGACGACATACACATCTCTTCGGTGCGATCCAGTTGCGGTTGCACTCAGCCGCGGATTTCGAAGGACACGCTAAAGTCGAACGAGAAGGGCGCGATCGTCGCCGCCTTCAATACCCGAGCCTTCAGCGGCCAGCGCGGCGCGACCGTCACCGTGACCATCGACCGGCCTCGCTATGCCGAAATCACCTTGAACGTTAAGGGCTACATCCGCACCGACATCGTGCTCGACCCGAGCCAGGTTAATTTCGGCTCGGTCGCCGCGGGCGAAGCGGCCTCGAAGAAGATCCGCATCGAATACGCCGGACGAAACGACTGGAAGATCACGGGCACGAACGTCAATTCGCCCTACCTGACCGCGGACGTCAAAGAGATTTCGCGCTCGGCCGGACGGGCCAGCTATGAATTGGCCGTGGAGTTGAAAGAAGACGCGCCGGTCGGTTACCTGCAGAACCAACTGTTCCTCACGACCAACGATCGCCGCGGCACGCAATTTCCGGTCAATGTCGAGGGACTGATCGTTTCGGAACTGACGGTCAGCCCCAGCATCGTAATGCTCGGCACGCTGCAACCCGGTCAGAGCATTACCAAGCAGATCGTCGTGAAGGGCCTGAAGCCGTTCAAGATCCTGGAAGTTCGCTGCGACAACGAAGCGTTCACGTTCCAGCCCGTCGACGAGGCGAAGACCGTACACCTGGTGCCGATGACCTTCATGGCCGGCGAGCCGGGAAAGATCAACCAAAAGATCGAAATTGTCACCGATCTGGGCGAACGCAAGTCGGCCGAGCTCTCGGCGATCGGCGAAGTTCACCTGCCCCTGGCCGGAAACTAAGACCGCACGATTTCGATCGTAAACCGAACTACCCACAGCCGCATCGGGCTGGCGGATTTCCGCCAGCCCGATTCTGTTTTGCGCGTGCCGCGACCGCTAGCATCGCAATGGACCGGTGGGGATTTATAGCGGTTCTTCCGTCGGCTACATGTTGCGCGATTGCACGGATCGGTTACGACCAGCGAAGCGATAGCGGCAAACGTCGGACGTTTCACGATAGGTCCGCAAACGTCCGAATGTCTTGAATACCGAGGCCTCCGGCTTGCAATCGGCTCGCGCCCGGAAGCCTAAGTTTTTGTCCTTTGCCCGTCGCCCTAGTTTGTTCGAGGAACCGTCCGATGCGTCCCAGACCGGCTCACGATCGTTCACCCAAAGTGCGCGCGACTCTGTACTTGTCCGCCGAGGTGCTGGACGAGGCGCGTAACGCCGCGGTGCATCTGGCCGGCTATCCGGCCCGGCTGACGTTGACCAAGCTGGCCGAGGACGCCCTGCGGCACGAACTTGCCCGGTTGAAGCTGCAATTCAACGGGGGCCAGGATTTTCCCGAACGGGGTGAAGATCTCAGGGGAGGCCGGCCCATAGCCGCTTAGGAGGCTTACGATGACACGCGCCACGACCAATACCGCCAAATCGCCGGATCGCGAACAGTTGCGCCGCGAATTGCTCAAGCTAATCGTCAAGAACGAGGCCACTCGCCGCGATCCAAGCAAGGCACAATCGAAGTGAAGCGACTGTGCGCAATCGGCATATGCCTGTTCGTGGCGCTACCCGCGCTCGCACAATCGACCGCGCCGGCCGTCGGCTGGGCGAATCCCGGGAGTGCAGGCGCCTCTGCCACGCAGCAGTCCGCCGCTCGACCTCCCTTGCCGAACATTCATCCGGCCGTCGCGCGGATCGTGGCCCCCGCCGAAGGCAGCGTTTCCTACGGGTCGGGTACGCTCGTCTATGTCGACGATCAGACGGGGATCGTGATCACCAACTGGCACGTCGTGAATGAAGCCACCGGACCGATCTCGGTGCATTTTCCCGACGGGTTTTACTCGCTCGGCTCGGTGCAGCAGGTCGACAGTGACTGGGACCTGGCGGCTATCGCGATTCGCAAACCGAATGTCACGCCGGTTACCTTGGCCAGCCAGGCGCCGCGACCTGGCGAAGTGCTAACCATTGCCGGCTATGGCTCGGGCAACTACCGCGCGGCCAGCGGCCGCTGCACTCAATACGTCGCGCCGGGCACTAGCTTTCCTTATGAAATGGTGGAAGTGGCCGTCTCCGCCCGGCAAGGAGACTCGGGCGGTCCGATCTTCAACGAGCAAGGCGAGCTGGCCGGAGTTCTGTTTGGCGAAGGCCACGGTCGCACCTCGGGAAGCTACTGCGGTCGGGTGCGCTGGTTTCTGACCAGCGTCATTCGAGATTCTCCCGGTGTCTCGAATATCGCCTCGAACAACGGCGCTGCGCCGCTGCGTCCCGTGCCGGCCCGCCCGGGCGACCCCGAGCCGACCGGAGAGCAGCAGATCGTGTCGTTTGCGCCGCCTTCCGGCCTTGCACAGCCAGGCGTCGCGCGGCACGTGTTCGAGCGGGCGCCCGGTGCAATGCCGCCGACCGTGGCCGCGGTTCCCGGCGGCGCTATCGAGCCCCCCGTCGCCAGCCTCGGATGGCAGGATGTCGCCGGCGAAACGCTGGGCGAGCAAGCTAAGTCGATTTTTGCGATCGTAGGCGTGCTGGCGATCCTATTGCACGCCCTGCGCTGGATCGGAGCAGAACGGACGCCAAAGTAGCCATCCGCTTTTCCCCGGTCGAACTGGTGACAGGCCGCGTCTGTTGGGGCACAATCCCCAAGACTTCTCCGCCGGGCGGCCGGGCGTTGCGGTAGAATACCAGGGTTGCTGGCAGAACGGAGCCGCGCTGGCGGCCGAACCAAGGAAAACCGGTCGCCCACCGTCAGGATGAAACGAATGACCCGAGCGGTGGACAACGCGCCAACCCAAGGCGCGCCCGGGGCGTTAAGTC
Organism: Planctomycetia bacterium; assembly: GCA_031400775.1. Lineage (GTDB taxonomy): Bacteria > Planctomycetota > Planctomycetia > Pirellulales > PALSA-1355 > PALSA-1355. The sequence continues at coordinate 16,670 of JANNQN010000024.1, read as the reverse complement.
CCATGGCGCTTGAGGACGCACTGCGCGCAGCCGACCCGGGCGCATTTCTCGTTCCCCCCCGCATCTTGCGGCGGGTCATCAAGCAGGCCACCGGTGTCGGCGGAATCGGACTGCGAGTGCCGCACCGCAAGACCTATGTGATTGCCCGAGAGCGGCTGCTGGCAATCGTCGACCGCGGAGAGCTCGACCTGGCGGCCGACGCCGAGCTGCCCGAGCACGTCATCCTGATCGCGCGGCCGACGCCCGAGGCGCTTGCCGAGCTCAACGGCGACGAAGCGCTGCACAAGTTTTGGCGGCAGTTGTTTCACGCCCGGATACACATGGCGCTGGACCAATTGATCGCCGAAGGCCGGCTGGGCGAAGCCGACGTTCGCAACCGGATCGCGCAGATCGGTCAGACCGAATTCGCCGAGATTGGCGCCGTCTTGCGGCAAGAGGATTACCTGCTACCGCCCAAGAGCGACCATACAACGTACGTCGAGTTCGCGGCGGTATATCTGGAGCTGCGATACTTCGTGCCGGGCTTTTTGCGCAGCTATTTTCCGTCGCTGGAGGATCTGCCGGCGATCGAGGAGTTGCTGCGGCGAGACGTCGATGGCGAGGCCCTGTTAGCCGCCACGCGCCCGGCCGGCGCGGCCGATCCTCACATTCCGTTGGAAGTGCCGCGCGCCGAGCGAGCGCTCCTGGCCGATCGCTCGGACGAACCACAGCCCGAGGCCCCCGAGCGGCGCTTGCCGGCCCGTAAGCGGTCCGATTCGTTCGCCGCCCGGCTGGCCGCGCGGGCGGATCGCGTGAGCAAGCCGGGCAATCTGGTCCGGGCCGCGATTCTGCGCACCAGAGCTGCGCGCTACGCGAACACCGAATCCGCCACGGCGATGCGCGACAAGGCCCGCTCCGAACTCGGCCGGCTGGCGCGACGCCTGCAAGCGGCATTGAACTTTACCGACAACGAGGCCGATGAGTGGGCCCGCGCGTTGGTATCGCTGCTCGATCAGTCGGCGCGAGGAATTTGGACGCCCGAGGCGCGCATGCTGTACGACTTGCAGAAGGTGTGCGTCGATCACGAGCGCGGAATTTACACGCTCGACGCCATCGGCTGGGTGCGTTCGCTGGGGCGAAAGCCGCTCAAGCGTTTTCTGCCCGGCCAGCGCGACGTGCTGATCTCGAAACATTTGCGCAGCGCCGCCCGCCGGCTGCCGTCGGCCAAGCTCTCGCATCGCGCCCGTAGCCGGCTGGCCGCGCTTTTGCACTCGTCGGTGCATCGGGCCGAAGCCACGCTGCGAGCTCGGTTCAAACCGTTGGTCGATCGAGTGCTCGACAAGGTTAAGCTGTTGCCGCAGAATCCGCCCGAGCGTGTGGCGCGAAAGAAACTGGTCGACGAGTTTCTGGACCGGGTCGTCGAGCGCGGTTTCTTGTCGATGGGCGATTTTCGCGACACGCTCTCGCGCAACAACCTGAAGCTGCCGGACCTGGCCGGAATCCACCAGTTTCTGGCGGGCGACCAACTGTTACAGGCTGATCAGCAATTGGCGGGCAGCCTCGACGGCGTGTATCGCGGCGGCGAAATCTACCGCCGCTGGCCGCAGCGGCTCAGTTCGCTGGCCTTTGGCACTCCGGTCGGGCGATTCCTCACGCGCTACGTCGCCCTGCCCTTCGGCGGCGCGTTCCTCGTACTCAAGGGCCTGGAAGAAGTCTTATTGCTGACGTTGGACGTCGTGGGCGGCGCGGCGAATAGCGCCTGGGCGAACGTGGCCAAGACGGCCCACGCGATGGTCAGCCTGCCCGTAGTGCTGGCCGTCGGATTGATCATCCTGGGGCTGCTCTACCACAAGCGATTTCGAACGCTATGCGCCGAAGGGGCGGCCCGCGCCGGACGGATTCTGCGGCGCTTGTGCCTGGATCTGCCTGCTCGAGTGCTGCAACTTCCGCTCGTGCGACGAATCGCCGCGAGCTGGCAATTCAACGTTTTCAAGCGCTACATACTCAAGCCGACGGTGATCTCGGCGTTGGCGGCGCCGTTGATCTTCGCGGTGTGGGATGCCGAGGTGACGCTGGGCGGTTCGCTGGCGATTTTCGTGGTCGTCAACCTGGTGCTCAACTCGCGGATCGGCCGCAACGTTGATGAGCTGGTTACCGATTGGGTCGCCAACGCCTGGCATCGCATCCGGATTCACGTTTTCGCCGCGCTGTTCCGCATGATCATGGATCTGTTCAACCGTATTCTCGAAACCATCGAGAGGCTGTTGTACACCGTCGACGAGTGGCTGCGATTTCGGGCGGGCGAACGCAAGTCAGCCACGATCGTCAAGGCCTGCCTGGGTTCGGTTTGGTTCTTCGTCAACTACGTGATCCGCTTTTGCGTCAATCTGATGATCGAACCACAGGTCAACCCAATCAAGCACTTTCCGGTGGTGACGGTTTCGCACAAACTGCTCGTGCCCTGGATCCTCGTACTGCATCACGCCCTGGAGGGGCCGCTGGGCGACGCCTGGGCCTGGACCATTGCCGTATTCACGCAGTTCCTGTTTCCAGGCATCTGCGGCTTTTTGGTTTGGGAGTTGAAGGAAAACTGGCAGCTCTACGCGGCCAACCGGCCGCCCAATTTGCGGCCCATCATCATCGGACACCACGGCGAGACCATGTTGCGGTTTCTCAGACCGGGATTTCGTTCGGGCACGATTCCCAAGCTCTACGCCAAGCTGCGGCGGACCGGTCGAAAGGCCTTTTGGACGCGCAATTGGAAGGCGTATTCAAAGCATCGCGACGCGTTGCACCACGTCAGCGAGTCGCTGCGGCAGTTCGTCGATCGCGAACTTTTGGAGCTGCTGCACGAGAGCCGCAGTTGGGCCGACCGATCAATCATGACCGGAGAGATCCATTTGAGCTCGAATCGGATTCTCGTGGAGTTTTATTGTCCCGAGCTGGCCGAAGAAAGCATGTGGCTGTCGTTCGAGGAACAGTCCGGCTGGCTCGTGGCTGGCATCTATCGCCGCGGTTGGTCCGACGCGCTCAGCTACACTCGCCGGCACACCTTGGCGAGCGCCCTGGCCGGATTCTACAAGATGGCTGGCGTCGACCTGGTGCGCGAACAGATCGAAGGCCGGCTCGATCAGGGCTCGCGGGGCTACGAGATCACCGACATAGGGCTGGTGGTCTGGCCCAATCGCGACGGTCCGCCGCAAACGTTCCCTCTGCGGGATTGGCCGGCCTGGGACGCGCGGCGCAATGCCAGCGGCCAAGCGCCCGAGGATCGTGACCGCTGGGTCTTTGCCGCCGCGCCGATCTCCTGGCGGCGGTGGGTCGTAACCTGGGAACTCGATCAATTGGGCGGCTTTTCGCAGCACCACGTGCTGGAAAATATGTACCTGCTGCCAGGTTAAAAGCCTATCCGAGAACTGTCTCGGAGAGGGGAACCGTCCCCGACAGTTCTCGGATAGACTCGAAGTCAATTTTCAACACTTGCACTATTTCAACGACACGAGGTACGCGATCACGTCGCCCAACTCCTTGGGCGTGAGCGCTTTGTCCACGCCCTGCGGCATGATCGAGGTCGCCGCGGGAGTGAGTTCGTCGATGTCGTTGCGCTCGACGCGAATCTCGGCTCGTTCGGCGGTGCGTAGATAGATCGCGGCGGCCGTCTCGCGGCTCAAGAGCCCGCTGTGTACCTTGCCGTCCTTCGTCACCGCGTTAAAGCTCTCGTATCCCCGCGCCAGGCTGGCGCTTGGAAACACGAGCGCTTCGGCCAGATCTCGATGATTGCGCACCTCGCCGATCTTGGAAAGATCGGGGCCGATCCGCTCCCCTTTGCCGGCGACGCGATGGCAGGAAGAACATGCGGCCTTGGCGCTAAAAAAGACGGTTTCGCCCCGGGTCGCATCGCCCGCGTTCATTGCCTCGACAAGCGACTCGATCTTATCGGCTCGCTGCTCTTGATCGACTGTCGCATCCACTACCAGCTTCTCGGCTGCAGCGCGGACTTCGGCCGGGTAGCGATCGAAGGTGTCGCGAATCCGATTGGCGGGAATGCCGGCTAGCGCCGGAGCCTTGGCAAGCGATGCGACGAGCATTTTGCCGGTCGCGCCTTCCATGTCCCCTTGAAACCCGCGCAGCAGCCACGACAACTCGAGCGGCCCGCAACGCTCGACCAGCCAGACCGCGGCGGCGCGTTGCGAGTCCGAAAGCCGGAATGAACCCAAGGCCTCGGCGGCCGCCAGACGCTCGCGCGCTGGAGTCTCGGCGGACAGTCGGGACTCAAGAAATGCAAAACCTCGATCCGGCAGCGGCGTGGCCAGCTTTGAGGCCACGCACCAAGCTGCCGCACGCACGTCGGAAGGCTGCCCCTCGTCAAAACCAATCTGCATCAGCCGCGCGGCCAGCGGCTTGGGCTCCATGCGCACGGCCGCTAATACGGCCTGTCGCACGATGTCCTTGTCCGTCGCCGCCAGACACTGCAACACGGCCGGCGACCAAACGGTCGAAGCATTGTCCACCTCGCTGTCGGCGATGACTTCCAATAGCATCAATCGGGTTGACTTTGGCGCGGCGCTGCCGAACAGCGCGTCGGCAACCAGCTTCTGCACGGCCGGCCGGGCAGCCAGCGCCGAGACGGCGCCGCGCGCCGTCGCCAGTTCTTCGGCCGAAGGATTGGCTGCCGCAAGCCACGCGCCGATGGTTGTCGTGAGCGCATCGGCCCAGTCGGGATGCCGTGCCAGGACGTCGACAATCGCCCGCATCAATCGCGCGTCGTCGGTGGCCAAGAGCGGCGCCACCATCTCGCGCGTCAGGCCGCCGGCGTCCATTTGATCCAACGCCACGAGCGCGCCACGCCGCACGTCGGCGTGGGCGTGGGCCAAACCGGCTCGGGTGGCCGCCGGATCGTTGATCTCGATGAGTGCGTAAATCAAGGCATGTTCCAGAAATGGATCCGCGACCTTTTGCAATCCGCCGAGAAGTGCCGGAACCGCGGCTGACTTGCGCAAGCGGCCCAATGCGGTTGCGGCCTCGCGGCGCACCGCGGGCTCGTCGTTGGCCAACATGTCAATCAGAACCAGGATGGCCTCGGCGTCTCGCAAGTCGGAAACCGCGTGGACGGCGGCCTGACGAACCGGCGCGTCGTCGTCGGCGAGTCCCTGCCGCAGCAGCAATCTCGCGCTTTCAGTGCCGATGCGGGCCAGCGTCCAGATGGCGTTTTGCCGAGTGCGATAGTCGGGAACATCGAACATGGCGGTCGCCAGCGAACCCATAGCCGCGTCGCCGCGCGTGACCAGAACCTCAATCGCACGTTCCGCCACCGCCGGGCGCGGGTCGGCCAGCAAGTCGGCCATCTCGGTGTCGGAGGTCTTCGCCCAATCGATACGCAAGCCATATGGATCGTCGACGCGTGCGGTTCCCACGCGGCGAATGCGATAGATCGCACCGCCAGCCTCGGGCTTCGCGATTTGCGAAGTTGGACAGCCGATATGAAACCAGCCACCGGTATCCACCACCAGCAAGCTGCCATCGCCATCCTGCAGCACGTCGGTGGGATGGAAGTCCGTATGGGTCGACTCCAGAAAATCTTCGTCGGCCGAAGAATGGCTCGCTCCTTGCCGCGTTAGGACGTGTCGCACGACCTTGTGGGTATTGAACTGCGCGGAATACAAGTTGTCGCGATACTCGCCGCCCCAGGCCGCGCCGACGTAGCGAGCCAGGCCCGAGGGAGCCGTGACGCCGAATCGGCTCAGAGCCGGCAGAAAATCGCCCGTGCGTTTGAATTCGCTCGTGCAAGGATGCTTGCGCGGATACACGCCGCCGAAAACAAAATGCACGAGCGCGTCGTGCCGCTCAGCGTCGGGATTGTAAAACGTCATCGTGCCGATCGTGTCCCCTTCGGAGGTGAACGCGACTTCGACCGGGTTGTCCATGCCGCCGCCGCAAAATACCTCGACGTCGCTGCCATCCGGGCGACACGAAAACACACGCGCGGCCAGACCCTTGCTCGCGGTCTGGCCGGCGGCGTCCTTGAACTCGTGGCCGTGGCGACCATCGCACCAGGCAATGCGGCCGGTGGGCGTGATGAAGCAGCCGTGGATGTCGGCGGCGTTGCCGATGAAACCAAACTTCTGCACCAGCTCTTCGCGACGATCCGCCACTCCGTCGCCGTTGGTGTCTTCGAGCCGCCAGATGCTGGGCGGACTGGCGACATAAAGCGCGCCGCGAAACCAGGCGGCGCCCTGCGGAAACGTCATCTTGTCGGCAAACACCGTGCTGCGATCGAATCGTCCGTCGCCATCTGTGTCCTCCAACATCCGGATCATGTTGGGCAGTTGCTCGAGCAGCTTGTCGGCCGGCAGGTTCAGGCCCGCGTTGTCGGCCACGAACAGCCGTCCACGATCGTCGAACCCGGCCATGACCGGGTGACCGACCAAGGGCGCGGCGGCGACCCTTTCGACGGTAAAACCCTCGGGCACGCGTAGCGACTTAAAAATCGGGTCGGGGTCGTCGCTTAGCGCCGCATGACAGCAGCAAATGCCGGCCAGGATCCCCAACCATCGCCACGCTCTGTAAACTGCTTGTCGCATTCTCTGTTCTCCACGCTGGCCGGAGTCCGGCCGGTACGAGCAATTCGCCTATTATCTTCGCACGTCCGGCGGTTGTACAGCGGCGTGGGACTTGCTAGATAAACGACTCAAAGAACGCCTGCGCTTTATTGCCGCACTATTCTAACTTGCCGATACTCGCCGTGGAGGCCCCTCGAATGAAGCGATTGCCGCTGGGTCCGCTGGTTTACGAATTCAGCCGCCATCTGGAGCCGCGCGTGCGGATCGAGTCGGGTGAAACGATTGCCGTCGAGAGCGACGACGCTTTTTCCGGACAGATCCGCACGGCCGATGATCGCCGCGACAAGTCGAAGATGCCCTTCAGCAACCCGCTCACCGGACCGATCTTTGTCTCGGGCGCGGAGCCGGGCGATGCACTGGCGGTGACGATTCAATCGATCCAGCCCACGCGCGGCCATTGCGTAACGCGCACGAGCGACCCGAATCAACTGGCCCAATGGCTAGGGAACGATTGCCCTCACGGCACGCATCTCTGCCCAATTGTCGACGGACAAATCGCGTGGAGCGATACGCTGTCGATTCCTTACGCGCCGATGTTGGGTTGCATCGGCACGGCGCCGGCCTGGGGAGTGCCGACCACGTTGCCGGCCGGACCGCACGGAGGCAATATGGATATCGTCGAAGTCTGTCCTGGCAACACCATATACCTGCCGGTGTACGTGCCGGGCGGATATCTGTATCTGGGCGATGCCCACGCGGCGATGGGGCACGGCGAGCTGTCGGCCAGCGGATTGGAGATGGCGGCCGAAAGCGTGGTCTCGATCAACCTGATCAAGCAGAAGCCGATCGCCGGCCCCCGCATCGAAACGCCGCGGGAAATCATGACCGTCGTCAGCGGCACGCCAATGGAGCGTTCGACGGCGCAGGCCTTCGCCCAGTTGATCCTGTGGATGGAAGCCGATTTTGGCTGGAATCGATGGCGGGCCTACGACCTGCTGACCCACGTGGCCCAGCTTTCGATCGGCTACTATGCCATCGGCACGGTCGCGACCAAGGTCGCCAAGCGCTATCTGAGCCAGGGCGGGTAGCCTCACTCGCTCACATCAAATTGATTGCTTGTGGCCGGGGACGGCATTAAAATCTCCGGCGCTCCAGGCAATTGTCCCGCTCGCACACGAAGGGGATCCCATCATGCATCGCCTCGTCTTGCTGTCTTGTTGGGCTGTGTTCCTGTTGGTCGCCTCGGTTCATGCCACGGCCGAAGAGACCGCGCTCGATCGCTATGTTGCCGCGCCCGACGCGGTCTATTCGTGGAAGCTGGCGCTCACGATCAAGGGCGAAGGCTATACGACCTACGTGCTCGATCTAACGTCGCAAACCTGGCGCAGCGAGAAGGACGTCGATCGCCCGGTATGGAAGCATTGGCTGTCGATCGTCAAGCCCGACCAGGTCAAGCGCAAAACGGCGTTTCTGTTCATCGGTGGCGGCAGCAATCGCGACAAGATGCCCCAGCAGGCGCCAGCGCGCGTTGCCGAATTGGCAACCTACACCGGCAGCGTGGTGGCCGAGTTAGGGACGGTGCCGAATCAGCCGCTGTTTTTCACCGATTCGAAGGAAGAGGGACGCTCCGAAGACAACCTGATTGCGCTAACGCGCGTCAAATACATGCAAACGCACGACCCCAATTGGCTCGTGCGATTGGCGATGGTCAAAAGCGGAGTACGAGCGATGGACGCCATGCAGGAATTCCTCGCCAGCGAAGAAGGCGGCAAGTTGAAGATCGAAAGCTTTGTGGTTGCCGGTGGATCGAAGCGCGGCTGGACTACGTGGCTGGTGGGAGCGGTCGACAATCGCGTGATCGCGATCGTTCCGTTGGTCATCGACGCGCTCAACTCCGAAGTCATCACGCGGCACCACTTCGAGGCCTACGGATTCTTTTCTCCGGCGCTGAAGGACTACGTTCGCCATGGATTGTTTCCCCATAAGGTCGGCACACCCGAGTATCGTGAGATCCTGCAAATCGAGGATCCCTACAACTACCGGCATCGGCCGCGACTGAGTATTCCAAAATTCATCATCAACGCTTCGGGCGATCAGTTCTTCCTGCCGGACAACTCGCAGTTCTACTACGACGAATTGCCCGAGGAGAAGCATTTGCGTTACGTGCCCAACGCCAAGCACAACCTGGAAGGGAGCGACGCCCGCGAAAGCCTGGCGGCGTTTTACGAGGCGGTGCTCGATGGCACGCCGCGGCCGAAGTTCACGTGGAAGAAGGAGTCCGACGGCACGTTGCGGGTGACGGTCCAGGACAAGCCGTCGGAAGTCAATCTGTGGCAGGCCACGAACCCCAACGCCCGCGATTTTCGCGTGGATACGATCGGCAAGGCCTACACCAGCACGTCGCTCGCGCCAGCGGCTGACGGCAGCTACGTGGCGCGGGTCGACAAGCCGAAGAGCGGCTTTACCGCGTTCTTCGTCGAGCTCGTCTTTCCCACCGGCAAGAAGTATCCGCTGAAGTTCACGACCGAAGTCAGCGTGGTGCCGGACGTGCTGCCGTTCAAGATGCCCACCGCGGCGAATTAGCCTTCTCGAGTTATCTCGCGGCGAGTCCGCTCGATTCCCTATCGAGCCATCTTCGCGGCGTTGCTTCGAAGGTGGGAGGGCCCGCGGCCATCACTGCGCGTTGTCCGGCGTGGTGACGCCGTGCTCGCCGCCATTGCTGCCGATGCCAACGGCTTGCTTGCGCAAATCGGGCAGCTTGACGTCCAGACCCTTGGCGCGGGTTTGCAACGCGAATTGAAAGTACTGCAACTGCCGCGTGGGCTGTTTGCGCGCCCATACGAAGGTAGTGGTTACGAGCGGCTTGGGCAGCTCGCCCTTCTCGACCAGCGCGATGATCTCGTTGATGTACTCGAACTCGACCGGGCGGCGAGCCCTCAGCCCCTTTTGTAGTTGCGTCTTCAGGTCCAACCCGGTCACTCCGCCGGATGCGACTGCCGGTGGTTCGGCCGCGCAAAGCACATTGCCGAAGACAAGACAAACGACGGCGCTTAACAAGACATGACGACCTGTCATCGGGCTCATCCAGCGAGTGCGAAGGCGCGATTGCGCGAGAACGGTTCAAATTGAGTGGCATGCTTGTAGCTTAGCGAACCGGCCAGGGCAAGCTCGATTCAGCGTTCGCTAGCACCAGCGGCACACGACGATTTCCACAGCGAGAACTTATTCAGTCGCAGCAGCACACGGCGTTTTTCATTTCGGCACCGGGGGTTGCGAAAAGCCGAAGCCGACGGCAAACTTGGAACGCCAGGGCAAGCTGCACCAGCGTTTTATTTTCGAGCGAACCCGACCCGGCGAGCCGGGGTCTGTAGTCCACCATGCAATCCAACGCCATCCAACCCGCTCGAGCCGGCACCCTGGGCGAACTGCTGCGCGTTGCGCTGCCGCTGGTGATCAGCTACGGCTCGACGGCGATGATGTACGTCATCGACCGTATATTTCTGAGCTGGGACTCGGTCGACTCGATGGCCGCGGCCCTGCCGGCGGGCGTGTTGCACTACAACCTGGCGATCCTGGCCATCGGCACCGTGGCCTACGGCAACGCGTTTATTGGTCAATACGAAGGCGCCGGCCAGCACCATCGCGTCGGTCCCGTCGTCTGGCAGGGAATCTATTTTTCCATTGTCGCGGCCGCCGTGATGCTGGTCTTCGCGCCGTTGGCTCCGTCCATTTTTCGGCTGTTCGGTCACGACGCGGCCGTGCAGGGGCTTGAGGCTCGATTCTTCAAAATACTTTGCTTGGGCACGCTGCCGCTGTTGCTCGATACGGCGCTGTCCTGTTTTTTCAGCGGTCGCGGCCAGACGCTGGTGGTCATGGTCGTCAACACGATCGGCATGTTGATCAACATCCTGCTCGACTATCTTCTGATCTTCGGCAACCACGGCTTTCCGCGGCTGGGCATCGACGGCGCCGCGATCGCGACCGTCACGGCCTTTACCTCGATCACGGTGATGTACATTGTCGCGATGTACTGGATGTACCGCCGCGGTCCGTATCGCCTGTGGGCGGGGCGGCGATTCGATCGCGAGCTGTTCGCCCGGCTATTGCGCTTTGGGCTACCCAGCGGCCTGCAACAATTTCTCGACATTGGCTGTTGGACGGTTTTCGTACAAATGGTCGGACGGTTGGGTCGGGAAGAACTCTCGGCCACGAGCTTGGTTTTCAACCTGAACGGCGGGGTGTTCATTCCGCTGTTGGGGCTGGGAACTGCCGTGACGGTGCTCGTCGGCCACCGCATCGGCGAGGGCCGCCCCGAGCTGGCCGTGCGCACCACCTGGCTGGCGTTTGGCCTGGCCAGCGGCTACACGCTGATGTTTTGCGGCGTGTATTTGCTTCTGCCGGATTTGATATTGAAGCCCTACGGCCTGGCCGACCGGCCGGAGCTGCGCGCGCTGGTTGTCAGTTTGCTGCGGTTCGTCGCGTTTTATTCTTTCTTCGATTCGATGCTGGTGGTTTTCAATTCCGCCATCCGCGGCGCCGGCGATACACGCTTCGCCATGACGTTCTCGTTCTCGATGGGCTTGCTGCTGTTGGTCTTGCCGACGTATGTGGCGGCGACCGTGTTCGGCACGGACGGTTTTACTGCGGCGTGGTACGCCGTGACGCTGTACATCACCGTATTGGGCCTGGGCTTCATGGCCCGCTTTCAACAGGGGCGCTGGAAGTCGATGCGCGTCATCGAGCGGACTGCGGCGGACGTCGGTACTTTGCCCGCCGAAGCTGCGACCGAAGGCGCCGTTTCGGCCGCCGTTTCTTAGGCACCGTTTCTCAGCCAACTTCTTGTCAGGCGACTTCGCCCGTCGCGTCGCCCTGGATATACGTGTGCCCGCGGTAGTTCATGGCCACGAAAACGTACACCACGGCGGTTGCCGCCATTAAGCCCGCGAAAAACCAGTAGTAGTCCGGCCCGGACAACCTCAAATTCCCCTCTTCGTCCTGCAAGAAATAGTTGACCATCGCCGTAAACAGGTTGCCGGCCGAATTGGACAGCAGAAACAGGGCCATTACAACGGACTTCATTTTGTTGGGGGCCTGCGTGTAGGAAAACTCGAGCCCCGTGATCGAGACCATGACTTCCCCGGCGGTCATGATGATATAGGCAATCATCTGCCAGCCGATGTGCGGCTTGTCTCCAGCCACGATCCAGGTCTCGATAATCGCGGTCACGCAAAAGGCGGCGCTGGTCAAAAGAAACCCAATGCCGATCTTGCGCAGCGGCGTCAGCGGAAAGAACCGATTGATCGCCGGATAGATCCCATACGAAAAAAGCGGGATGAAGAGCAGGATCAGAATCGGATTAGCGCTGTGCGTTTGCGAAGCCTTGAGCTCCCAACCGAAAACATTCAAATCCATCTTCGCCGCCTGCAACACCCAGGCACTTCCGGTCTGCTCGTACAACGACCAGAACATGGCCACGAAGACATAAATCAGCGCAATCCGGCCCATCACCGCCAATCCTTCGCGGCTGAAGGCATCTCGCAAAAATCCCAGACCGCCCGGTGGAATGTGCACGAATTTGTTTCGCCCCATCCAGAAAACGATCGTGGCCAATAGCATGAAGATCCCCGGCACGCCAAAGGCCCATCCCGGCCCGTAATCCTCCAGCAAAACCGGTGTCAGCATCGTCGAGAAGAACGATCCAAAATTGATCGAGAAGTAGAACCAGCCGTACACCTTCTCGAGCATGTGCTTGTTCTGCGCGCCGAATTGATCGCCCACGTTCGCCGACACGCATGGCTTGATCCCTCCGGATCCCAGCGCGATCAGGAGCAACCCCGCCGCCAGCCCCGTCCGCGTGTCGTCCATCGCCAGCACGCCGTGACCCAGGCAGTACACGATCGACAGCCAGAAAATCGTGCGATACTTTCCCAATAGCCCGTCCGACAACAGCGCCCCCATCACTGGGAAAAAATAAACCGCCGACACGAACAGGTGATACCACGCCATCGCGTCGGGCTTGGACATCACCTCGAGCGACCCACCGGGGTTGCGCAGGTACTGAGTCATGAACACCACGAGAATGGCGCGCATGCCGTAATAGCTGAAGCGCTCCGCCATTTCGTTGCCGACGATATAGGGCACGCCGGCAGGCATCTTGGTCGAGGGGAGAGGCGCGGTCATATACTTGGAGTTTGCCATCCGGAAGCTGCTTTCTTTCGAATCGTGAATCGCGGTCAGCCGAGATATCGCGGCAAACCTCGTTGTAAGGCACCGTCGGTGCGCCGCAGGTTATTGATTATCGCCGTCGAGCAGTCGACCGAGGCCTCCCAGGATCGAGCCCTCTTCCTTGCCGCCTCGGCCCGTTTGCGGCGCGGCTGCCACGATCCGCCCGGCCAGTCGCGAGAACGGCAGTGACTGCAACCACACCTCGCCGGGGCCGGTGAGCGTGGCCAGGAACAATCCCTCGCCGCCGAATAGCGTGTTCTTGACTCCGCCCACCAGTTCGATGTCGTAGTCGACGCTAGGCAACATCGCCACCAGGCAACCGGTATCCACCCGCAGCTTCTCGCCGGCTGCGAGCGTGCGTCGCATCAGCATTCCACCGGCATGCACGAGCGCCACTCCGTCGCCAGTCAGCCGCTGCATGATAAAGCCTTCGCCGCCGAACAGTCCCACGCGGATTCGCTTGCGAAAGGCGATGCCGATCTGCGTGCCGCGAGCTGCGCAGATGAACGAGTCTCGCTGGCAGATCAGCTCGCCGCCCAACTCGTCCAAGTGCAGTGGCACGACCTTGCCCGGATAGGGCGAGGCAAACGCCACGACCGAGCGGCCCGACGCGGCCACGTTGGTGAAGGTGCTCATGAACATCGACTCGCCGGTCATCACTCGTTTGCCGGCGGCGGCCACCTTGCTCCAAAAGCCGCCTTGTGGCGCCGAGGGATCGCCGAAGACTGTGTCCATCTGAATGCCCGCGGTCATATACATCATGCCGCCGGCCTCGGCCAAAACCATTTCGCCCGGGTCGAGAGTCACTTCGACGTATTGCATCTCGGATCCGAAAATCTCGTAGTCGATTTCGTCCGAGCGACGACCGACCGGCACAGCCGGGGGCGCCGAGACGCGGGTCGGCGACAGTTCGGGCACGTGGCGAGCTTCGATCCAGTCGGTCGCGCCGGGACCGTAGACGATGGTCTTGTCGCCGGACACGCTGGGCAGCTTGCGCCGCAACTCGTCGAGCGTCATCGGCCCGAACGACTGTCCATCTTTGGCGTAGTACCAGCCGCCGCTGTCGGCCATGTCTCGAACCTCCCCCGATTGCCCGCGAAATCCGCCCGGCAAACAACATACCACTGGTGGCCGAGGGCGGCCATATCGCTCTGGTTGAGCGCTTTCGGCCGCGGCGCGTGGGCGGCGGGCAACTTCGCGCCTAGAATAGAACGAGCCCGGCCGCCGGCGAGACCATTCCCGCACTTCGAGTTTCCATGCCCGAGCAACGCAGCCGCTTCCGATTTTCCGAATACCGCCGCCAGTTGCGCGAAAGTCGCAACAATGGCCAGAAACCTCCGAGCGGACCTGTGCGCGCCGAACGCGCGCATCCGCGCTCGTTCTGGCGGCTGTGGGCCGAATTCTGGCGTCTGCTCAAAGGGCATCGCCTGGCGATTGTGTTTTCCCTTAGCACGCTGACCGTCGCCACGCTCTTGTCGCTCGTGTCGCCGGCCGCCACCAAGCTGATGATCGACAACGTGCTCGAAGGCAAACCGCTCGAGCCCCCCTGGTCAACTTTCATTCCCCAGCCAGATAGCCGGCTGCAATTGCTGTGGTGGCTGGCTGTGGGCGTGGCCGGAATCTCGCTGGTCGAGACCGGGGTGCGGTTGTGGGGGCGCTGGTATGCCACGCGCACCGTGACGCGCGTGCAAGTCGCCACCCGGCGCCGCGCCTTCGAACACGCCGTTCGGCTGCCCCTGCACCGCGTGCACCAACTCAAAAGCGGCGGCGTGGCCAGCATTCTGCGCGACGACGCCGGAAGCATACCCGAACTGATCTTCAGCATGCTCTACAACCCCTGGCGGGCCATGATCCAGCTTGCCGGCAGTCTGGTCGTGCTGGCCGTGGTCGACTGGCGATTGCTGCTAGGCTCGCTGGTCTTGTTTCCGGTTGTGTTTCTGACGCACCGCACCTGGATTTCGCGGATTCGGCCGCTGCACCGCGACATTCGCCTGGAGCGGCAGAGCATCGACTCCAGCGCCACCGAGGCCTTTGCCGGTATGCGCGTCGTGCGGGCCTTCGGAAGACAGCGGAGCGAGGCAAGCCGCTTCACGCGTAGCAACCACTTCATGGCCCGGCAGCAATTGCACGCCTGGTGGTGGGCGCGGATCGTGGAAGTCGTGTGGGAGATCATCATTCCGCTGGCCTCGGCGGCGCTGCTGCTGTACGGCGGATCGCGCGTGCTCGAAGGAAGACTCACCTTGGGCGAGTTGATGATGTTCCTGGTCTACCTGGCCATGCTGTTGAGTCCCCTGGCCGTGCTCGCCAATAGCGCCGCGGCGCTGCAGAGCAGTCTGGCCGGATTGGACCGCGTGCTCGATCTGCTGGGCGAGCCGCTAGAAATGGCCGACGAGGCCGACGCGTTTACAGTTCGCAAGGACGAGGTCGAGGGACGGGTGACACTACGCGGGGTCAGTTTCCGTTACCCTGCATCGAGCGATCCGGTGCTGCACGATATCGATCTCGACGTGCAGGCCGGCGAGACCGTGGCTCTGGTCGGTCGCAGCGGGGCCGGCAAGACCACGCTCACCAATCTCGTGGCCCGGTTCTACGACCCCACCAGCGGCGCTGTGGAGCTCGACGGCATCGACTTGCGACGGATCGACGTCGAGAGCTACCGGCGGTTGCTGGGAATCGTCGAGCAGGACGTTTTTCTCTTCGATGGCACCGTGGCCGCAAATATTGGATATGCCGTGCGCACGGCTAAGCCCGATCAGATCGAACGGGCAGCGCGGGCTGCCAACGCGCACGAGTTCATCATGGCGCTGGACCTTGGCTACGGAACGATCATCGGAGAACGCGGCGTGCGACTGAGCGGCGGGCAGCGGCAGCGAATCGCTATCGCCCGTGCGCTTTTGGCCGATCCTCGCATCCTGATCCTGGACGAGGCCACGAGCAACCTGGATAGCGAGAGCGAACGACTGATCCAGCAGAGCCTGCTCACACTGATGCGCGGGCGGACGTCGTTTGTGATCGCCCATCGCCTGAGCACGATCACCCATGCCGACCGGATCGTGGTTCTGGCCGACGGACGCATCGTCGAGACCGGCACGCACGAAGAATTGCTTGCGAAGAGCGGTCCGTATCGGCAAATGGTCGAGATTCAGACCCTGGGCAACGGCTCGCTCGTGCCCGACGGCGTTTCCGACGCTGTCACCGAAGCCGGATAATCGGCGCCCATTCCCGCGCGCCAGAGCCCACTGTCTTCGACGCGCGCATCTTGCTTGTCCCGCGGCCCGGCGACTATGATAACCCGTGCCGCGACAACGATTTTCGACCGCGCACTTTCCGCCACCCGGCATGAGGATTACCAGCGCGATGGGTTTCCTGGCCAGCCGACATGCGAGATTGCAGCTCGGGCTTTGCGTTCTGTTGATCGGCGCCGTCCTATTCAACACCGTCGCATGGGCTGCCGATCGCGAGGCCGCATTCAAGGAGGGCAAATGGCCGTTTCACCCTCCCCGCCGACCGGCCGTCCCGGCGATCGCTGATGCGCAGTCGACCGACGCGAAGTGGATAGTCAATCCGATTGACACGTTCATTCTGCGGTCGCTTAACGACCAGGGGCTTCGGCCCAATCCGCCGGCCGATAAGCTGACCCTGCTACGGCGCGTGACGCTCGACCTGACGGGCCTGGCGCCAACGCCGGACGAGCAGCGCGCGTTTTTGGTCGACGATAGCTGCAACGCCTACGAGCGGCTGGTCGATCGATTGCTCGATTCGCCCCATTATGGCGAGCGCTGGGCCCAGCATTGGCTCGACGTGGTGCGTTACGCCGAAACCGACGGCTTCAAGGAAGACGCCTTTCGGCCCAACGCGCACAAATATCGCGACTACGTGATCCAAGCGTTCAACGCCGACTTGCCC
>JANNQN010000023.1:0-5343 GCA_031400775.1 Planctomycetia bacterium | reverse complement strand
GGAGAAGGGGACAGTCCCATTTTACTCCCCGACCATCCTGCGGACGGTGCCCGACCGTAAAATTGGGACAGTCCCCGACACTTCTCGGATAGGCTCTAAGAAGGAAGGACGCGAAGGCTCCTAGCAATCGAGAGAGATCATGATTTCTTGCCCGTATTGCAGTTGTGAAAATATCGAAGGCGTGGACGATTGCGCGGAGTGCGGCCAGTCGCTCGACGACATGCACCTGACGCCGCCGCGCAGCGATTTGGAGCGCAGTCTGCTCGGCGACCGGATCAGCGCGCTGGGGCCCAAGCATCCCGTGACGGCCGCCGCGTCCATGCCGGTCGGCGAGGTCATGCGGCTGATGGTGGAACGCAAGATCGGCTGCGTGGTGGTGGTCGACACCGATCAGCCTGTCGGCATCTTCAGCGAGCGCGACGCCTTGCGCAAGATCGACCCCGAAGCGGCCGACGTTGCCGCGCGTCCGGTGAGCGAGTTCATGACCCCCCACCCGCAAACGTTGGTTGCCGACGCGAAGATCGCCTTTGCGGTGCAGCGGATGGACCTGGGGGGATATCGCCACCTGCCAGTCGTCGGCGAACGGGGAGACCTGGTCGGCATCATCTCGGCGCGCGACATCCTGCGGTACTTGACCGACAACATGGCGCACTAAGCCGCAAGCGGCATCGGCTACCAGAGCTAGAACCCGATCGCGGCCGTTGAACTACACCAGCTTGGCGAGTTCATCCTGAATTCGGCGATACACACCGTCCCAGTCGCCAAGCGTCGTTTGACGAAACAGGCGCATCGTCGGATACCAGGGGCTGTCGGATCGCCCCAGCATCCAACGCCAATCGGAGGCTGTGGATAGCGCCAACCAGACCGGAATTCCCAGGGCGCCTGCCAGGTGAGCGGGCGCCGAGTCGCAGGTAATGACCAGGTCGAGATTGCTCACGGCCGCCGCCGTTTCATAAAAGTCGCCCAAGCGGTCGCCGAGATCGATGATCGACTCATAGCGCTCTCGTTCGCTCAATTGCTCGCGGCCTGCGCCCATTTGCAGGCTATAAAGCCGCACGCCCGGCATGCGAGTCAGTCCGGCGAAGCACGCGAGCGGAAGCGAACGGAACCGATCATCCTTATGGGCGAGACTCCCCTGCCAGGCGATGCCCACTTTGAATCCCGTTTCCCCGGCCAGTTCGCCTTTCCAACGAGCGACCGCCTCGGCCGAAGCAAACAGGTAGGGAACTTCGCTGGGAATGGTTTCGAGCGAAGTGCCAAAAGCGGCGGGAAGGCTCAGCAGGGGACAATAAACGTCGAAGTCGGTCCGAGGGTGCCCGGCGGCAATCGCTCGATCGACGCCGGCGCAGCCCACGACAAGGCTCACGAGTTGGGGTTGGCACTCGACCACGACCGTGGCGCCTCGTTGCTTTACCAGCTTGGCATAGCGGATGAATTGCAGCGTGTCACCGAGTCCTTGCTCGCCCAAGAGCAAGATCGTGCGGCCCTCGAGCGGCGAGCCGGTCCAACGCGGTTGCGACAGGGTTTTCGCGAGTTCCATGCTCGGCTCGCGCCACTCGTATTCCGGCCACCCTTCCCGCAAGCGGCCCATCGCCAAAAGCGCCAAGGCAAGATTGTTGTGCGCTTCGGCATAGCCCGGATTCAACTTCTGGCCTCGCAGTGCTTCGCCCAGGCTTTCTTGCGCTGGGGCAACGGTGGGGTTCAACTCCACCGCTCGCCGGCAGCAAGCGACCGCTTCGTCCAGCTTACCTTGCATCTGCAATAGGTTTCCAAGGTTGCTGTGCATCTCGGCGTTATCTGGTTTCAACATCAAGGCCTCGCGAAAACTGGCGACCGCCTCGTCAAAGCGTCCCGAGTCTTGCAGTGCGAGTGCAAGGTTATTGAGCGCTTCGGCGTGGCTGGGAACCACTTTCAGGATTCTTCGGCAGTATTCGATCGCCTGCTCTGGCTTGTGCAGCTCCCGCAGCACGTTGCCAATATTCAGTAGCGCGCCCACGTGATTGGGCTCTAGCTCCAGCACCCGTCGATACGAGATAACTGCCTGGTCAAAGTTGCCTTGAACTTGCAGTGTGTGGGCAAGACTGAAGTGCGCATCGGTAAAATCCGGATTCGACTCAAGGACTTGCCGGTAGCAGCGAGCCGCTTCGTCCAAGCGCCCCTGCTTTTGCAGGACATCGCCGAGGTTGCACTGAGCCATCGTATAGTTCGCGTTTAGCTCTAGCGCCCGCCGGAAGCTGATCTCGGCATCCTTGAGACGTCCTTGCCGCTCCAAGACGCAGCCGAGGTTGTTGTGTACGCGGTCGCTGACGGGGGCGATCTCCAGGCAGCGCCGCAAGCTGTGTACAGCCTCGTCGAGTCGGCCCAATTGCGCCAGCACGCCGCTCAACAGGTAATGCGCGTCGACGTGATCTGGCTTTAGCCGCACCGCATCGCTAAGATATTCGATCGCCTCATCCGTCACGTCCAGACTGAGAAGCGCCTGGCCAAGAAGGTAACAAGCCTCGGCGTTGTTCGGATCGGCTTGAAGGACCTGTCGGCAAAGTTGAACCGCATCCTGCGGCCGACCGGCGCTGTGACGGGCCCGGGCCAACGCAATCGCTTCATCGATCGTGTACACAGGCCACTCCAAGACAATGATGCCGCTTAGGTCGCCAGGCGTCGCGGCCGGTAAAAACCTGACTCTATTGAGAACTTGGGGTATTTGGTGGCTTAGGGGCATGGCGGTCGTCTCGCTTGGCAGCCTTCACTCGGCGGATCAGCGGGCGAATCGCCGCAATACTCCAGGTCCCGCCCAATTTGTTTTCCCAAAGCCCGGGAATAAACGCAACCGGCTGCGCATCTTGCTTGTTGGTGCGGAATGCAGGCGCCAGACACTCTGCCGCCCGCCGCCCGCCTTACACTAAGGAGACTTTACGATGAAGCGATTTTTTGCACTCTGCGTAGTTTTCGGTCTGGCCGTTCCGTTTGCCGGCTGCGACAAGAAGGCCGAAGTCAAGCCGGCTGCCCCGGCCGCCGATGCCGCCGCGCCCGCCGATGCCGCTCCCGCCGAAACGAAGTAAGGACTTCAAGCGGTCCAACAAATCAAAGAAACCTCACCCGAGTCGGTGGGGTTTTTTTACGCGCTCATGCCACCGCCCTACGATCGGCTCCGAGCGCACCAGGTTTGCCACATTTTTCGGTATGCGGCCTCGACATTGCGCGCGAAGCCTGCGAAGTCGAGTAGCGCCGACGCCGCCATCCGCGGCCGAAGTTCCTCGCGCAGCCGCGACAAGTGGTCCAAGTCCCCGGCCAAGTCCACGGCGATACTCACGTACTCGTCGACCGAACGGGCGATCAGGTCCTCGAGTCCGACGTTCGCCAGCACGCTGCCGCCGAAGCGGGACGCATAGGTGTCTCCCTCGAGCACCACCACAGGCACGCCCATCCAAATCGAGTCGCAGGTCGTCGTGTGGCCATTGAACGGAAACGGATCGAGCGCCACGTCGGCCCGTTGGATTAGCCGCATGTAGCCCGCCTGCGGTTGCGGGTCGCACAGCGTGATCCGCTGAGGGTCGATGCTGTTTTCCCGAGCGAGCTCGTGCAACCGCCCTTCGACGTATCCGCCGCTCGCTGCCAACGCGAGCAACTGCGAGTTTTGCACCTGCTTCAAGATCTCAAACCAGGCCTCCATGACCTGCGGCGTCACCTTGGTGAAATTATTGAAGTAGCCAAACGTGACCCGGCCCGAAGCCCTCGCCGGCAACGGCGTGACCGGCGGCGATTCCTCGGACGGTTGATAACAAAAAAAAACTCTTCGGCAAGCGAACCAATTGCTCCGTGTAGAATTCATCGGTCATACCCGGTGGATCGGCCCGCTCGTCGGTGAACCGATAATCCATAGCCTTCATCCCGGTGGTGTTTTGGTAGCCGACATATGTCACCTGGATCGGCGCGGGCTTGCGTGCGAAGGCCAGCAATCGATTGCCGCCAATGTGCCCGGCCAGGTCCAACAGGATATCGATCCGATCCTCGCGCACCATCTGGGCCAGGCGCTCGTCGCTAACCGCGCCGGTGTCACGCCAAACATCGACGGCGTTCTTCAACCGCGCGGTGACATCATCGGGCACGAGCGCGTCGGAATAACAAAACACCTCAAGGGCCGTGCGATCGTGGGCGCAAATCAAGGGTTCGGTAAAGTAATTCACCGCGTGGCGGCAAAAATGGGCCGAGACATATCCGACGCGCAGCCGCCGGTCGGGCGTGCGATCGTTGACATGCGGCAGCGCGAGCGCCGCGAGAGGCTCAGCGTGACGTTTTGCCCAAGCCAAATGCTCGGCGAATGCAGCCGCCGGCGCGATGCCTGGAACGAAATTCAGCGAATACAACAGATTTCCATAGCCGATCGACCGGCCGGGCTCGAACTCGATCGACTTGCGGTACCAGCCGATGGCCTCTTCACCGCGGCCCTGCGTGTGCAGCGCGAAGGCCAGATTTTCGCAAAGCGAGGCGGATTTAGGATCCAAAGCCAGCCCCTTTTCGCATGCGTCCAGCGCCCGATCCGGCTGCCGCAATTCGTTGAACAAGACCGCCAGGTTGTGGTACGCGCCAGGATGCGTGGGCTGTAAACGCAGCGTGTGTTGGTATCCGGCGATGGCCTGCTGGTGCATCCGCTTGAACATGTAAACGTTGGCCAGGTTGAAATGCGCGACGGCCGAATCGGGAGTTAGCTGCACAACCCGGCCGAACAGGCTGATGGCCTGATCCAATTGCATCTGGGTTTGTGCCAGAAAACCGAAGTTAGTCAGGGCGTCGACATAGTCGGGCCGGAGCCGCAGCGCCTCTTGATATGCCGCCGCGGCCGCGGAAAACTCGCGCTGCTCGTGCAATAGACATCCCAGGTCGGAGTGCGATTCGGCCAGAGTAGGCTGAAGTTCGATGGCCGCTCGGTAGCTGTCCAGAGCCTCGCGCGCGCGGCCTTGAGCCCGCAGCGCGACTCCAAGATTGTGGTGCGCCACGGCAAATTCTGGGCGAATGCGGATCGCGTTGCGATAAGCGGCCTCCGCGTCCGTGGCATTGCCTAGCGCTTGCAACACCGTGCCCAGCGCGTCGTGGGCCTCGGCAAAGTGCGGCGCCAGTGCGACCGCCCTCTGATAGCACTTGGCCGACTCGCCAAGCTGACCGGCGTGGCGGTGCGCGTCGCCCAGATGGGCATGGTACTGCGGCTGCGATCCATCGAGCCGAATCGCCGTGCTGATGAACTCGATGGCCTTCTGATGCTGTCCGACTTGCAACGCAATCAGCCCCAGCAGGTGTGCGGCGCCCGGATGGCGTGGCTCGGATTGCAGTACCTGCCGACAGAGCTGT
>JANNQN010000022.1:0-1626 GCA_031400775.1 Planctomycetia bacterium | reverse complement strand
ACCTCCAGCCCCCAACCCCTTGTTCCTCCATGCGTTGGTTCTGGATCGATCGCTTCCAGGAATTCGAGAGCGGCCGGCATGCCGTGGCGGTGAAGAACGTCTCGCTGGCCGAAGAGCATCTGCACGATCATTTTCCCGGCGCGCCCTTGATGCCCAACTCGCTGATCATTGAGGGTCTGGCGCAGACCGGCGGCTTATTGGTGGCCGAGCACGGCGGCTTCAACGAGCGGGTCGTGCTGGCGAAGATCGCCAAAGCGCGTTTTCATTTTCCGGCCGTGCCGGGCGACACGCTCGTGTATCGAGCCACGATCGAAGACATTCATAAGGACGGCGCGGTGGTCAGCGCCACCAGCCATGTGGGCGAGCGGCTGCAAGCCGAGGTGCAAGTGTTCTTCGCGCACCTGGACGAAGCCACGGCCGGCAAGTCGCTGTTCGATCCGGCCAGCTTGCTGGCCATGCTCAAACTGTTGGGTGTGTTCACCGTCGGCCGCGACGCCACCGGCCAGCCCCTGACCGTGCCACCGTCCCTCCTCGTTCCCAACCCCTAAACCCCAACCCCTACTCCCCCCATGCGTCGTCGCGTCGTGATCACCGGCGTGGGCTGCATCACGCCCATGGGAACCGAAGTCCAAACCGTCTGGGAAGGTTTGAAGCGCGGGGACTCGGGCGTGGGTCCGACCACGATCTTCGACGCCAGCCGGTTCCCCACCAAGATCTCGGCCGAGGTGCGCGGCTGGGACGTGAGCGACGTGGGCGAAGATCCCGAGGTCTGGAAGCTGCGCGGGCGACACACGCGCTTTGCCGCCGGCGCCGCCACAAAAGCCATGCGCGACTCGGGCATCTTGGATACGCCCCTCGATCCGACCCGCCTGGGAGTTTACCTGGGCAGCGGCGAAGGCCAGCAGGATTTTCAGTGCTTCGCGCGGATGATGACCCAGGCGCTGGCCGGCGGCGAGTTCGATCTGGCGCTGTTCACCAAGGCCGGACTGGAGTGGCTGCATCCCACGATCGAGCTGGAACAAGAGCCCAACATGCCGGCTGGGCACCTGGCGGCGCTATTCGATGCGCAAGGTCCGAATGCCAACTGCCTGACGGCCTGCGCCGCTAGCAGCCAGGCTATCGGCGAAGCGGTCGAGATCATCCGCCGCGGCGAGGCCGACGCCATGCTCTCCGGCGGCACGCACAGCATGATCCATCCGTTTGGCGTCACCGGTTTTAATTTGCTCACGGCCCTCTCGACCAACAACGAGCATCCCGAGCAAGCTTCGCGGCCGTTCGATCGCGATCGCGATGGCTTTGTCTTGGGCGAAGGGGCGGCCATGGTCGTGCTGGAAGAATTCGAGCACGCCCGCCGCCGCGGTGCGCAGATTTACGGCGAAGTCTCGGGCTATGGCTCGACGGCCGACGCCTATCGCATCACCGACACGCATCCCGAGGGTCGCGGCGCCACGCGCTGCATTCAGTTGGCGTTGGAAGACGCGGGCCTGAATGCCACGGACATTCATTACATCAACGCCCACGGCACCAGCACCAGCGTCAACGACAAGGTGGAGACGCTGGCGATCAAGAAGGCTTTTGGCGAGCAGGCCTACAAGATCCCCGTCTCCAGCACCAAGAGCATGATGG
>JANNQN010000021.1:0-16096 GCA_031400775.1 Planctomycetia bacterium | reverse complement strand
GGCGGCAGCCAGCGTGAGGAACGGCTCGACGTCATGACCGAGCGAATGCGCGAGCAAAAGCTCGATCCTGAAGGGTATTGGTGGTATCTCGACCTGCGGCGTTACGGCACGGTGCCGCACTCGGGCTTTGGCCTGGGGCTGGAGCGCGCCGTGCAGTTCGTCACCGGCATGGCCAATATCCGCGACGTGATCCCCTTCCCGCGCGTGCCGGGCAGCGCGGATTTCTAGCGGCGGACAGCCAGATTGCGGGTGGCCGACGGCCGGCCGGCTACGGCTGCTCGCCCCGCACTTTGCGGGCGAAGATCAGCAAAAAAGCCAGTCCGTTGACGGCCAGGCCCGTAAAAACCAGCCAATCGTAGGGCGTTAATAGCGTTGCCATGGGCAGAATTTCCTCCAGACCACTGTAGGTCGGAGGGAATAGATTGCCCCCTGATTGACGAATTTCGTCTCGCGGGAGTGTCCGATTGAATCGCCTGGGCCGGTCGCGACGGCTCAAGTTTGGATCGCCAGGGCGAGAAGAACTTGCATTTACGGGCTGGGGCAAATAGTCTGAATGGTGGTACAGGGCACTCGCGCACGCATTGACTCGTCGGAAATCGGCCGACGCGTGCTCACATCTCCGACGGCAAGATTCTCGATGGCAGCTATTTCTCGCGACTTCGGTCGTCTGGGACGCACTTTCGACGCACGGCGCGCACGCGGTCGATGGTGCGCCGCTGCGCTGGCCTTGGTGTTGCTGCTCAGCGCGCGGTCGGCCCCGGCGGGCACGCTGGTGCAGATGAACTATACCAATTTCGGCAGCGTGCAAATCGACTTGTTTGACGATCTTTCACCGATCAGCGTCAACAATTTTGTCACCCGATACGTGGCGACCGGCCGTTACACCGACACGATGATCCACCGGGTCGACAGCGGCTTGGGAGTGATACAAGGAGGCGGGTTCACCAAAAACGCCACTGCGGTCGCAACCGCCGCGGACCCCATGATCGCGCTGGAATACTCGCGCGCGAACACTCGTGGAACCATCTCGATGGCGCGCACGGCGGCTCTGAATTCCGCAACGAGCCAGTGGTTCATCAACACCGACGACAACACAACTTCTCTCGGGCAGTCGAACGGTGGCGGATATGCGGTCTTCGGCTGGATTGTGGGCCCGGGCATGGGCGTTGTCGACGCGATCGCGGCATTGCCGACGTTCGTCTACGGCAGTCCCTTCGGTCAATTGCCGCTGCAAAACTTCACTCTAGCCGACTACAACAACAGCGTCGATCCGCTGCCGCACGTGGTCGTATTGAGCAGCGTGACGATCGTGAAAACGCATCCTTCGTTTCAAAACCCCTTTCTGGCCACCGACGTCAATAACGACGGCTCGCTGAAGGCCAGCGACGTGGCGGCGGTCAATCTCGACCTGCTCAAAAACGGCTTTCACGACTTGACGGGGCCGTTTTCCGGCACGTCGTATCTCGACGTGGATGGCAACGGCCGAGTGAACCTGTCCGACTCGCTCAAGGTCATCAACGCGCTGTTAAAGGCGCCTGCGCCCCAAGTGTCGCCGCTGATGGAACCTTCCGCGTGGCCGCTTTTGGTCGTCCCCGAGCCGGGCTCGCTGACCCTCGGCGGCCTGGCCGCGCTGGCACTGGTGGGCTATGCGGCCCGAGTGCGCCGGCTGCGCCGTCGCGCAGTCCGGAACTGAATCCAGGCCGCTGCTGGCGAATTCCGCCACTTCTCCCCGCCTGCTCCCGCGCCCGAGCGTTTGCAGGCGATTTGAAGCGGGATTACAATTCGCTAGTCCAATCGCGACAGCGCCGCTTGCGCGCCGCGGCGTCCCCCGAAAGCAAGACAGCATGGCCAAGAACGAGCAATCTTCTGCTGGCTCGCCCGCCCGAGACGCGGGAAGCCTGGTCTTTGTGAGCTTTAACTCGCGCGTCGTGGGGCTCGATCGCGAGACGGGTGAACTGATTTGGAAATGGAAAAGCCCCAAGGGCAGCGGGTTGCCAGTGATTCTGTTGGATGGCGATCGCCTGATCGTGTCGGTGCAGGGGTACATGTATTGTCTCGATCCGGTCACCGGCGGCGGCGAGATGTGGCAGAACCCGCTCAAGGGCCTGGGCGTTGGCACGCCCTGTCTGGCCTCGGCGCGCGGCAACACGACTCCGCAACTTTATGCAATCCTGGCCCAGTACGAAGACGAACAAGCCGCGGCGGCCAATGCGGCGTCCTGAATGCCTCGTCCGAGAGCTCTCGGGTGCCCTAACCGGCCAGCTATCCTCCTCGAAGACCGCTCACTCCTTTGAAGGTGCATCCAATGACGAAGATCAGGTTTTTGTCCCTCGCCTGCCTGACGTTGGTAATCGTCCCTTGCGCTACCGCGCGGCTTGCGGTCGCGGCCGACAATACTCCGCCCGAGGGCTTTGTGGCAGTGTTCAACGGCCGGAATCTCGACGGCTGGAAGGGCCTGGTCGCCGATCCGCCCAAGCGGGCCAAGATGTCGAAGGACGAGCTGGCCGCGGCGCAGGCTAAAGCCGACGAGCGGATGCGCGATCATTGGAAAGCCGCCGATGGCGCGCTGGTGTTCGACGGCAAGGGAGATAGCCTGTGTACGGCCAAAGACTTCGGCGATTTCGAGTTGCTGGTCGACTGGAAGATCCTCAAGGACGGTGACAGCGGAGTTTATTTGCGCGGCAGCCCGCAGGTGCAAATCTGGGATCCCGCGGTCAAGTCGGCGATGGGCGTGGGTTCTGGCGGATTATTCAACAACCAGAAGAATCCCTCGAAACCGACAATTACCGCCGACAAGCCGGTGGGCGAGTGGAATACGTTTCGCATCCGCATGCTGGGCGACAAGGTCAGCGTGTGGCTCAACGACAAGCTCGTGGTCGACAACGTGGTCTTGGAAAACTACTGGGATCGCAGCCAGCCGATCTATGCGACCGGCCAGATCGAGCTGCAAAATCACGGCAACACGCTGTATTTCAAGAACGTCTACGTGAAGGAATTGTAGCGCCGCGGCCGGCATCGTTCATTCGAGTGCGCGATTGTTTCAGCCGGTCGAGGGTCAGGGCATTGCGTCATGCGCGTTGAGTACCGGCAAGAAATTCGCTGCACGGCCTGGCAACTTTGGCCGTATCTCGACGATGGCGAAAAGCAAAAGTTGTGGTTGACGACGCTCATCGAGCTTGCGCCGACCAGCCTGGTCCCGCGCGCCGTCGGTTCAACCTTCGAGTTTCGCGTCCGCGAAGGTCGGCGGATCTCGCACTATGAGGGGCGCATCGACGCCTACGATCCGCCGCGGCACCTGGGCGTCTCCTTGTGGGGGGGCGTATTGCACAAGGGCTCCGTCATGCGGGTTGACTACCGCGTCGCCGACTTGAAAACTCATTGCCGGTTGGAGTATTACGCCGAGATCGATACCTCGATGTTGCGAGGGCCGCTCAAGTTGGCGATACCGCTGGCGCGGATCTTCAGCTTCTTTCAAACGCGATACTTCATGCGCAATCTCAAGCGGCTGGCCGAAGCGGCTAAAGTTGGCGAGTCGACCACCACGGCTACCCGAGCCGGCGGCGCGCCGTGAACCCCAGGCCGCCCCGTTCGTTGACACCGCTCAAAATCGGCCGCTAGAATCCGGGCTCGCAAGCTCGCGGTGACCGTTTCGCTCCTCCCATCAACCAGGCTGCAGAATCGATCGATGGCAAAAGCTTCAGGCGGAAAACCGGCCCCCGGCGGGCAACTCAATTCGGTCATGCAAGAGACGCGGGTCTTCCCGCCGCCGAAAGTATTTGTCGAGCGGGCGAAAATCAATTCTCTTGCCGCTTATGAGCAGCTATGGCGCGAGGCGGCCGACGACGTCGAGAAGTTCTGGGGCGCCCTGGCCGGCGAGCTACATTGGTTTCGAGCGCCCGACAAAGTATTGGAGTGGAACGAGCCCGACGCACGCTGGTTTGTGGGCGGCAAGACCAACGTCTCGTACAACTGCCTGGACGTTCACCTGACGACCTCTCAAAAGGACAAGGCCGCGCTCATCTGGGAGGGCGAGCCGGGCGACACGCGTACGCTCACCTACGCGCAATTGCACCACGAGGTCGAGAAATTTGCCGGCGTGCTCAAGCGGCTGGGAGTGCGGCAGGGGGACGTGGTCTCGATCTACATGCCCATGGTGCCCGAGCTGGCGATCGCCATGCTGGCCTGCGCCCGGCTGGGCGCGATCCACTCGGTGATCTTCGCTGGTTTCTCGGCCGAGGCCATCGCCGATCGCAACAACGACGCCAAGGCCACGGTGCAATTAACCTCCGATTTCGGTTGGCGGCGCGGTCAGGAGCTGCCGCTGAAGCAGAACGTCGACGACGCGCTCAAGAAGTCACCCACGGTGAAGCATTGCATCGTGCTCAAGCGGACCGGCACGCCGGTGCATATGGAGCCCGGGCGCGATCACTGGTGGCACGAGCTAATGTCCGACGCGCCGGCCGACTGCCCCGCCGAACCGCTCGATAGCGAAGCGCCGCTGTTCATCCTGTACACCAGCGGATCGACCGGAAAGCCCAAGGGCATTCTGCACACCACCGCCGGCTACAATTTGTTCGTCAAGAAAACGTTCGAGTGGGTATTCGACTATCGCGACGATGACGTGTTCTGGTGTACGGCCGACATCGGCTGGGTGACCGGGCACAGCTACGTGGTCTACGGCCCGCTGTCGGCCGGAGCGACGGTGATGATGTACGAGGGCGCGCCGAACTTTCCAGATGAAGGCCGGTTCTGGGAATTGATCGAAAAACATCGCGTGACGATTTTTTATACTGCGCCGACGGCGATTCGCGCGTTCATCAAGTGGGGCGACGCCTGGGTCGACAAGCACGATCTGTCCAGCCTGCGTCTGTTGGGCACGGTCGGCGAGGGAATCAATCCCGAGGCCTGGATGTGGTACCACCGCAAGATCGGTCGCGAGCGCTGCCCGATCGTCGACACCTGGTGGCAGACCGAAACCGGCGGCATCATGATGAGCCCGTTGCCGGGCGCGATTCCGACGAAGCCTGGCAGTTGCACCAAGCCGATGCCCGGCATCGTTCCGGCCATCGTCGATTCGAGCGGCAAGCCTGTGCCACCGGGGCAGGGGGGCTGGCTGGTCATCACAAAGCCGTGGCCGGCGATGTTGCGCGGGATCTGGGGCGATCCCCAGCGCTATCGCGAGCAGTACTGGTCGAAAGTTCCGCACAACTACCTGGCCGGCGACAACGCCCGCTGCGACGCCGACGGCTACTACTGGATCATGGGCCGCATCGACGACGTGCTGAACGTGGCCGGTCACCGGCTCAGCACGATCGAGATCGAAAGCGCTCTGGTCAGCCACCCGTGCGTGGCCGAAGCCGCGGCCGTGGGCCGTCCCGATGAGATCAAGGGCGAAGCCATAGCCGTGTTCGTGACGCTCAAGAACGGCGAGCCCGACGAGGCGTTGCGCAAGGAGCTCAAAGCGCACGTCCGCAAGGAAATCGGCGCGCTAGCCCAGCCGGACGATGTTCACTTCACCGCCGCGTTGCCCAAAACGCGCAGCGGCAAGATCATGCGCCGGCTGCTGAAAGACATCGCCAGCGGCAAGGAAACGATCGGCGACACGTCCACCCTGGAAGATTACAGCGTGCTGGCAAAGCTCCGCAGCGACGAGGAGTAGTGCGGCGCGCGACTTTGCCTCATTCCGGAAAGAGCTTCGTCGACAAGTAGCGCTCGCCCAGGTCGGGCAGCACGACGACGATCAGCTTGCCGGCATTTTCCGGACGCTTGGCCAGGTCCACGGCGGCCCAGGCCGCGGCGCCGCAACTGATGCCGCACATGAAGCCCTCGAGATTGGCCAATTGCCGCGCGGTTTCCATCGCGTCGTCGTCGGTCACTCGAACCACGTCGTCGATGATCTCCACATTGAGCACGTCGGGAATGAAGCCCGCTCCGATGCCCTGGATCGTATGCCGCCCGGGCTTCAGTTCCTGTCCGGCCATCCTCTGCGTAATGACCGGACTGTTGGCCGGTTCGACGGCCACGATTTTCACGCCTGGCTTGCGCGCTTTGAGCACCTCGCCCACGCCGGTGATCGTGCCGCCGGTGCCCACGCCGGCCACGAACACGTCGACCTTGCCGTCGGTGTCGCGCCAGATTTCCTCGGCCGTGGTCTTGCGATGGATCTCGGGATTGGCCGGATTCTTGAATTGTTGCGGCATGAACCAGTTTTTATTTTGAGCCAGCAACTCGTCGGCTTTGCGCATGGCGCCGGGCATGCCATCGGCCGCCGGAGTGAGGATCACTTCCGCGCCGAAGGCCTTGAGCAATCGCCGCCGCTCGAGGCTCATGCTCTCGGGCATCGTGACCTTGAGCTTGTAACCCCGTGCCGCGCACACATACGCCAGGGCGATGCCCGTGTTTCCGCTGGTGGGCTCGATGATCACGGTGTCTTTGTTGATCTTGCCGTCGCGCTCCGCGGCGTCGATCATCGCCCGGCCGATGCGATCCTTGACGCTCCACAGCGGGTTGAAGTTTTCCAGCTTGGCCACCACCGTCGCCCCGCAGCCCTGGGTAATACGACGCAATCGCACCAAGGGCGTGTTGCCGATGCAGCGCGTGATGTCGTCTCGAATTCCTTTTTCAACGGTCGTGGCCATTGCAGTTCCTCTTGTGATGGTACGGCTGGAATCTCGCGGGGGCAGTCGGCATGGCGCCTCCGAACTGGCAAGCGCACCGGCGCGGCGCTTTTGGCCCCGGCAGGAAAGACGAATTATATCGCTCCGCGGAAATCGAGGTCAACGCCGCCTGACTCGGCGCCGGCGGTCAAGGCGCTAGCGACGCCTTCCGCTGGGCGAACATCCATTCCACGACCCCGTGCGGATCGCGATAGGCGTGCGTCCAACTGTCGTGCCCAACTTCGGCCAGCTCGGTGTACTTCGGCTGCCCTCCAGCAGCGCGAATGGCTTCGATCATGCGGCGTGAACGGGCCACCGGCACCACGTCGTCGGCCGCACCGTGCCAGGCCCAAACCGGCACGTCGACCAGGCGGTCGGCATACAGCTCGTCTCCGCCGCCGCAGATGGGCGCCACGGCGGCCCAGCGCTCGGCCAGCCGGGTTCCCAAATCCCAAGTTCCGAATCCGCCCATCGACAGCCCGGTCAAATACAGCCGCTGCCGGTCGATCGGCTCCGTGGCCAGCGCATGATCGAGGATGTCGATCACCACCTGCATTTGCGGCCCGGGAGCTTGCCGCGGCGACGCGCGATCGAATGCCCGCGGCGTTTCTACCCACAACCGATCGGTCCGGCACTGAGGAGCGATCAGGAAACAAGGATACCGCCGCCGACTTTCGGCCTCGGCCAGCCAAGTCGGCAAGTACTTGATCTGCACGCCGTTGTCGACGCCCCGTTCGCCGGCTCCGTGCAGAAACAGGACCAACGGATACGTCTCGCCTGGTTGAACGGTTTCGGGACGCAGCATGCGATAGCGAAATTCCTCGTCGCGATATTCGCCCCCCGAATAGCGCACGCTACCGGGCTCGAACAGTCGGATCGCATCGGTTTGAGCCATCGGTAGGAACCTCCTCGAGACCTGGTTGGCGGCGATTTGCACTCGAAGGAACCACAACCGATCCGCCGCGTCAAGCCGGAGGCGCCGAAGGAACAACCTCGCCGCGGCCCGCGAACCGCTATGGCTCTTCGAGGAGGCTGGCCGAATACCGCGTGGGCAACGCGAAAAACCGGTGGTTTTCGACACCGAAAACACCCCGCGCGACATGGGGCGGATGATAGACACGTCACTGATTCGGGTGCTAAACTTGACGGGACCACTACATTCCGGAGGCCTTATGTCGATTTCCTCGTGTCCCCGTTGTGCCCAGCAAGTCACGCTTCCGATGGGAATTAGCACCAGCGCCCGGGTGCGCTGTCCCTTGTGTCGCGCCGAGTATGCGCTGGCCGACGCGCTGGTGAATATGCCGCCCATTCTGGAAGTCATCGGCGATCATTCCGAGGAACCCTCGGCCGACCGGTTTGACATGCCCTCGGAGCCCGCCGAAGCGCGCCGCGAGCCGATCGACTAAGCCGCCGAGCCCGCCGGCCCGACCGGGCTGCACCTGGCCGGCGAATCGATCGAGGAGAGCGAGTCGTTTGCCGACGAGCAGTCGCACGACGATCTTGTGTTCGAGGCCGGCGAAATCGAGCACGACGACAGCGCGATGCAGCAGCAGGACACCGAAGTCGAAGACCTTGGTTTCGAACTCGCACCGGTTGCCGACGACGAAGCCGTAACGTTCGATCCAATGAATATCGCGCCGACCGAGGATCCCGACGTTCTTGACTTTGGCCAACCGTTACCGAGTGCGGAACCGAAGCCGGCAGCCGACGACCAACTGGACATTGATTTCGCGGAAAGCGGACACACGGACGAGACGGTCGCGATGAGCGATTTCGCGGACGATTTCGGTTCGCCGCCAGTCCCTGCCGCCGTCGCGGATGAGTTGGGGATCGATTTTTCCGAGCCCGCGCCATTGGCCAGTTCGGACGACGACGCCGAGCTCGACTTTGGGCAACCTGTCGCCGCCGAGCCGGACAGCGAAGAGTTGGCCTTTGAATTTGGCGAGCCGATCGCCGCGGCTGTGCCGAGCGAAGAAGCCAGGTCCGTCGAGCCGCCGACCGGCAAGAAAAAGAAGGACAAGAAAGAAAAAAAGTGAAAGAAACCCAAGGCCGAAAAGCCGGCGGCCGATCCGGCCAAGAAGCGCTCGCTCGTGGGCCTGCTGCTCAACGTCGTGCTGCCGGCCATTGTGGCGGTCCCCTTGGCGCTGGTCGGGGCGCTATGGATTTCTCCGGACTACGATTTTTTCGGCGTCGGCCCGAAGTTAGCCGGATACGGCCTCGCGCCGTCCTCGTTCAACAAGCGGACAATCGCTCAGAATCAAAACGCAACGAAGCCGCTGGTATTGCCCGTGGCAGTGTCCCCTGCTGCCGAACCCGAGACCAAGCCGCCTTCGGAAGCAGCAGCGCCCGTGGCAAACGATGCGCCCAGCGGCGAGCCAGCGACGCCCGCCCCTGCTCTGCCCGAGCCGTCCGCGGAAGAAAAGCCGGCGGAGCCAGCGGCAACGGAGCCGCCAACCAAGCCTGAATCGCCCGCCAACGAGCCCGGGCCACCTGCGCCGGTTGCCGACAAGGCGGAAGCTCCCAGCGAGCCGCCACCGCTGCCGGCCGAGAGCGCCACGGTCGAATCGAGCAAGCCATCGGAGCCTCCGGCCGAGCCGGCCGATGCATCGCTGGATTCGCTGCTCGCCGACGACGCGAAAAAGCCGGAAGAGATGCCCGAAGAAAAAGTGCCTGCCGCAGCGCCCGATGCCCCTGAACCAGCGACGACCGCCAAGACTCCGGAGGAATTGCCGCCGCTGCCCGCGGAATCGGCGGAAGAAGTGGCCGCGCCAGTCGAAGAGCCGGGCCTGCGCGATGCGCCGGCCGTCACAGTAGCCGAAGTCGACAAGGCGCTGCACAGCTTTACCGAGGCCAACGAACGCATGTCCCTGGCGCAGGCGGCCGACGACAAGGCCGAGATCAAGAAGCTCCGCTCAGGGTTTTACTTAAGCCTGTATGGCCTGGCCGATGCGATTGCCCTGGCCAAGGATAATCCCGCCAGCGGGCAATTGGACGTTCCGCGAGAATCGGCCGAGCGGCTGGCGCTCGAATTGGCCGCCGAGCCTACTCAGCTCAAGGAGTTGAAATCGTACGGCGCCAAGTGGTTGGCCTTCGGCAAGCGGACGACTGAAGGCGTGGTGCTGGCCGGCACCGTGCAATCGGCCGAGCAGATCGGCAAGCTCTATCACGTCAAGATCGAGCTGGCGGCCGATGCCCCTCCGCAAACCCTCGTGACCAAGAACGATCCGCGGGTGCAAGCCGGTGATGAGGTTGTTTCCCTGGGCAGCATCGTCAAGCGGCCGCTGGAGCAACTCAACGGCTACGAGGGCAGCGATTCGCAGGTGGTCTGGAGCGGGATGACGCTCAAGCTGCCCGCTCAGTGATCCGACGACCAACCCAATCGTGCCGCGCCGGGCGTGCCAATGGAGAGGCAAGCCGTATGTCCGAACTGCCCGTTGATGAATCCTCGGTTCCCGACGAGCCGTCGGCGCAATCGCGCACGGCCAAAGAGCAGTTGGGGTACGTTCTCTCGCTACCGGAACGGGCGCTACGCAGCGGGACGGGCTTGCTAGGCGGCGTGTTGCGCGAGAGCGCCTCGCTCCTGGTACCTCAGTCGTTCCAGAATTCCCGGACCTACACGGTGATGGTGCGACAAATGCTCGACTTCGTGGTCCACGACATCGGCCGCGTGACACAGGAAGGGACCCCGTCGTCCACCGCCGAAGTCGACAATTACGTGGCTCGCAAGGCCATAGGAAACTTCGTCGACATGGCTTCGCTGGCCACGCTGCACGTCTCGCCGCTATTGCTGTTGGCCGCGGTCAGCGACCTGGCTTACGGGTCGCAGGTTTACCTTAAGGAATTGACCGACGAGCTCAAGGCGCAAGGAGTCATCGACGAGAATACCACGATCGACCACGTCAACGATCTGTTGACCGCCGTGTCCGACGCTTCGGCCGCGACCGGCAAAGTTTTCAACACGCCGCCCCTGTCGGCCGACGCGCTCAAGGAGACCATCGACGAAACGCGGGCCGCGATTCGCGGGTCCGGCGCCAGCCGCGTACCGGCGCAAGTCGAGGTGGATCGAATGTGGGAGGAAATGCGCGAGATCTCCCAGCGCGAGGGCGTCAGCATGCTGGCCGTATCGGGCGCGGCGACGATGCACTCACTGGGCAAGTTCGCCACGGTCTCGCGCGGCGCCCTGTCGACGATCAAGGTCGCCGGCACGCTCTTCGACCGTCATGTCCTGGATCACTACTCACAAGCCCTGCACGAGATCCGCCAGCGCGGCCTGTACCAATCGTTGGCCGAAACGAGCCAACCCTACATCGAGGCCGTGTGGGAGAATTTCCAGTCCAACCGATCCACGCTGACCGAGGACGTTCTGTCCGGCAAGCTGCTGGGCAGCGGCTGGCGAGCCGTGCGAAAATGGCTGGGCAAGGACAGTTCCGGCCCGAATCCGCTTGAGAATCCGCCGGTATCATCCGGGAACTAAGCGGCGGAAATTTCGTTTTGCCAGCGATTGCAACGGCCAATTCTGCCGAATACAATGTGGGCTGCTGAGATTGAGTCTCAATTACCGCATCCACTGAGTATTCGTCCGTGCGCGATCTGTTTCCGATGCATTTGCTGGCTCCCGGTCAATTGGCCGACGTGGGGCACGTCGTCGGCTCGCCCGAAACGGTTCATCGGCTGGAAGAGCTGGGACTGCGCGGCGGCGCGACCATCGAGATGGTTCAAAACGGAAGTCCTTGCATCATCCGCCTGGCCGGGCAGAAGCTGTGCTTTCGAGCCGAGGAATTGGTGCACGTGATGGTGCGGGGAGTCGCGAGTTGAGCTTGTTGTCCGATCTGCCGATCGGAGCGCGCGGCCGAGTCCGTGCGATTCTCGGCGGCGACGAGCTGAGCGTGCGGCTGTTGGAAATGGGACTCACGCCGGGAGTGGAGGTTGCGCTGGTGGGCGCCGCGCCGCTGGGCGATCCGCTGGAATTGGAATTGCGCGGCTATCGACTCAGCGTGCGCCGCACCGAGGCAGCCCGCGTCGAGATCGACCCGCTCTGAATTGGCGCCCGCTGCGCCCCTGAGCCCACGATGTCTCGATGGATGCGACGCCGCGAATGACTGAACGGTCCACGCTTACCGTTGCCCTGATTGGCAATCCAAACACGGGCAAGTCCACGCTCTTCACGGCACTGGCCGGAATCCGCCAGCAGACCGGCAACTATCCGGGCGTCACGGTGGAGAAGAAGCTAGGCACGCTCGCGCTCGGACAGCAGCGCTGCCAACTGGTGGATTTGCCGGGCACCTACAGCCTGGCGCCGCACTCGCCCGACGAGATGGTGGCGGTCGACGTGCTGCTCGGGCGCGCAGGCGACCTGGGGCGGATCGACGTCGTGCTGTCGATCGTCGATGCCAGCAACCTGGAGCGAAATCTCTATCTCGTTAGCCAGGTGCTCGAGCTGGGTCTGCCGACCGTAGTGGCGCTGAATATGACCGACGTCGCTCGATCCAAGGGGATCGCGATCGACGTAGCGCGATTAGGGCGGCAACTGGGCGTCGCGGTCGTCGAAGTGCAAGCCAACCGGCGAATCGGCATCGACCAGCTCAAGCAAGCCCTGGTCCAGGCCGTCGCAGGCGATCCGCAGGCCACGCGCGAAAGTCCCTTCCCTGTCGAATTCCAACTAGAGGTCGCCGAATTGCAGGCCGTTTTCTCGGCCGCCCAGCCAGGCGATTCGACGGCATTGCCCCGCTACCTGGTCGAACGACTGCTGTTGGACGCCAGCGGATATCTGCAAAACACGTTGGCTGGAAACGGCCGGGCCGAAATCGTGGCCGGTCAGTTGCGGGCATCGCGCGAACGCTTGAAGGCCGCCGGGTATCCGGTGCCGGCGGTCGAAGCCCAATCGCGCTACGCCTGGGTGGCGCGTGTGCTCGAGGGGGTCGTGAAGCGTCCGACGCAGCGCGTCGTCACGGCGAGCGACCGCATCGATCGGCTGCTGACGCACAAGCTGTGGGGCAGCCTGGTATTTGCCGCCGCCATGCTGTTGGTGTTTTCGTCGGTGTTCGTGGCGGCCGATCCCATAATGGGTGCCATCGATACCGTCATCGGCAGCTTCGGCGAAGTCGTGGGAGCGAACCTGGCCGAAGGTCCGCTTCGCTCGCTGATCGTCGACGGCATCATCGGCGGCGTGGGGAGCGTGCTGGTCTTTTTGCCGCAAATTCTACTGCTGTTTTTTTTCCTGGCCCTGCTCGAGGATTGCGGCTACATGGCCCGTGCGGCGTACTTGATGGACAAGCTGATGGTCCGCGTCGGCCTGAGCGGCAAATCGTTCATCCCGCTGTTATCGTCGTTCGCCTGCGCGATTCCCGGGGTCATGGCCACGCGTGTGATCGAGAATCGCCGCGATCGGCTGACCACGATGCTGGTCGCCCCGCTGAT
The DNA here is from genome assembly GCA_031400775.1 of Planctomycetia bacterium. Lineage (GTDB taxonomy): Bacteria > Planctomycetota > Planctomycetia > Pirellulales > PALSA-1355 > PALSA-1355. Next base: position 3,023 of record JANNQN010000021.1, on the reverse strand, counting down.
GAGCTGTAGCGCCCGGCTGCCGGTTTATACGATACTGATCGGCGCGTTCATTCCGGCCTACAGCTTTGCCGGAGGACTGGTGCAGTTGCAGGGTTTGACACTGTTTGCTCTGTACCTGATCGGCATCGTCGTAGCGGCCCTCGTGGCGCTCGTGCTGAAACGGACACTGCTGCGCGGTCCGACGCCGCCATTCGTGATGGAACTGCCGAGCTACAAGTGGCCCTCTCCGTCGCTAGTGTTATACCGGATGGCGGAACGAGGCTGGTCGTTCGTGCGGCGGGCCGGCACGCTGATTCTGGCTGTTTCAATTATCGTGTGGGCCGCCTCGTACTATCCGCTCAATGCGGCGGAAGTGCGCGACACGCTCGGGCCGCGGCGTGATGCGCTCGAAATCCAACTGGCCGCCCTGCCCGCCGATGCGCCCGATCGCGTCGCGGTGGAAGAGAAGATCATCGACGCCGAGCACGACATTGCGGCCGCGTATCAACGCGACAGCTACCTGGGGCGGATGGGACGCGCGATCGAGCCGGCCGTGCGTCCCTTGGGTTGGGATTGGCGGATCGGCTGCGCGGTGATCGCCTCATTTCCGGCCCGCGAAGTGGTCATGGGAGCGCTGGGCGTGATTTACAACCTGGGCTCCGATCTGGACGTCGGCGAGCAATCCGATCAGGACCGCCTATCGGCCCGCATGATGGCCGCGCGGTGGGACGACACGGGCGAGCCGGTCTATAATATTCCCGTGGCGATGTCGATCATGGTGTTCTTCGCGCTGTGCGCGCAGTGCGCCTCGACGCTGGTCATCATTCGCCGCGAGAGCGGCAGTTGGCGATGGCCGGCGTTCACGTTCGTGTACATGACGACGCTCGCATACCTGGCCGCTTTGGCGACGTACCAGATCGGCATGCGGCTGCCGCCGATCTAGCGAGTTGGCCTGGTCCATTTTTGAGAGGCTTGTCGATCCGATGGAATCCGCCTGGCAAAACCTGATCGTGCTGGCGATCGTCCTGGCGGCCGGCGGATACTTATGCCGCATGGCCTGGCAAAGCATGGCTCGGCGCAAATCGAGCGCCTGCGGCGGCTGCTCGAACTGTCCCTCGGAGTCCGCGAGCAAGGACGCTACGAACAACGGTCCGCAAGTCGTGGGCATTGGCCCGCTGGAGCGCTCGCAGGAGACGGTTTCTCGCGACGGCTAAAGCGTGCGTTCAGTTCGCCGCAGGCTCCTTGGCGTCCGTCTCGGCGGCTTTCTCTTCTGGCTTGTCGCTCTCAGACGCCTTTTCGTCGGTCGCCGGCGCGGTTGCCTTGGGCTTGGCCGGGTCGGCCTTGATGACCTCGGCGAAGGCGGTAAAGGCTTGCACGACGTTGTCGCCCTGGTCGGTGCGAATGCTGATTTTTTCCGCGATGCGTCCCGGGTCTTGCCCGGCGGTGAAGACGACCGGAATCAGGTGGATGGCCTTCGATTCCTTCGACGGCTCGATGGTGAAGGATTTGTCGGCGCACTTCACGTCCAGGATCTTGAACGGCTTTTTGCCACGGACAAACAGGTTCTTGGTCACCTTCTGTCCCGGATGCACCACACCGATGAACCACTTGGTGGGGCTGATCGTGATGTCGGTCACCACTCGACCTTCCATGTCGACCGGCAGCTCGCGCGATTGCGCGTCGTTGGTGACCAGGATCAACTGATCTTTGATATACCCGACCGGCGCGTCCTTGGTCATGCGCACCAGCAGGTCGTACGAGACCCGGCCAGAACCGCGCATGGGTTGCGAAATCTCGACTTCGAAGTGCGGATCGGCCGTCTTGACGTCCACGATGCGCCAATCGTCGCGGCCCGCGTAAGTGACTTGCAGCGTCTTTTCGGCGGGGTTTCCGACGTCGACGGTGCCCCAGTCGATGGCCCCGGGCTGCAAGACGACGTCGCGACGGATGAAGCCCGCGACATGCAATTGGATTTCTGCGTGAAACGGCTTGTCGAGCTTTACCGTGATCGTGGCCGAGCGAAAGCCTTGGAAGTCGCGAGTGTTGAAATCGGCGACGATCTCGCTGGTCTCAAAGGTCTTGAAGTTCGGCTTGGTCAACTGCACGCTCGTGCAGCCGCAACTCGACTGCACCAGCACGATATGCGCATCTTCTTCGTAGATATTCTTGATTTGAAAGCGAAATTGCGCCTTTGAACCCTTGGCGACCGTGCCAAAGTCGTGCGAGGTGGTGTTGAACATCTTGACTGCCCATTCTTGGGCGCCGGCATGCTGAACCGCCAGCAGCCAAACCAAGACGGCAAGAACGTTGCGTAACACGGATGCTATTCTCCCGAGGCGACAGGCCGTCCATTCGGCCGGCTCTGCTTACTTACGTGACTTGACAGCACCGGGATCGAACGCTGAGCGGTGCTGTGCGGGGGCGGCGTGAAGCTGGCAATTTCCGGCCAACTTTACCGCCCGGCGCAACCAAGTGTCAACTTCGATCGATGACGGATGTAACGGTTATTAGGATTGTTTCGACCGGCCGCGCGGCGCGGCACAAGCAATTTTTAGAACCGCCGCCGGCAGTCATGCCAGCACGTCAATTTGACAACGACCAAGCAAGCGGGGCAAGCCATCCGATGCTCCGGCAGCCCGGCGGCAATCCGGCTCAGACAACGGCCGTAGGGGGCCTTGGCCGTGTGGCCGCGATACGCGAGCGACGATCGGAATCCTTTCATTGGGGGGATGCATTAGGGTAAGATACATCTCTAGCTGCCAGACGCCCGCCCCCCCGATCCTCTCCCGCGGTATTTTGGAGCCCCCATGATGTCGCTTTCGAACGTGAGTTCTTGGCCAGTCCGAGCGGGCGGCCTCGTGTTGCTAGCATGCGGCGTGCTGCTGCTTCTGCCAAGCCGCCCGGCTCCAGCCGCGCCCAAGGCCGGTGGCATCGGTGGCACGCCCGCGGCGGCCAAGGCCAAGCCCGCCGCCAAACGCGCAGCCTATCAAGAAGCCGCGCCCGAGAAGGAGCCGGTCGAAGACGTACATCCCTTTTCGAAAACC
>JANNQN010000020.1:0-41629 GCA_031400775.1 Planctomycetia bacterium | reverse complement strand
GGCTGCCGCAGGTACTCGTAGATCGTGGCGTGGCTGTCAAACGTGTAGGGATAAGTCAGCAGGCACGTGCTGTCGATTCGGGTCTTGGTGTAGCCATAGTTTAGTTGCATGGCGTCGTCGAAGAATTCGGAGCCGGGATTGCGAACCGTCGAGAGCGATCCGTCGCGGGTAGCCATGAACAGGTCCGAGGCGCCCGCTTTCGACTTCATTCCTTTGCTCGTCAGAGTGGTGACATTCAAGCGGACCTGCGCTCCGGCGGCTCGATAAACGAACGTCTGTTCCACCGATTTCTTGGTTTGCGGGAGCTCTCGCTTGAGCCTGCCGGTCACGGTGACGTGCGTATAGAAGTCGCGCAGCCTGGCGACCGCCGGCGCATAGGCCTGGCTGAAGTCGTTGGGCAGTTCGCCGGCAGCGGCGCGGTCCGAGCGAACGATGGACAAAACCCCCAGCATTAGCGCCGCGCCAACCAGGGCTCTTCGCGTAGCCAAACCGCGTGCCATCTCCACGCCTCCTGTATATTCGGAAAAACCGTTTCAATCCCCCGGCTCGGTTCCGCGCCGAGAGTCTTTCATTCGGCCGCCAAACATCGCGGCATTTGAATTCTACGACACAAAAGGCGGCAAATACGGGGGTGCCTGGGTCCTGTACCGACCCGAGCAACCGCGGCGTGCGGCCGCTCAATACTATGTCGGCGGTTTCAGAAGTTGATCGCCGGCGATTTTAGGGCCGCCGGATCGTCGATCTCGAAATATTCGCGCCGCTGGAAGGCCAACATGCCGGCCACGATGTTCGCCGGAAAGGCGTCAACGCGGTTGTTCAGATCCCGCACGTTGGCATTGTAAAGGCGGCGAGAACGCCCGAGGCGGTCTTCCGTGCCGGATAGTTCTTCCTGCAGGTCGATGAAATTCCGGTTTGCCTTCAAGTCCGGATAAGCCTCGGCCAGGGCAAAGAGCTGCCGCAAGCCGCCCACCAGGATGTTCTCGTCCTGGGCCTGCGAGGCGGGGGAGCCGTGATTGGCGGCGGCCGTATTGCGCGCCTGGGTCACGCGCTCCAACACGTCGCGCTCGTGCCGGGCGTATCCCTTGACGGTCTCGACCAGGTTGGGAATCAGGTCGTAGCGGCGGCGCAATTCGGTATCGATCTCCGACCAAGATTCATCGCAGGCGTTCTGCAAACGCACGAGCGCGTTGTACAAAACGGTGCCCCAACCCAATAGCAGCAGAGACAATCCAATCAGAACCGCCAGCGGAACCAAATACGTCATGCATCGCCTCGTTCCATTCGCCGGACAAGCAGTTGCGCAGCCGGCGCGCCGATTCTACTCCGGCTCGCCGCTGGCCGACAAGCGTATCAGACGCTGGTCGATCGCGGTTTGCGCAGCATGGCAATGACCGGCAGCCGATGCCCCGGAACGTCCGCGTGGCAGACGACCTCGAATCCGTGCCGCTCGTACAATCGCACGTTGGGCTCGCGGTGCGTCTCCAGATAACAGGCGATATTTTCGGTGTCCGCCCGAGCCAGGATCGGCTGCATCAGCGCGCCGCCGACTCCCTGTCCTTGTCGTTCGGGCTCCACGCCGATGGCGGACAGATACCAGTGCGGCATGGATGCATGCTCGTGGTGCAGCTTCTCGGTCATCGCGTCGTATGCCAACAAGCGATTAAATGCCGACAGTCCAAAGCGAAACGGCAACTGCAACATACCGGCGCGAATCTGACGCAAGAGCGACATTTGCGGCGCGCTCGGCGGCAGCCAGCAGGCCGCGCCCGTGCCGTCGCGCGTGACGTAGACCTCGCCCCAGCGAAAGCAATCGCTCAAGATTGCCCCGTAGAGGCCGGTCACTCCGGACTTGCGCCGCCGGGCATCGGGAGCGGCGTACACCATCAGCTCGTAATTGAAGAAGGCGCGCGCCAGAGCCGTGCGGGCCCGTTGATACTCGGCCGCGTCGAGCCGCACGATTTCGCCACGGGAGGTCAGTGTCACGGGAATTCCAGCAGGTTGAGCCATCGATAGCCAAGGTCGCGGACGGAGTTCGTCCGGCGGCTGGCATTATTGGCGGCTGGTGACTCGTGGGCAAGTCGCCTTAATAAGGGCTGCGCGACAAGCGCGCCACGGTGGTCAGTCTAGTGAAATGACTCCCTTCCCTGTGCTAGAATACGCGAACGAGCGAAAGCAATCTGGAGGTGGATCATGGTCGGAATCGGACCAACTGAATTCGTAATACTCCTTGCCTTCCTTTGCATAATGTTTTGTAAGTGGCTATTTGGAGGGCCTGGTCCATTCGTACCTGGATTCGGCACAGTGCCGGTTGATGAGCTCCCGCCACCGTGTGACCCGAACAGCAAACCGACCGCCCATGACCGTCGCTGGTAGGATGCTCAAATGTTAAAATTCGGAATGGGCTCGGGCCGCATTGGCCCAATTACCGCGGCAATCGTTGGGGCGGCGCTTGTCGGGCTGGCGGCGGTTGTGGTCGTTTTCGTTCGTGGACGCCTGCGCTGAGTCCCTAATAACAACCGCCTGCTCCCGAGCAAGAATAATGAGCGAAGAAGATTCAAAACCGGCGCATCGCGCACCTCGCCTAAGTTGAAGCCGGCGTCTGCTCTGCGATCTGTGGGAACTGATCGCCTACATCCTGGGGACATCGTAATTGCACGACCGACCGAAGGCAGCCCCATGACTGCCCCTAAGCGCCGCTGGTTCCGGTATAAGGCATTAGGTCTCGCTTTGATCTGCGCTGCGCTATCGTCTTGCCAGCGAACGAAGACTGACGCGGAAATCGGAGATGGACCAATCCCCGCCAAGAATGAGGTCGTCATGTCACCTGACTCAACGATTGTCGCGACAACCAATACAGGCACCATCTCCATTAAAGCAGGCAAGGGCCTAAAGCGGTCATACACATGGGATGGCGCTACTCGCTCTGTCGAAATGTGGCCACGTACTGAACGCTGGTATGGCAGTCTCGGGATGTACTTCCCTGGCCCTGGCAATCACTGGATGCCGCACAAAGGAATCTCACGGGCAGTCGTTGAAGAGGGACAGCAGCATTTCAAAACGGTGGACGAGGCGATGAAATGGATCGCTGGCCCTGACCAGCAGTGGGCGCCACTAGTTTATCGCAATGACGGGCTGGCCGTTGGCTGGAGAAAGGAGCTTAGCCGATCTCAGCTAAATGTCGATGTCTGGCAAATCTTCATCGATGGCAAGAAGCCTACCGCGTTGCCAGGGAGCCTGGACGACAAGATAGTTGTTAAGGAATCCAAAAAAACCGAATAGCGTGGCCGCCAGCAACACACTAATTGGCCACTACCAATCCGCCACTGCCTAAGCGCCGCTGGTTCCGGTTTGGATTGCGGGCATGTTAAAATGGTGGCATGGAAATACACGGCAACCTTCTTAGACCGGACGATAAAAAGCGCCTAGACGAATGGCGGCAAGAGCATTCGCATTCGTTCGCTGGCTTCCAACAAGACCCAGAACTGCCGCCGCACGGGTTTCGGACCGCTGGGGATCTCCTGTTCATTTCGCCCGACTTCTACAAACAGTGCTTCGGCGATCGCGGGGCAATGCCAGACGTTCTGCAATAGCCCAGCAACACACTGTTAGGACACGACCCCACAGCGGGCAGTTACTGACGAGGCCGCGGCCGCGTGGTAGAATCGAGATTTCGCGGGCGTTTCTGCCGCGCGAGCTTCCGAGTCGCCGCCGCGCGCGGCCAGCCCACCCATGCATTAGCGAGCAAGGAGACTCTTTTGGCCGACATCGCGCAGGTGCTTGCCCAGGCCAAGAGCTATCATCGCTCGGGCCAACTGCACGATGCCGAGCAATTCTATCGGCAAGCGCTGGCAGCCGATGCGCGCCATCCGGAAGCGCTGTACCTGCTGGGGGCCGCCTGCCACGCGCAAGGCAAAATCAACGACGCGGTCGCCTTCTTGGAGCGCGCCGTCGGTGTCCAGCCGGGATATGCCGATGCCCGTCATCATCTGGGCGTCGCGCTTGGCCAGCAGGGTCGGCTCGCCGAGGCGGTCGCACAGTTACAGGAGGCCAATCGACTGCGGCCCGGCGCGCTGGAGTTTGTGCAGAGCCTGCGTGCGGCGCTGGCGGCCCATCACCTGCAGCAAGCGCAGTGGCTGGAAGAGCAGGGCAGGGGGGAGGAAGCGGCGGCCCACTATCGCGAGGCCATCGCCGCCCAGCCCGAGAATGTGGCGGCCCATGGAAACCTTGGCAACCTACTGAAGAGCCGCGGCCAGCTCGACGAGGCGGCGGCATGTTTCCGGCGCGTCCTGGAACTGGCTCCCGGAATGGCCCAGGCTCATAACGATCTGGGACTGATTTGCCAGGCGCAAGATCGCCTGGCCGAAGCGGTGTCGCATTTTCGGCGAGCCTTGCAGTTGCACGGCGGCTTTGTCGAGGCGCACACGAATCTCGGCGCCGCGCTGGCGGCACTCGGAGAGCTCGACGAGGCCGAAAGCTGCTGCCGACAAGCGCTCGCCCTGCGGCCCGACTTTATCGACGCGCACTTGGACCTGGCCGGCGTGCTCGCCAGGCGGCAAAAACTCGACGAGGCCGCGACCTGGGTGCAGCGCGCGTTGACACTCGCGCCAAATCATGCCGAAGCCCAGCATCGCCTGGGGCTGGTATTGCTCGAACAGGAGCAATTCGACCAGGCTGAAGCTGCTTTGCTGCGCTCGCGGGAACAGCGGGCGGACAACCCGGAGGTGCATTTTGCCCTGGGACGAATCTGGGCGCAACAAAAGAAATTCGACGACGCGGCCCGCAGCTTTCGCACGGTCATCGTGCTCAATCCACACCATGCCGAAGCGCACAACAATCTGGGCGTTGTGCTCAAGGAGCTTGAGCAGCTCGACGAGGCGGCCGCGGTCCTTCGCCGGGCCCTCGAGCTCAAGCGCGAGTATGTTGATGCGCACGTCAACTTGGGGTTGGTATTCGCGGCTGGAAAGAAATACGCCGAGGCCGAGGCCAGTTACCGTCAGGCCCTCGAGTTGGCGCCCAACCATGTCGATGCGCGGTGCTTGTTGGGAGTGGCGCTGGCCCAGCAGGACAAGTTTGACGACGCGGTAGCGTGTTACCGTCGAGCGCTCGAGTTGAAGTGCAATTGCGAACAGGCTTTTTGTGAGCTGTGCGCAACATTGCTCAAGCAGAAGAACTCCCAAGAAGCCGAAATCGCCGCGCGGAGATTCGTGGAGCTAGAGCCCGCCTCGGCCATTGCCCACGGCAATCTCGCCGCCGTGTTTTCCGATCAGGACCGTTTTGAGCAGGCCGAAGTTTGTTATCGGCGAGCGCTGGCGATCGATCCTCGCTCCGTGCAAACGCACCGCAACATGGCCATCTTGCTCGTCAGGCAGAACAAGCTGGAAGCCGCGATCGATCACCGTGCGCAGGCACTGGCGATCGATCCGAACGACTCCGAAGCGCATTTTGGGCATGCCTTGGGATTACTTCAGTTGGGGCAGTTCGAGGCCGGCTGGCGCGAGTACGAATGGCGCTTCCGACGAAAGGGCAACGAAGAGGGAAAACTGCCGCGGCCTCGTTGGGATGGCTCGCCGCTCGCGGGGCGGACAATCTTGCTCAGGCCCGAGCAAGGACTGGGCGATTCGTTGCAATTTGTGCGCTATGCGGAACTGGTAAAAGAGCTGGGCGCCACGGTCTTGGTGGAGTGTCCGCGACCGTTGGCGCGGCTGTTGGCCAGTTGCGCTGGAGTCGACGCGGTTGTTATCGAGGGCGAACCCAGGCCGTCATACGACGTGCAAATTCCGCTGCTGAGCTTGCCCGGCATTTTCAACACGTCGCTGGAAAACATTCCCCATCGAGTGCCGTATCTCGCGCCCCACGCCGACGCGGTCGAGCGGTGGAGGGCCGAATTGAGTGGCACACGTGCGTTCAAGATCGGCATTGCCTGGCAGGGCTCGATCTCGAATGTCGGCGATCGATACCGTTCTTTTCCGCTCGCCCAGTTTGCCGGAATTACACGCATGCCGGGGATTCAACTCTACAGCCTGCAAATGGGTGCCGGCCGCGAGCAGTTGGACTTGTTCGAGGATCCGTCGGCGATCATCGACTTGGGCGATCGCTTGGGCGATTTTTGCGAAACGGCGGCGATCGTGAGCAACCTGGATCTGGTGATCACGTGCGATTCGGCGCCGGCGCACCTGGCCGGCGCGCTGGGCGTCCCCGTTTGGGTGGCGCTGGCATCCGCGCCCGACTGGCGGTGGCTGGTCGAGCGCAGCGATAGCCCCTGGTATCCTACAATGCGACTGTTCCGCCAGTCGTCCATAGGCGATTGGCAGGGCGTCTTTCGCGAGATCGAACAGGCGCTCGCCGAACGAGTATCGGCTTGAAGTGCGGACGATCGCAGAGGCAGAACTGTTAGCATCCAACCGGAAATACGAGGAGACGTTCGTGGCCGACAATGCGACCCTGCTTGGGAAAGCCAAGGAGTATCATCGTTCCGGGCGATTGCACGAGGCGGAACAGCTCTATCGCGAGTTGCTGGCAGCCGACGCGGTCAATCCGCAGGTGCTATACCTTTTGGGCGCCGCTTGCTACGGGTTGGGTAAGTCGTCCGAGGCGGCCTTGTTTCTGGAGCGGGCCGTGCGGATCGATCCGAATCATGCCGAAGCGCGGCATCATCTCGGTGTGGTCTACATGCAGCAAGGACGGCTGGACGACGCGGTAGCGCAGCTTCAGGAGGCCTGGCGGCTCAGCCCGCAGTCGCCACAGACCTTGCAACATTTGAAGCAAGCGCTGGCCGCCAGCCACGACGCTGCTGGAATGGCGCTTGTGCGACAAGGACGTCTCGACGAGGCTGCGGGCCTCTTTCGCGAAGCCCTGGCGATCGAGCCGGCCTGCATTGCCGCCCTGGGCAACCTGGGAAATGTCCTGAAGAATCAAGGCTATCTAGACGAGGCCGAGGCCTGTTATCGGCGCCTGCTGGAAGTTACACCCGAGTCGGCTCAGGCTTACAACGACCTGGGTCTGATCCATCAAGCGCGGGGAGCGACCGACGCCGCGGTGACGCACTTTCGCCGCGCCGTCGAGTTGCAAGCCACCCTGGCCGAAGCGCATACCAACCTGGGCACGGCACTGGCGAGCCAAGAAAAATACGACGAGGCCGAAGCCAGTTGCCGACGCGCCATCGAGTTGCGCCCCGAACTTGTCGAAGCCCACACCGATCTGGCCAACGTGTTGACGAAGCAAAAGAAGTATGACGAAGCATTGGCCTGTTGCAGCCGCGCGTTGGAGCTGAACCCAAACCTGGCCGTCGTCCACGTCAACGCCGGCATCGTGCAGGGGGCGCAGAAAAAATCAAGCGAGGCGGTGGCCAGTTATCGCCGCGCGATCGAGCTGCAGCCCGACTATGCGCAGGCGCACAACAACCTGGGTGTGATCCTGGCCGAGGCCGGGCAATTCGACGGGGCGGCCGAGTGTTACGCCAAGGCCTTGGCCATCGAGCCCACGTATCTCGATCCCCGCTGCAACCTAGGCCTGGCGCGCACCAGCCAGAACCGCCTGGTCGAGGCTGCCGATTGTTATCGCCAGGTCCTGCGGCTGAAGCCCGATCACCTGGCGGCTTCGTGCAGCTTGTGCCTTGTGTTGTTGATGCAGAAGCGGGATGACGAAGCGATCGCGGTTGGCCGCAAGCTGCTGGAGTTGCAGCCCAAATCGCCGCTGGCGCATGGCAACCTGGGCGACGTGTTTGCCGATCAGGACAAGTTCGACGAGGCGGCCGCCTGCTACGCGCGGGCTTTGGAGCTAGATCCGGCCAACGCGCAGATCTACAACAGCCAGGTCGCGCTGTCATTGCGGCAAAATAAGTTGGACGAGGCGCAGGCTTTCTGCACGCAAGCCCTGGCGATCGATCGGGAGCATGCCGACGCGCATTTTTCGCAGGCCTATCTCCATCTATTGAATGGACACCTCGCCCAAGGCTGGCCGGAGTACGAATGGCGCTTTCGCCGCAAGGGCCGCGAAGAAGGGATGCTCGCGAAGCCGCGCTGGGATGGCTCGCCGCTCGAGGGACGCACGATCTTGCTGCGCGCAGAGCAGGGGCTGGGCGACACGATGCAATTCGTGCGCTTCGCCGAACGCGTCAGCGAGCGCGGCGGCAAGGTCATCGTGCAATGCCAGCGGCAATTGACCGGACTGCTGGCCAGTTGCCCCGGAGTCGACCGCGTGGTCGCCGTCGGCGATCCTTTGCCGGACTTCGACGTTCACATTCCCTTGATGAGCTTGCCACTGATATTTGGGACGACGCTGGAAACAATTCCTGCCAAGGTTCCTTACTTATCGCCGGATGCGGCCGAGGTCGCGCGATGGAAAGGCGAATTGGGCGACAAGCAGGCGCTCAAAGTCGGCATCGCCTGGCAGGGCAGTCCCTCGCAGCTCTTCGACCGCGCCCGATCGATTCCACTGGCGCAGTTCGCCGGCCTGGCGGCGCTCGATGGCGTGCAACTGTTTAGCTTGCAAATGGGCTTGGGATGCGAGCAATTGAAGGCGTTGGATACCCCGCGGCCGATCGTCGACCTGGGGGATCGACTGGGCGATTTCAACAACACGGCCGCCATCATGCACAATCTCGACTTGATCATTACTTGCGATTCGGCGCCGGCGCACCTGGCTGGTGCTTTGGGCCTGCCGGTCTGGGTGGCGTTGCCGCTGGCGCGGGATTGGCGCTGGCTGTTGGATCGCTCCGACAGTCCCTGGTATCCGACGATGCGGCTGTTCCGGCAAGCCGTGCCGGGGCAATGGAGCGCCATCTTCCAAGAGATCGAGGGAGCGCTCGTTGATTTCGCCGCTGGCCGCGACCGTTGACACTTCTGTCCATTCCCTCGCCGGTGACTCAAGCCATGGCGTGTGATAAAACTGCGTGTTTGGGAGAGCTTCGTGAGTGATGTTGCGGCAGCGCTGGACCAGGCCATGGCATGCCACCGAGCCGGGCGGATGCTCGACGCGGAGCAATTGTATCGCCAGATCCTGGCCGTGGACGCGGCCAATCCCGAAGTGCTTTACCTGTTGGGGGCGGTGTGTCATGCGCAGGGCAAACCCTACGATGCGGCCGCCTTTCTAGAGCAGGCCGTTCGAATCCAGCCTACCCATGTCGACGCGCGCCACCATTTGGGCATCGTGCTGACGCAGCAGGACCGCCCGGAACAGGCGGTGCCGCACCTGCAAGAGGCCGCGCGAATGCGACCCGACTCGCAACAAGTCGCGGATAGCTTGCGCATGGCGTTGGCCGCCAGCCACACGAACGCGGGCATGTCCGCTGCCGAGCAAGGCCGGGTCGACACCGCTTTGGCCCATTACCGCGAGGCGCTCTCGGCGGCGCCCAACTACGTGCCGGCGATCGGAAACATGGGCAACGCCTTGAAAATGCACGGCCGGCTGGACGAGGCGGCGGCCTGTTACCGGCAGATTCTCGCGCTAGCGCCCCAGGCCGCCCAGCCTCATAACGACCTGGGCCTGATCGCTCAGGCGCAAGATCGCATCGCCGAGGCGGTCGACCACTATCGACGAGCCTTGGACCTCGACAATCGTTTTGCCGAGGCTCATACCAACCTGGGCACGGCGCTATCGCTCGCGGGCCGATTGGACGAGGCCGAGGCATGTTGCCGCAGAGCGCTCGAGCTTCGGCCCGACTTCGCCGACGCGCACAGCGACCTGGGCGCCGTGTTGCTGAAGCGCAATCGGCTCGTTGAAGCCGCCGAATGCTTTCGCCGCGCGATACAGTTTCAGCCCCGTCTCGCTGCGGCCCATTTCAATCTGGGCCGGGCGCTGGCGCAGTCGAAAAGCCTGGACGAGGCCGCCGAATGTTTTCGGCAAACGCTGGCAATCGAACCGGACAATGTCGACGCCCATACGCGGTTGGCGCTGGTGCTGAAAGACCAGCGCAAGCTGACGGAAGCCATTGGCTCATTCCGCCTGGCCTTGCAACTGAAGCCGGAACACGTCGACGCGCTCAACGGCCTGGGAACCGTCCTGTCCGATCTCAAGCAGTTCGACGAGGCGATCGAGTGTTACCGGCGGGCTTTGGCGCTCAAGCCTGACTATGCCGACTCGCACAATAACCTGGGCGCGGCGCTGTCGGAGCAAGGTAAGTTCGACGAAGCGATCGCCTGCTATCGCCGTGCGCTCGAGTTGAAGGGGGATTACTACGCTGGCTACTACAACATCGCCGACGCGCTGGTGCGGCAGGCCAGGCTGGCCGAGGCCGAGGCGGTTTGCCGGCGGGCCCTGGAGTTGAACCCGGACAGCGCCGACGCTCACGGACTGTTGTCGCTCATCCTGCTGGGGCAGGGAAAGCTCGTCGAGGGCTGGCCCGAATATGAATGGCGCTTCAAGGCCAGCAACTTCAAGTACGCGACCCCGCCGCAACCGCGCTGGGACGGCTCGCCGCTGGAAGGCCGAACCGTGCTCTTGTGCAGCGAGCAGGGGCACGGCGACACGCTGCAATTCATCCGCTACGCGGAGTTGGTCAAACAGAAAGGCGGCAGCGTCGTCGCCGAGTGCCCCGCCGCCACGGCACGGCTGGTGGCTGGTTGCGCCGGGGTCGACAGCGTGATCGTGGTCGGACAGCCGCGGCCGCATTTTGATTTCTATCTCCCATTGTTGAGCCTGCCCGGCGTTTTTGGCACGTCGCTGGCGACCATCCCGGCTCGAATTCCGTACCTGGCGCCCGATCCGATCGCGGCCGCCCAATGGAAGGAAGAATTCAGCCGCGAACGAACCTTCAAGCTGGGGATCTCGTGGCAGGGAAACCCGGACTATCGCCGAGACAATTTGCGTTCCGTGTCGTTTGCTCATTTTGCCGTGCTGTCGCAAGTGTCTGGCGTTCAGGTTTATAGCCTGCAAATGGGCGCCGGCCGCGAGCAGTTGACGCAATCGGAGCGCGAGTTGCCGATCATCGATCTGGCCGACAGACTGGGAGACTTTTACAACACGGCGGCAATCGTCAGCAATCTGGACCTGGTAATCAGCTCAGACTGTGCCACGGTTCATCTGGCCGGCGCGCTTGGCGTACCTGTGTGGGTCGCGATGCCGTGGGCTCCGGATTGGCGCTGGCTGCTGGAGCGAGAAGACTGTCCCTGGTATCCGACGATGCGGCTGTTCCGCCAATCTTCGCTCGGCGACTGGCCGGGCGTGTTTCGCCGCATTCAAGCGGCCCTGCTCGAACGCGTCGGCAAGTAGACTGGCCGATGTAACCGAACCGCTTGCCCCCTTGGTTTCGGCTTGAAGTTTGCCGCCTGGGCAAGCTGTTGGAATTTTGCGGCGGGAGTGTGATTCCGTTGCTGGGCGAGCTTTCGCGTGCGGCGGAAACTCGGTCGATTCTTCCGCCTTTGAGGGTCTTGCTGGCGACCCGTGCGTTCCTTAACGATTAATCCGGCGGAGGCTCAGAGGGGGGACAGGATTGTAGCGGATTTTCTTGGCGGGGTTGATTCGCCCGGACGATTGCTAGAGTGAATCGACGCAGCGCTCGGGGCGTACCGAGACTCCAATGGACGGGAGACGGAAGAACGATGGATCGTAAAGACCTTGCCGTTTGCGCCGGCCTTTTCGCCTCGATCGCCGCCGTATGTAGCGGTGGTTGCGGCGGCCAGAGCGCACCCGCGCCGACAAGTCAGGGTCCGACAGCACCGCTAGCACGCTCGGTCGGGAGTTTGGAAGTCTCGCGCTCGGCCCATCGGCCCGAGCCCGCGCCGCAAGTAATCGCTCCGGTCTGCGAGGCCCTCGTTCCCCAGAGTGCTCCACTCGACGACGGCTTGCCGCTTCGCGCTGCCGAGACGTCCGGCGAGGTCGAAACCCGAGCGCAGGTGGCCGTCGCGGCTCCGCAAGCTCCGGCCGACGAGGCCGTGCCGCACAGCACGGCCCAGGAGTTGCGCCGGTCGGCTCCTCAGGTCACTCTTGGCGCCGTCGGCCGAATGGACAGCGAGCTGAAGTTCGCGGTCTCGGGCAGCGATCCAGAACCGGCGCCGGCTGCTGAAGAAGTCGAGGGTACCGCCGTCGAGAGTGCCGCTGAAGTCGTCGAGGTTGAGCGTGGCCGGTCCGATTCGCGGACCAACGTAAGCGTCGAAGTCGAGGCCGCCCCGGCCAACGTTGTCCCGGCGCCCGCGATCGAAGTCCACGCTCCCTCGCTTCGCGAACCGGGCCGCGGCGAGGTGGTTAGCCACGCGGCGGCGCGAGCGGAGATCGCCAGCGAAGACCAGAGTGTCGGCGGTGTCCCGAAGCTGGCGCCGTTGCGGATCAATCTCACCGAGCAACAAGCTCCGGATGAAGTGACGCTCAAGTTCGCCGCGCCCGAGGAAAGCACTCCGGCGGCAAAGCCGGCCGCGCCCGTTCGCGTCGCCGCGAAAAAGCGCAGGATCGCGCCGATCGTGATAACTCCGATCGAGGCATCCGGGCCTAAGGTCGCCCGGCAGCAATCTCGCGCAAGCGAAGCGACGGCCAATTCCGCCGCCAAGCGTGAGTTGGTCCATCGCACGCCCGTCAAGCGCGACACGACTCCGATCGAGGCGGCTCCGGCGACGACTGTGAAATCCGAACCGACGCTTGCCAGATCGCCAGTCGCTGAACATGTACCTGTCGCCGAGGTCGCAGCGGCGCAACCCAAGCAGGGCCAGCCCACACCCGCGAATCCCGCACTCGAGGAGCCGCACGTCGCCGAACCGGAACCGACGCCGACCCCGGCAGTCGTCGAGCACAATCCGCCGCAGCCGTCGCCCGCGGAAGTCGTGGCTGCGCCGGTAGTTGCCGAGCCGGTCGCCGCCGAACCGGTCGTTGCTGTGCCGACGCTTGCTAAGCCCGAGCCGGCCGCACCAGCGGTCCCGGCTCCCACGGTCGCCCAGATTGCTCGGCAAGAGTCTCGGCCCGCCAAGGTGAAGGCCGCGCCGGTGGAGAGTGCGCCGCGTGTCGTCCAGCAGCCGGCGGTCGCGGGAGTCGAATCGTCGCGATCCGAGTCGACAAAGGTCGGCAATCCCAAGGGGGACGTGGCGCATCAAGACGCACTGAAGCGTCCGGTCGCGTCGCCGCTCGCGTCGCCTCGTGAAATGCTCGAGGACAGCGTTTCGCCCCAGAGCCTCGCGGGTCGCGAGTCGGCCGCCGAACGCTCCGCCCGCTTGATCGCCGACGTCAGCCGCGCCGATCACCGCGTGGCCAATGGCTTTCAGCTTGCGCATCGCGGCGCCATTTACCTGGCCAAGTCCGAATTTACGGCCGCGCTCAAGTTGATTGCCCAGGCCAACGACATCGAGCACGGCACGCGAGTGCACGGCAAGGCCGTGACGGCGGGCCTGGTGGCGCTCAAGGAGTCGGGCGACTTCGTGCGACAGATGGCCGGCATCGACGATATCGATCTTGCAAGAATCGTCTCGGCGCACAAGACGCCCGTTCTCAAAGGCGTCGATGTAACGGAAATGGCGCCCACCGTTGCCGCGCAGTATTACTACGCATTTGCCCAGAATGAGCTGGCCAGCGCCATCAGCGGCGAGATGGTCGGGTCGATGGCGATGTACGGTTTGGGAAGGGCCACGCTCGTCGCGGCCGGGGCCAACGCGCATCAGATGGAGTACACCGGCCAGGCCATGACCTACTACCAGGCCGCCATGGCCGTCGAGCCGCGAAATGTTCGCGCGGCCAATGAGTTGGGCGTGCTGTTGGCAAACAACGGTCAGCTCAAGCAGGCCCGCGACATGTTGACTCGCAGCGTCTCGATCGCGCCCAATGCCACCACCTGGCAGAATCTGGCCGTGGTACACAACCGGATGGGCGACCACAAAACGGCCGAGCAATTGAAGCACCAGGCCAGCCAAATGAAGCAGGCTGGCAACAATCCCGCGGTGCCCACGGTGCAATGGGTCGATCCGGCGACGTTTGCCGGTATCACTCCCGCCACTGACGGCACCGCGCAACAACCCGCCAGCGCCATCGCGACCCGAACAACACCCTCCGCGAAGCCAGCGACCGAACCGGCTAAACCGCCGACCAGCGTCGCCCAACGAATCAACGAGTGGCTTCCGCAATCCCTGCGTCGTTAGGCCACAAGGCTTTTCATCCATGAACCTTATGAACTGCAAACGAACCTACGCGTCGCTCGGCTTGCCCGCGACGATTGCTGTGATTGCTTGCTTGTTTGGCAGCCTGCTGGCGCAGGCCGGCGAACCCACGCCGGCGGCGCACGATCTGGACGCCCAAAAAATGGAAGTCGTCCTGCCGGGCTATCGTCCGGAATGGGAGATGAGCGGTCCTGGGGGACCGATGCTTAGCCCCGCCGACCCGAACGCGATTCCGGCCGTGGACTGCGTGAATCATTGCCCGCCGGGCTACGAGGCGACGTGGCGGGCCGTGGGACCGGTGTGGGGTTTCCAGGAATGGGCCCAGGGCGAGTACGTCGGCCGGGCTCGAATTGCACACGTGCCGACGTACCGACTGCGCGTCGACGATCAGATGGAATTCGTGTTCCGAGTGACTCGCAACGAGATCGCGCGGCCCTACAAGCTGAACGTCGGCGACGAGGTGATGATCGAGTCGACCAACGAGGCGGACCTCAGGCGCACGCTCGTGGTCTTGCCGGACGGCACGCTCACGTTGCCGCTGCTGGGTTCGGTGCGCGCCGCCCAGATGAGCGTTCACGAGCTGCGCGAGGATCTCAACAAGCGCTACGAGAAATATTACAACACGCCCGCGATCACGATCACGCCGGTCAAGGTCGATACGCAGTTGGAAGACCTTCGCTACACCGTTAGCGGTCGATCCGGTTTCGGCGGCCAGGTGCTTCAGGGGCGCATCACGCCCGAAGGAACGATCCAGTTGCCGGCGGTCGGATCGGTGCCGGCACAGGGCTTAACGCTGGACGAATTCCGCGCCGAGTTGGCCGAGCGTTTTTCCGAAAAGATCGAGGGCATCGAAGTCATGCCGGTGCTCAAGGACCGCGCGCCCCGTTATGTGTACGTGCTGGGCGAAGTCAAGTCGCCCGGCCGCTACACGCTCGAAGCGCCCACCACGGTCATGCAAGCCCTCAGCTTGGCCGGCAGTTGGACCGTGGGAGCTCACATCACGCACGTAGTCGTGTTCCGCCGGGCAGACGATTGGCGGTTGATCGCCACGGTGCTCGACCTTCGCGCAGCATTGCTCGGCAAGAAGCCTTGCCCGGCGAGCGAGATTTGGGTTAGCGACGCGGACTTGATCATCGTGCCGAAGTCCAGGCTCTTGCGAGCCACTAACTTTGTCGAGCTGGTGTTCACCCGGGGCATCTATGGGGTCGTGCCCGTCAGCGGCAGCCTTACCTACGGGGCCTTCAGTGGTGCCGGAGCGATTATCCCGTAGTCGCCAGTCGAAGATTGAATTTCGGCGGAGTCTGGCCCTGGTACGGCCCCCCCCGCCGCACCCATCTGACTGGCCAGTATTTGCGAGCGTCATGCTGCAGCGGTACCCAGCAGACGGCAAGGTACTGACTGCCTCAGGCGTGCCGCTCGGGCGCAGGGATATCGATCCCCTGCGGCGGATGCAAACTCTTTAACAGGGTGCGGCTTAGAGCCTGCGATTGCGGCGAGCGATTGGACCGCAGTCGAATCTCTACCTCTGGGCATGGGAATGTTCGTGCCAAGCGTCATGATCGTTCCATTTGATACTGGCGTCAGCCGCCTCTTTCAATTGACGCGTTCGCTGTATTCAGAGCGCGCTGCAGTGCCCCGCTAAAGATTCACCAAACTCTCAATTCCCCCTAACAGGAAAAGGTTGACAATCGTTCGAGGCCCGATAAGCTAGTACGTAACCCAGGAGCGGAGTGAGAGCCAACTTGAAGGAGCGAAGCTCGGTGCGCCATGACGGCGTGCGCGAGCTTTTTGTGTTTTACGACGGGAGTTGACATCAATGGCTCTGTTAATGTACTTGGGGGCACGGCAATGGAAGCGCTGAAAGTGGCGACGGTCAAAGGACCAGACCGCGCTCATGAAGCTGACCAAGCGAACGGCAACGGATATCCAAAGCCAAGGATTCGCTTGGCGCCTCGCATCAAGACGGCGCTTACCGCGCTGTTGGAGGCCATCGACTACGGCCAAGATCTGGAACGCACAGCCTGGGACTTTGCCATCGAGTTGTCGTGTTTGCGCCGCATGAAATTGTCGAATAGTGATCTGCGCTGGTTGGTCGGTCGCGAGCTGGTCGACCACGCGATCGAGATCACCACGACGGGGGACGCCGAGCGCAGTTTTCGCCAGCCGCCCCGCCTGATGTTTCGAAAGCGCGCTTGTTTTGTCCTCACCGCGGGGGGCGTGGCCTTGGCGCGGGAAATTGCCGGGCGGGAAAATACGCGGCGCCGCTCCGAAGTTCACGAGGCGGCCGAACAGCCGCTGCTGACGATTGCTCATCCGCATCCGCTCACGCCGACCTGGGACCGCAATCGCCAGGAACTTAAAGTGGGCAATACCGTGGTAAAGCGTTTCCGCGTTCCGGCAGCCAACCAGGAGGCGATTCTCGCGGCCTTCGAAGAAGAGCATTGGCCCGCGCGCATCGACGATCCTCTGCCGCCCCACAGGGAACAATCGCCCAAGCGACGCTTGCAGGAAACGATCAAGTCGTTGAACCGTAACCAGAAGAAATCGATGATTCGCTTTCTGGGCGACGGCAGTGGCCAGGGCGTGCTGTGGGAGTTCTCGAACGAGAAGAATTCGCCGCCGGAAGCGTCGTAGTTTTTCCATTCGACAATCGCCGCCATTAATCGCCGACATTGCGCGGCGGACGCGGCAACCGGTAGCGAAACTTCCGATCGCGTCCCCCGCGTTGCCCCCAGCGTGCGTGGATCGCAATCGATCTGCCACGTGCGATCAACATTCGAGGTATGTCCTTGGTTTTGGCGCGCGAGCCAACTCGACCGTTCGGCGATTGCCTGTAAAATGCGCGACAAATGGGGGTGTTTATACTAGGGACACAGCATCGTCGATTCGTGCGTTTCCGCCCGCAGTCACCCGGTGGCTTCCCCTCCTTTGCCCGTTGCCGGGCTGCTAAACTGGGCATGTCCTCGAGCGCCATGCGCAAATGCGCAAGAGTTGCTCCCTCCGAAATCGGCACACGGCAGTCGTCGACGATCTACGGCGTTCGAGGAACTGCGGCGTTTAAGCTTGCCTATCCTTGGTGCCGAGCATGCCTTGCGTCCCAACCCACGAACTCGGTTGGCGGCCCGACCTGGCGGACCAGCGCGATTTTTCGCTGTCCGACGCGCCGGTTGCGGCGCTTCTACGCAAGTTGAAGCTGCGGACCCGGAAGGCCCGCGCGCTACCCGAGGCGGTTGACTGTCGCGAGTATTGCGGCCCCGTAGAAGACCAAAGCGACCTGGGGACCAGTTCGGCCCATGCCTGCGCGGCCATGATTCAGCAATTCGAGCGTCGTGCCAGCGGCCGGCTTATCCGGCCCTCGCGATTGTTCATCGACTACACTGCGCGGCGACTGGTAGGGATTTCCGGCGGCGGCGGAATTTCGCTGCGGATGGCACTCAAGGCCGTCGCGCGGTGCGGCGTTCCGCCGGAAGTACACTGGCCCTACGATGGGGCGCACGTCGATCGCGAGCCGGACGCGTTCACCTATAGCTTTGGGCGAGAATTTCGCACGCTTCGCTACCTGCGACTCGACAGCCGGCCCGCGCACGAGCGACCCACGCTCGACGTGGTACGATCGTTTCTGGCCGCTGGATTTTTCGTGGCGCTGGGTTTTCCGGTGTCTACGGCCGTAACGGATGCAGCGGAAATTCCATTTCCGACCGCGGCCGATTCGATCCTGGGCGGTCATGCCGTGACGGCCGTCGGCTACGACGACAAAGCGCGGATCCGCTCCGACAAAGGGGCGCTGTTGGTGCGGAACTCATGGGGCACTTGCTGGGGAGAGCAGGGCTTCGGCTGGCTGCCGTACGCCTACATCCGCGAGCGCATGGCCAGCGATTTCTGGACGCTGTTGAGCCCGCGTTGGCTGCGATCGGGCGAATTTGAACTGCCTTCGGCCGAACTATAGCGGGCGCAAAGGGGGGGGTGACGGGTTAGCCTACCCCGAATCGTCACCCCACCACCACCACCATCCCGTCCGTAGATTGCCCGTGCTGGGCAATCAAAAATAGGATCTTTAGTAGGCTTCTGCCGAACCGGCGGGAGCCGAAACTGTGTGTGCTTTCCAATGGCCTGAGATGCAAAGAGGTGCCCTATGATGATCACTCGAGCTTCCGCCAACGGTCCACCGGTCCCAAGCACGCGCGACGTTTTTCGCATCCTCGCCCGCCACAAACGCAAGATGGTCGTCTTCTTCTGTGCGACCTTGGCCGCGGTCGTGGGCGTGCTGATCGTCTTCCCCCGCACCTATTCATCCGAGGCGCGGCTGTTTGTCCGCCTTGGCAAAGAAAGCGTTTCGCTGGATCCCACGGCGACGCTCGGCCAGACCGTGGCCGTCAACGAATCGCGCGAAAGCGAAATCAATTCAGAGCTTGAGATGCTGCGCAGCCGGGTTCTGTTGGAGGATGTGGTCGAGCACCTTGGTCCCGATGGGATTCTGGGTGGCTCGACCGGCGGGGAGAAGAGCTGGATCGGCACGCTCTTCTCGCCCGTGTCGATGGTCAGTTCGCTGTTGTCGAGCAATGTCACCGATATCGAACGGGCGATCACGAAGCTCGAGAAGACGATCGTGGTCGGTTCGCCGCGCAAGTCGAACGTGATCGTTCTCACTTGCAACGCGCGCGATCCCAAGCAGGCGCAAGTGATCCTGCAGGATTTCCTGGATTCGTACATGGTTCGGCACGGCAAGGCGAACCGCACGTCCGGCTCGCACGAGTTCTTCGTCGAGCAGTCTGAGCTGTTGCGCCAGCAGTTGGAGGGCGCGACCCACGAGCTACGCGACGTCAAGAATACGTCCCGATTCGTGTCGATCGAAGGGCAGCGCACCAACGTGCAAGCCCAGGTCGACTCGATCGAATCGGCCATGCTGGAGAACCAGCGCAGCCTGGCCGCCTCGGAGGCCAAGATCGCGGCACTGACCAAGGCCCTGGGCGAGTTGCCCCCGAACCTGACCGCCGAGGAGTCTGTCGTTCCGAACTTGGGGGCCGACACCATGCGTAACGAGCTGTACAAGCTGCAGATCCTGGAGAAGGAAGCCAGTTCCCGCAGCACGAGCGAGCATCCGCGGGTCATCGCCTTGCGTCGGCAAGTGGCCGAAACCCAGCGCATTCTCGACCAGCAGGAACCGAACCGCAATCACACCACGCGAAAGTTGAGCGTCGTCCACCAGGCCGCGCAAACCGAGTTGATGACCTCTCAGGCTCTGGCGGCCGCCCAGAAGGCCGAAGCCAAGTCGCTCGAGGAGCAGTACGCGTCGGTGATGTCGAAGCTGCGAACCTTGAACGACAACGAGTCGCACATTACGCACCTGAGCCGGCAGGTCGCGCTGCTCGAAACCAGCTATGGCAACTACGCGACCAACCGCGAACAGGCGCGCATCGACGCGGCCCTGGAAGCCGGTCGCATTTCGAACGTCAACGTGGTGCAGCCCGCCTCGTTCGTGGGCAAGGCGACCAACCCGAAGATGGCGATCTCGCTGCTGGCCGGATTGTTCGTGGCCTTGGTCGGATCGGTGTTGCTGGCGTTCGGCGTGGAATACTTCGATCGTTCGCTGAAGACCGCCGAACAGATCGAGCAGGAGTTGGGAATTCCCGTGCTGTTGGCCGTGCCTCGCGGCATTCGTCACGAGTTGCTCAAAAACTAAGGACTTAAAACATGAGCACGCTCACTCAAGATCCGTCCCCGGCGCGCGTCTCGGCCGGGCGCTGCGAAGGCCTTCTGGCCGACCATTATTTCGCGCTGTTCAATTGGTTGCGGTCCAACGTCGATCTGTCTGGACTGCCGCTCAAGACGATCGGCGTGACGACCTGCGCCGCCGGCGCCGGCGCGAGCACCGTGGCCTGGAACCTGGCGGTGATCGCAGCGCAGAACAGCGACCAGAGGGTGCTTTTGTTGGATATTAGCGGGCTGGAAAAGGACCAAGCCAGCGAGCAGGCGACTCCTGCCGCGTTGGCCGCGGCGGTGAAAAACCCGGGCGACTGGGTCACCGCGTCAACTGTACCCAATTTGTCGTTGCTCAAAGTGGGCGACGCGCTTAGCGGGCAAGAGCTGAGCGTGGATTACGGCAACGTGGGAGACTTTCTGCGATTGCTTCAGAACGACTTTGGAATGCTGATCGTCGACTTGCCGACGGCCGAATCGAACCTTTGCTTCGGTGCGGCCGGTTCGGCGGACGGAGTGTTGTTAGTGATCGAGGCGGAGGAAACGCCGTGCCAGTCCGCCGAGCGGGCCGTGCGGCGTCTGAATTATGCTCACGCCAATGTGCTGGGGATCATCCTGAACAAGTATCCCGAGCATATGCCCGAGTGAGACCATGCTACGAGTATAGAGTGTTCGGCAACGTCGCCGGACCGAAGCCCCGCCATTTTTTGACGTGCCTTCGGTAGCTGACTTGCCGCACGCGGTTTCCCGCCACCCCGTTTCAACACAGCCCTCCTAACCGCTCGACCCGAGAGCATCGAAAATGATCCGCCTCAGCAGAATCTTCCACCGCTTGATGCCCTCGAACCGCCGCGACAACTCCGGCTGGCTCTTGCACTCCGTCGACCGGATGCGTGCGATTCTGGACCGCGAGCGCATGCGCAGCGATCGCGGCAACGCAACCTTCGCCGTCCTGACCCTGACTTTGTCTCCGCGGTGCGACGAGTCCGACATCTCCACGCTGGCCCGTGTCCTGCACGACCGGCTGCGGGCAACCGACGACGCGGGGTTGTTGAGCGTAAACGCGGTCGGCATCGTGCTGCCCGAGACTCCCGCCGAGGGCGCTTGGAAGCTGGCCGAGGACATTCGCGATCTACTGCCCGAGGCCATGCGTCGCCCGCACTGCGAAGTCTACGTCTATCCGTCGGAGGACGAGCAATCGAGCCGGGACGCGGATGCCGCCGAGGTTCCTTCCGGCGAGCGCCGCGACGTTCGCCCGATGCGCGTGTTGTTCACTCGCCCGATGCCGCTGGGCAAGCGAGCGCTCGACGTGCTTGGCGCCACGACGATTCTCATCGTTTCGGCCCCGATCATGCTGCTGGTCGCCGCGGCCATCAAACTCACTTCTTCCGGTCCGGTTATTTTCAGCCAGCGCCGCGACGCCATCGGCGGACGGCAGTTCGACATTTACAAGTTCCGCACCATGTCGGTCGACGCCGAGCAGCGCAAAAGCGCCCTGCGGCCGTTCAGCGAGCAGGATGGTCCGGCGTTCAAGATGGTCAACGATCCGCGCATCACGCGGCTTGGCCGCTTCTTGCGCAAGACCAGCATCGACGAGCTGCCCCAACTTTTCAACGTGCTGAAGGGAGACATGTCGTTGGTCGGGCCTCGGCCCCTGCCTTGCGACGAGTCGAGCCGCTGCGAACCCTGGCAGCGGCGCCGACTGGACGTGACGCCCGGGCTGACGTGCATCTGGCAGGTGCGGGGGCGTTCGGCCGTTTCATTCTCGGAATGGATCCGCATGGACTACGAGTACATCCAGTCCCGATCGCTGGCCACTGACGTAAAGCTGATCCTGCAAACCATTCCGGCCGTCGCCTTTAGCCGCGGCGCGCGTTGAGCGTTCCTCCGACGCTGCCCGTCCGAACCAATCATGATTAACACCCTCGAGACATCGCGCCCGCGAGTTCTCCTGCTGGCGTACTATTGCAGCCCCGATCGCGGTTCGGAATATACCGAAGGTTGGAATCGCGCCCTGCAATGCGCCAGGCACTTCGACACCTGGGTGATCTGCCAGGGCGGGAAGACCGAGGAGCAAATTACAGGGTACCTGCGGACCCACGGCCCCGTGCAGGGCTTGAACTTCGTGTTTCTGCCGTTTGGGTCCTGGGAAGAGCCCCTGTCGCGCGCCCGTGGCCTCGAGTGGATCATGTACAACCTTTGGCAGCGGCGGGCGCTGCCCCTGGCGCGGCGGCTGCACGAGCGTTTCGGCTTCGACCTCGTTCACCAGGTCACTTGCATTGCCTTCCGAGAGCCGGGCTACTCGTGGAAGCTCGACGCTCCGTTCGTGTGGGGACCTATCGCGGGCACGGAAAACTATCCCTGGAGATTTTTGCCCGAGGCGGGTTTCACCAACGCCGCCTGCGAGTTCATTCGCACCGTCACCAACGGCTTTCAATTACGATTCGGCCGCCGCGTGCGGCAGGCGGCCCGGCGCGCTAGCGTGCTATTGGCCTCCAATTCGTGCGGCCGCGAACAATTGAATCGCTTTCATGGGGTCTCGCCCTTGTTAATGTCGGACGCCGGCATTTCGGCGGTGGCCGATGTCGTGCGCCAGCGCCGCTCCGTCGACGCGCCCCTGCGGATCCTGTGGTCCGGGCAGTTCGTGGCCCGCAAGGCGCTGTCGCTACTGCTCAAGGCCATGGCCGAGCTGCCGCCGGAAGTTCCCGTTCAACTGCGAGTGCTGGGCCGTGGGCGGATGGAACAGCGCTGGAAACGCCTGGCGGGCAAGCTGGGACTGGACGATCGAATCGAGTGGCTAGGATGGCTTCCCTATCAGGACGCTCTCGAGCAGTACGCCTGGGCCGACGTCTTCGCCTTCACGAGCCTCCGCGACGCGATGGGCAACGTGGTTCTCGAAGCGCTCGCCAATGGCTTGCCGGTGGTGTGCCTGGATCATCACGGCGTTCACGATACCGTGACCGAGCGCTGTGGCGTGAAAGTTCCGGTCGAGAATCGGCGGCAAGTGGTCGACGATCTTCGCGATGCCCTGGTCCGCCTGGCAGGCGATCCCGGCTTGCTGGCTGCCATGAGCCAGGCGGCGCCCGAGCGGGCCCGCGAGTTTCTCTGGTCGCGGCTTGGCGCTCAGATGACCGACGTCTATCGACAGGTGCTCGGTATCGACGAACAAAAAACGGCGTCTCGTCCGTTCCATATTGCGAATCCGGCAGAGTCCGGCATCGCGGCACCCGGAACGGGAACGCGCACACGTCGCGCGACCACGCCGTCGCGAAGCCGGTTTTTCGACGTGGCCACCTGGACAACCGGCCGCATGGCCGTGGGCTTGAACCGCATTTTTGGCGACCGCCAGAGCGATGCGTTCGGCATCTTGATGTATCACCGCACCACGCCGCCGGTGCCGGGTGGCGAACCGCCGACCTGGAACGTGACGCCCGACCAGATGCGCAGCCAGCTCGCGGGGCTTCTCGCGCGCGGCTTTGAAGCCTGGCCGCTCGACCGGCTGATTGCCGCCCAGCGAGACTCCGCCCCCGTTCCGGCGGGCGCGTTCGCCGTTACTTTCGACGATGGCCACGCGAGCAACTATACCGACGCCTGGCCGATCCTGCGGGAGCTCGGCATTCCGGCCACGATCTTCCTGGCCACGAAATATCTGGATACCAATCAGCCGTTTCCTTTCGACGATTGGTCGGCGACCGGTTCAGCTCATGTGCCGAACGGCTCGTGGCGTCCGATGTCGACGGCGCAGTGCCGCGAGCTGCTCGCAGGCGGGCTAATCTCGCTGGGCGCGCATACGCACAGTCACGAGCACTTTGTCGGACGCGGCCATGAGTTTCGCGACGATCTCGAACAGTGCCTGGCCGTGCTCCGCGAGCGGTTCGACATCAGCAATCCCAAGTTTGCTCTGCCGTTTGGCGCCAGCAGCAACGAATTGATTGAGATCGTGCGTGGCTCTGGCGTCACATGCTGCTTGTCGACTCGGGCAAGGCGTGTGCGGGGCGGCGACGATCCGTTCGCTTGGGGACGCTTTACCGTCGAGGCCAACGACACGGCCGCCGTGCTGGCCGCGAAGCTGTCGGGCTGGTACACGACCACCGCCGACGCCAGCAAGACCCTGGCTCGCCCACTGGTGGCCGTCGCTCGAACAGCGCGGGGCTCTCGTCGCGTGTCCGTATATGGCGAGGTGACCAGCCCATGATCGAACTTACCCCCGTCATCGAAGCTGGATCGCGCGATCGAGAATTGATCGCACCGGTTCCTGCGCGTCCATTGCCGGCCCGCGATGCGACGGTCGCGCCCGGCTGGCGGCTGGCAGACTTGTCGCGGCGTTTTCCCGCGCTCTCCAACGGAGCGTTGTCGGTTGTCGATCAGGCGATCGTCAGCGGGACGAGTTTTGTAACCGCCGTGATCATCAATCGCACGGTCTCGGCGGTCGAGGTGGGCATCTACTACGTCACGCTGAGCATCGTGATTATCGCCCTGGGGATTCAAGAAAACGTCATCGTTACGCCTTACGTGATCTACTCCAAGCGTCGGCAGGGACGCGAGTTGGCCGAGTACGCCGGCAGCTCGTGGTTGCAGCATTTTGTGTTGACGGGTCTGTGCATGCTGGCCTTGCTCGTGACGATCGTAGGCTTGTCGCTGTTCGGAGCGATCGAATTCGTGCCCGGCTTGTGGGCCTTGCTCGCGGCCAGTCCGCTCTTACTCCTGCGTGAGGGGATACGCCGCTTCGCTATCGCCGACCTGAATATCGGCACGGCGATGGTGGTCGACACCCTGGTCGCGGCCGTGCAAATCGGCGGGCTGATCCTGGTCGGATACCTCGGCGCGCTTTCCATCTTTTCGATTTACGGAGTCATGGCCGTGGCCTGCGGTCTGGCATGCATTGCCTGGTATTTCCTCAACGCCACGCCCATTCAGTTTGATCGCAGTCGATTGTTGCCAGACTGGCGGGCCAATTGGTCGTTCGCAAAATGGTCTCTGCAAGGCTTTCTCGTGGGGAACACGGCTCCGTATCTGATGCCTTGGGTCGTGAGCGTGGCCGTGGGCGCGGCCGCCGCCGGCGTGCTGGGGGCCTGCGTGACGTTGGTCGGGTTGACGACGATTCTCCTGTGCGGAGTGGACCGGGTTCTCACACCGCGCGCGGCTCTCGCTTTTTTGACCGGCGGCCGCCAGGCGCTCGGACGCGTGTTGTTCGCGGCGGCGGCCATTTTGACGCTCGCACTGGGTACGTTTTGCGTGTTCGCGTTCGCCACCGGATCGTGGCTGCCGGTGCTAGTCTATGGCGATCAGTTTCAAGACAGCGGGCCGCTGTTGGGAGTGTTGGCCTTGGGCGGACTCATCACCGGACTGGGGATGGTCGCCGGGAACGGTCTGTGGGCGATCGAGCAACCTCGCTCGAATTTTGTCGCCGACGTGGTGGGCCTGACAGTCACGATTGGGACCCTGGCCTGTCTGGTGGTTCCCTTCGGACCACTGGGTGCGGCGCTGGCCACGCTGGCCGGTACTTCGACGGCGACCGCGACGCGCTTCGTAACCCTGATTTGGGCGCTGGATTCGACGCGCCTCGTGCCCGTTGTCGGTTCCATCGAACTGCCGGCACATTCGGAACAGAACGATTCTAAAGGACGGCAATCATGAGCTCGATCAGTATGCGGACAGCCGAGTTGCCGACGTTGCACGCCGCTTCTAGCGGCCTGGGCATCAGTGCCAAGCCAGGCTTCATCGTCGCGGTCGTGCTGCTGGTCACTCTCGGCTACACCATGCCGCTGACCGAAGGTTGGAGGTTATCGCTGACCGAACACTACGGCTTCGACGAGCGGCTGGAAGCTTATGCCTCCGAAGGCACGCTGATGCGGCAATTGGCCATTGGTTCGCTCGGACTGTTTGGACTGGCCGCCATTTTCTGGCCCGGTGGCCGTCGGTTGCGGATCGCAGGCCCGATGGGTCTGTTGGCCGTGGGTTATGTGGTCTGGTGCGGCACGAGCTCACTTTGGGCCGATCAGCCGATGATGTCGTTTCGGCGCTTCGCGGCCTTGTTGTGCGAAGCATCCCTGGCACTAGCGCTGGTTAAGCACACGTCCAGTCGCCAGTTCGCCTGGGTCGTGCTTTCATGCACCTTGACCTGGATGACCCTTGGCCTGGTGGCCGAACTGTCGCTGGGAACGTTCCGGCCCTGGGCTTGGGGCTATCGTTTCGCGGGCATCTTTCATCCGAACCGCATGAGCGTCAATTGCGCCGTATTGGTGCTCGCGTCGATGTATCTATACTTCACCGACCAGTACCGTCGACGATGGCTGCTGGGTGTGGCGGGCTTGGCGTTCGTCATGGTGCTGCTGGCCGCCTCTCGCAGCGCGCTGGGGGCTATGGTTCTCGCCGCCGCGGTTGTGTGGGCCCTGACCGCTCCACGCCGGCGGGTGCTTGTAGGTGCGCTCGGCGGCGTCTGGCTGGTAGCTCTGACGGTGCTCTTGATGGCCATCCTGCAGGTCAGCGTGACCGGCGATGCGGTGTCGCTCGGTCGAGTCGAAAACGAGACGTCCTCGCTCACCGGGCGCCTGCCGCTCTGGGAGGACTTGCTGCGCTACGTCGGTCAGCGGCCTTTCATCGGCCACGGCTACAACTCGTTTTGGACCGTGGATCATATTCGTGACGTTTCCGACGAGCAGTCCTGGGCCATCTCGACCGCCCACTCGAGCTATCTCGACTTGCTATTGAACGTCGGCATCATCGGCACGTTCTTGTGCCTGTCGACGCTGTCGCTGGGCTTCCTGCGGGCGATCCGTCTGAGCCGGAAAATGCCGGGCATGGGCTACGGATTCATCGCGGCCACGATCTTGTACGGGCTTTCGGCCGGCTTCTTCGAAACCACCTTCGGAATGTCCTGGTTCTTTCAAATCTTTATCCTTTCCAGCGTCTGTTATCTGGCATTTGTCGATCCAGACGCCCCGGTGCCCGATGCGACGCCAGAAGTAGCGTCGCGATTCCCATCCCGGCCGGTTCTCGGCGTCAGACCTATTTGATGAAGGCCCTCATGCGTCACCACGATACAAAAAAACTGACAGTCAGCGTCGTCATTCCCGCGTACAACTGCGCGGCCTATATTCAGGCCGCCGTCGATAGCGCATTGAATCAGAGCCGCGTGCCCGACGAGATCATCGTCGTCGACGACGGTTCGACCGACGGCACCGACCGGGTGCTCGCTCGATACGAGGCGCCCGTGCGCGTCATTCGCCAAGTCAACGCCGGCGAGTCGGCAGCCCGCAACACGGGCCTGCGGGCCGCCGTGGGCGACCTGATTGCCTTTCTCGACGGCGACGACACGTTCACGCCGGACAGCATCGCTCGCCGCGTCGAGATTTTTCAGGCGTCGCCCGAGGTAGGCGTTGTCTACGGCGACATGTACGTGATGAACGCCGCGGGCGAACCGCTGGGCCGGCATCGCGACTTCATGCCCGGCGCCCGCCCCTCGGGCTACATTCTGCCGGAACTAGCGGTGCGGTCGTTTATTCTGATTCCCGCAATGATCCGCCGCAGCGTGCTGGGCGATCAGACTTTCGATGAGTCGCTGCACCATTGCCCGGACTATGACTTTTGGCGGAAGCTGGCGGCGCATTGTCAATTTCACTACCTCGACGAGCCGGTGGCGCACTACCGCATCCACGATGCCAACAAGATCGTCATGCAGCCCAAGAGCATCCAGGAATGCGAGCTGATCGTGCAGCAGCGAATTTTCGCGATGCCCGAGTTTCAGCGGCTCGACCGCCGTCAGAAGTCGCGAGCCTATCGCCACCATGGCGCGAAGAATGCCGTGCTGGGGCGGATGGGCACTGCGCGAAAATATCTGGGCCGCTCAGTTTTGGCATATCCGTTTTCGCTCACGGGCCAGGGCCTGCTGCTGTTGAGCTTGCTCGGCTCGCGCGTGTTGCCCTCGGTTATTTTGCAGCGACGGAAGATGGTGGGCAACGACATGGTTCGCACGGCCATCAGCCGGCCCAGCGAACCGGCGCCCGCGCCGCGGCGCGAGACCGTGTTGTCGTCGTAAGTGGACCTATTGAAAGCCCGCGTGATCGTGACGCAACGTTGTGGAGATCGTATGACGAAAGTGCTTGTCGTAGGCCAGAGTCCGCCGCCATTCGGCGGACAGGCGATCATGATCGAGCGGCTCGTCAGAAGCGAGCTAGCCGACGTCGAGATGATTCACGTGCGCATGAGCTTCTCGTCGCACATGGACGAAGTGGGATACGTGCGCTGGTCGAAGATCGTCCACTTGTTCTCGTTGATCGCGCAAATCGTTTATTGCCGCATCGTTCACCGGGTGCGGATCCTTTACTATCCGCCAGCCGGTCCGTATCGCGTGCCGATGTACCGCGACTTCGTGATTCTGCTGGCCACGCGGTGGATGTTCTCCAAGACTATTTTCCATTTTCACGCCGGCGGCGTATCAGAACTGTACGATCGACTGTCGATTGGGGAACGATGGTTGTTTCGCCTGGCCTATTTTCGTGCGGATGCCGCGATTCGCATCTCGGAGCTGAATCCGGAAGACGGCAAAAAGCTCGAAGCGAAGCGGGAATACGTGATTCCCTGCGGCATCGACGATCCTTGTCCGGAATTTCTGGCTCCCGCGCGGGGCGAAGTCGCCAGCGAAAGCCGGCCGCTGCGAATCCTGTTCGTGGGCATCCTGCGCGAATCCAAGGGCCTGGGTGTGCTCGTCGAGGCCTGCGGAAATCTGGCGGCTGCCGGCGTGCCCTTTCGTCTCGAGGTGATGGGCCAGTCCCAGGAGCCCGACTTCCTCGCCGCATTGCACCTGCGGATTGGCGAATTGAACCTGAAAGACAAGGTCCGCTTCCTGGGCGTGCTCACCGGCCAAGAGAAGTTCGCCGCCTACGCCCGTGCGGAAGTGTTCTGCATGCCCACGTTTTTCGATTGCGAGACATTCGGGATCGTCTTTGTCGAGGCGATGGCCTATGGTCTGCCGGTCGTGGCGACTCGCTGGCGCGGCGTGCCTTCGATTGTCGACGAGGGCGAGACCGGCTTTGTTGTCGAGATCCGCAACCCGGCCGCCATCGCCGATCGGCTGGCGACTCTGGCGGACGATCCCGCTCTGCGCGAACGCATGGGCCTGGCCGGCCGCGAAAAATTCGAACGCGAATACATTTGGCAGCGACATGCCGACCGCATGCGCGAGTTGTTCTTGGAAGTCGACGGCGCGGTTCGTCCGCGAGTCGCCCAACCACGCGAGGAAGCCTTAGCGCTGCGGTAAACCGGACAATCTTTGGAGATAACCCAATCAGGATTCAATATGGCAATTGTCGAAACATTTGAGGCCGCATCGGAACCCGCAAGAGAAACCCTGGCCCAACCGCGCAATCGCGTCGATCTGTTCGGCTGTCGGATCGACGCCGTGCGCATGCCCGAGGCCGCGGCTCGCGTGTATGAGCTGATCGCCGCCGGGGAAGACGCGTGCAATTACGTGGTCACGCCCAATGTGGATCACGTGGTCATGCTCGAGCATCACCAGGGGTTGCGGCGGGCCTACGACGACGCTGGGCTGGTGCTTGCCGACGGCATGCCGGTGGTGCTGGCCAGTCGGCTGCTGGGAAGTCCCTTGCCAGAGCGAGTGACTGGGGCCGACCTGGTGCCGGCCATATTTGACGAAGCCGCGGCGCGCGGCGGCCTGCGTGTGTTTTTGCTCGGCGCCGGTCCTGGCGTTGCCGAGTTGGCGGCCGCCAACATCGCCCGCCGCTGGCCGGCGGTTGAAGTGTCGGGCACCTACAGCCCGCCATTCGGTTTCGAAAGGGATGCGGCGGAAAACGCGGCCATTCTGGCGATGATCGCCGCCAGCCGCCCCGATGTTCTGGTCGTGGGCCTGGGCGCGCCTAAGCAAGAGCTGTGGGTACATGCCAACCGCGACGCGATCCGCGCCAAGACGGCGCTTTGCGTCGGCGCGACGATCGACTTTCTGGCAGGACACAAGCAGCGCGCCCCAGTCTGGATGCGCAACCATGGCCTGGAATGGCTGCATCGCGTGGCCACCGAGCCTCGCCGTCTGCTGGGACGTTACCTGCGCGATGCCAGGAGATTTCCAAGTCTCATTTGGCACGAGTGGAAGCGGCGCCGGGCCGACGTCTCTGAAACGCTGGCGGCGGGCGAGAATCACAAATGAGCGAGCACGCAACGAGCATGGAGATTGCGGAGCGAGAAGGTCGCGCTTTGGCCATCGAGCGCGTTGCCGCGGGCCGCGATCAGGCTGGGCTGCTGGCGCCTGCGAGTCGACGCCGTCGCTCGCGCGGCCGTGTCACGCGGGCCGCCATTGCCGGCGCGCTCGACATGACTCCCGACGCGGTCTATTTCGCCACGCCCGATTTGCAGATTGTCGAGGTCAATGCGGCTGCGACCGGCAGCACCGGCTTTTCGGCCCAGCGGCTCAAAGAGATGAACTTGCGCGAGTTGCTGTCGGACGAGTGCGAAGGACAACTGCGCGGCAACGTAACACGGTTGATGCGCCGCGAAGTGTCGGAGACCGCGCACTTGGCGCGGCAGTTGTGCAAGGACCGCGACGCCTTCAAGGTTCAGGTGCGGCTGCGCCTGGTCGAGCAAGACGGCGCGGCGCTGATCGTGGCCGTGGTCGAACGGCAGGGCGAGCTCGAGCAATGGATCTTCGGCGAGTCCGGTCGGGATTTTTTGACGGGCTTGCCCTCGCGCGAGGCCATCGAGGCCCGCTTACAACGAGCCGAACGGCAGGCCCGCAAGGATCGCGGACGATTCGCGGTGCTGTTCGTGGATCTCGATCATTTCAAGCATATCAACGACGAGCATGGCCATCGCACGGGCGACCTGGTGCTGCGCGCGATTGCCCAGCGCCTGCTGGGTTGCATGCGCCCCGGCGACTTTGTCGGCCGCTATGGGGGCGACGAATTCGTGGCCGTGGTCGACAACGTCGGTCGCGAGGCGGAAGTTGAGGGGATTGCCGAACGAATTCGATGCCAGATGGCGCTGCCCATCAACGTTGCCGGATGCGCTCTGCTTGTCTCGGCTAGCGTGGGGGTCGCCGTGGGCCATGCCTCCTGCTCCGCGGACCAGATCCTGGACGAAGCCGATCGGGACATGTACCGGATCAAGCGCTCGAATCGAGAGGCTTACAGACCAGAGGAAATGGGCGAGGGACGTACGGACTCGCCGCGGTCATGATTCTGCCGGCTGTATTGCTTGGAGTGGCCGCCCATCGGGCGCGGCCGGACGACTGATACACGCGCGTCGGGCGGCTTCAGGGTGGCATGTCCGTGCTATTTTTGCAGTGTGGCACGCTTCGGCCCTCTGAGCGTCGCGGGGAGAAAGGAATGATTCGGCTGTTCGAGAAGTCCTGCTTTCCACTGGGCCTCGGCACATCCCGGCTACGCTCGGTCAGCGGCGGTCTTTCGGCCGGCGCGGCCCGGCGACTGCTGGAGACCGCCTTCGACGCCGGTATCCGCTTTGTCGATACCGCGCCCAGCTACGGTCAAGGACAGGCCGAGAGCGCCATCGGTCGGTTGGCGGCCAGCCAGAAGGACGAGCTGGTCATTTGCTCCAAGGTGGGCTACAGCTTTGGACGCAAGGCGCTCGTCATCAACGCGCTCAAGCCGATATTGCGGCCGGCCGCGGCGAGCATGTCGAGCTTGAAATCGTTCATGCAGCGATCGCGCGAAGCAGTGCGCCAGCGTGGCGCGATCACGATGGACATTACGCCCGCGGCGATCCGCGCGAGCCTCGAAGGTACTCTGCGCCGCCTGGGCCGCCAGCGGCTCGACATTCTGATGCTGCACGACCCGGCCGTCGATTCGATCAACGAGGAGAACGTCGCCCAGCTCGATTCGCTGTCCGCCAAGGGCCTCATAGGACATTGGGGCATCTCGACGAGCGACCCGGCCGCGGCCCGGCGGGGATTGCAGTTCGAAAGCCTGGCCCTGTTGCAGATGCCGGTCGACAAGGCCTGGGTCCGCGCGGCCGGCGACTTGTTCGAGCGCTGTGCCGAGCGCGGCGTTGGCGTGATCGCACACCGCGTATTCGCGATCGGACTGCCGCAAACAGGCTCAAGTACACCGGCCGTCGAACGACAACAAATCGTCGAGCGATGTTTCGAATTCGCGCTCGCCCAGCCCGCGGTTCAGATGGTGCTCTGCGGCACCGTGAGCGCCAATCACTTGCTGGCGAATGTACGTTCGATTCGTCGTTTGCTTGAACCAGCAGCGAGGAATGCGCAATGATCATCGAGCCGTCGCAAATCGACGCCGACGAGCTATCGTGTCAGGTATGCATCATCGGCGCGGGCGCCGCTGGGATCGCCTTGGCCTTGGAATTAGGCAAGCAGCGATTGGACGTGGTGTTGGTCAGCGGCGGCGGCCACGAGCAGAGCGCCAGCGACCGCAAGCTTTACGAGGGGTCGATCGATCCCGCCAATCCGCACGAGCCCCTGGAAGAGAACCGGCACCGGGCCTTTGGCGGCAGCACCAAGCGCTGGGGAGGCCGGCTAGTTCCGTACGAACCGATCGATTTCGAGCAGCGCGATTTCGTGCCTCTGAGCGGCTGGCCGATCGCCTTCGAAGACGTCGCCAGCCGTTTCACGCAATCCGCGAAATGGTGTGAGGTCGTGGCCGAGGACTTCCATCGGACAAGTCGTCCGAGCGATAGCGATTTGCCCAATACTCTGGGCGGTGGCGCCATCGAGACGACGCCCTGCGAGCGTTGGAGCACGCCCACCGATTTCGGAAAACATTATCGGCGTGCTTTGGAGGAGATGGATAGCGTTCGCGTGTTGATCGACTATCACGCCGTCGATCTGCGGCTTGACGACGATCGGGCCCGCGTGGAGAGCGTGAAGCTCGTGTGCCGGCGAGGCCGCGCGATGCGGGTCCGGGCCAAGGTTTTCATCCTGGCGGCCGGCGGGTTGGAAAATCCGCGCATTCTGCTGGCATCGCGCAGCCAGATTGCCAGCGGCGTGGGCAATCACAGCGACATGGTCGGCCGCTGTTACATGAGCCACCTGGCCGGAACGCACGGCCGGATCGCGCTTGAGCGCCCGGACAAGCCGCCGTTCTATCGATTCCAAAAAGACCGACAAGGAGCCTACGCGCGCCGCCGTTTCCGGCTCAGCGACGAAGCTCAACACCGCAATCGCGTGATGAACGTCATCGGCTTTCCCTATCGGCCGGCGATCGAAGATCCCAGCCACGGCGATGCCGCGCTCTCGACCTTGTGGCTGCAAGAAGCACTGCTCAAGGGCTCGGGCCAGCGTATCTCGTGGAGCGCGATCGGCCGCCATCTAGGGAACGTTGCGCTCAACACGCCGGTCGCCTGGCTGAATGTCGCCCGGCAGATCGGAGCACGGGCTCGTAGTCCGAGGCTGCCGTTCATCCTGCCGCATAACGCGCGGGCCCAGGATGCCTTGTTCTTTCAGGCTGAGCAGGCGCCGAACCCGGCCAGCCGGTTGACGCTGAGCGACGAAGTGGACGAGTTCGGCATGCCGCGCATCCGCCCCCAAGTCAGGTTCTCGCAAGTTGACTACGATACCGTGACCACGTTCTACAGAGAGCTCGACCGGGCACTGCGCGCCGAGCGGTTAGGCTGCATCGAATACGACGAGAGGGAGCTGATCGATGCGATGATCGCGTCCACGAAGAACTTCAATAGCATGGCACACCACCTGGGCACGACCCGCATGTCGTCGAACCCTGAGCTGGGCGTGGTCGATAGCGACTGTCGTGTCCACTCGGTGGGCAATCTCTACGTCAGCGGTGGCTCGGTCTTTCCGACCTCGGGCCATGCCAACCCGACGCTGACCGTTCTGGCGCTGGCGCTGCGGTTGGCCGAGCACGTGGCTCAACAGCTACGGCCCGCCGTCGTGGCCGACGGGGCGCTCGTTTAATTGGCGCATCGCTTCGGTTCGCGTTGCCGACTGCATCCAGTTCGCCGCCAGGAGCGCTTTTGAAGGCCGGCGGCCGGGGGCGCCCCTATTGGTGCCGGATCGGGTCCCGACCGGACATTGCCTGGCGGACCAATCGCTGGACGTTTTTGATCCAGGGGATGCTACTCGCCTGCTGGCGAGCGGCAAGGCTCAACGATCGCAGCTTGCATCGCCAGGGAATTAGGTCGAGCGAGCCGCGAACGACAGAATAGGTCTCGTTGGTTAGCTTCTTTTTGTAGGGCTCGGTACCACTCGCCATGTCCAGTACAGTGACTCCTTCCGCCGGCGCCTGGGCTGCCATGCGGAGAAACAGCTCCGTGCCCGGAGACATTTGGGAACGTTGCACCGAGTATGCGGGAAACCAACAGTGCAGCGTGTTCCGATATCGCAATGCCAGGTGCGCGGCGACGAGCTCGTCGCCGGCGTAGAGGGCGCTCATCTGGCCGTGCATGCCTTCAGGGTTCAAGTGTAGGAGCCGGTGTACCAGGTTTCTTGTCCAGGCAAGCGAAAAGATGTCGACGTTGCCCGTTCGTTGGTATTGTTGACTCTTCCAGGACAGAAGGGTGTCCAAAACGGCATCGTCTCGCGTCCGCCACTCCATTCGGATTGGCCCCAGCTTGAGTTCCATTGCACGGGTCTTGCGCTTCTGTTGCCGCACCGAGTATCGAGTGTCCGTTAGGTGCGCAACATATTCTCCAGGCTTCTCTCCCAGTTGAGCCCGGTATCCGGGCACCTCGCACCAAATGGCGCCCCCAGAGTTCCACGCCATTCTTGGCGCCGCATGAAAGTCAAAGCGACTCAGCGCCGCCAAACCGAGAATCTTGGAGACATCGTCTTCACCCAATTCCAGGCCGAGAGGCCCGTGCAGATCGTTGAGCCGTCCACCGACCGGAATTGCCCGGCGGCGCTGGTCTCGCTGCAATGGAAGGCAGGCCACGATTTCGCCAGCGCGGCGAAGGACGGCAACTAGCACGTCGTCGCGCACTGAGGCTACGCTCTCGAAGTATTCCCAGGTAAGGAAGGGACTGGCGGGTGTCGGGCCAAGCAGTTCAATAGCGCTCCATGCTTCTCGAAGCGAGGCGCTGCACTTCGACCAGGGACCTACTTCGCATTGCATGCGTCTAGTTCTCGCTGCTAATACAACGCCCTGGTCAATTTCGCCGCCGGGCCCGATCGGACGCGCGTACCGCCATAGCTAGAATAGGTTGGGAAACAGCCAGTAGTATGGGGGCTTTTTGGGGTGCGAGAAGACTTCCCCGTTAAAAGGGGGGGCTGACTCCGACTATTGCGACTGTGCAATCGGACCTTTCCGCAAGGCTCCCGATACGTGCCCTTTTACATTGTGCGAATTCGGAAAGAACGCTTTGAGCCGGAGGAAGTGTTTCTCATAGCAATGCCAACTGAGCACGGCGGCGAGCGTCGTCGACAATGTCATGATCGCGATATAAGCAAGTCGACCGAAGAAGTTGGATCCAAACCAAGAGCAGAGCCCTTCGGCGGTAACGATGGGGGCCATTACGGCAATGAGCGGAAGTTGAAACACGTACATCGCGTAGCTGTACTTGCCGAAGAATCCCAGAAACCGCGACCGCCAGATGCGCCCCCAAACGGTTCCCGGCTCGGCGACCACGGCCAGCACAAGCAGGGCGCCGAAGAACCCGGCAGTGACTGCCCACGGAATGCCGAGATATCGCCGGTTGCCGAGGAACGCGACGGCCAGCAAAATTCCGCCGCATAAACCCAGTGCAACGATCGCCCACGACTTCAGCGGCGTGATTCCTCGGGCGCCACGAGCCCAAAGCGCCAGGAAGGCTCCGATCCCCAGTCCATCCATCCGAAAGAAGGTGAACGTCTCGACGGCGACCGGCGTGCCACCCATCCGTATCCAGACGATTCGGCCAACCACCGAAAAGGCCACGACGCATAGCGCGACGGACATCGCTCGACGCCTGGAACACAAAAAAATCACCAGCGGCCACAGCAAGTAAAAGTGCTCTTCGACGGAAAGCGACCAGAAGTGCTCAAACGACCCCAGGCACCACTGGTCGCGGATGCCCATCAGAAAGTTTGCGCCGTACAGCCAGAGCCACGCCTGGTTTGCCTCCGCTTCTGGAAACAGCACCCAACTTGGACCCAATAGCTTCGGCAGCGCGATGAGCGTGACCAGCAGAAAACCGTAGTACAACGGAAAGATTCGCAAGGCGCGCCGGGCGTAAAAATTTCGGAAGTAATGATCCTGCCCCTTGGCATCGACGAGAATTCCCGTGATCAGGAATCCGGAAAGCACGAAGAATAGATCGACGCCCACGTCGCCGCGGTTCAATACTTGAAACAGTAAGCTGCCCGGTAATTTGTCGTAGTTCGGCCCGATATTGAACCGATACGCGGTGACCATCAGGATCGCGAGTCCACGAATCCCGTCCAAGGCCGGAACATGTCGCGAGAGTTGATGCGGCCCAGTCACCGCCTGGCGTGGCGGTTCGTGATGCGGCTGGGGATCGAAGTCTTGTATCGCGGAGGGCATCGTGAGCCGCTGGTCCTGGATCACTGAAGGTACCGGCCTGGCCGGCGAACGAACGAGCGTATCGCCGCCGTTGCAGTTCGGGCAGGGGCCTAGCGCGCGCTTGGCCGCCTCGTAAAAATAGCTCGATACCGCGAGAAAGCCGGGTATCCTTGGCCCGTACAGCCGGCAATAAACCGGGGAAGCGCACGATGCACGATTCGCGATCGAGCGGAACGTTCGCTACGTTCGGCACTTTGCGAATCTTCGCCAAAGAGGGCGAAACCACTGTCGGAGGCAGCGCTGGCAGAGTCGGCTCATTCGGCCTGCGAGTGAGAGAATCTCGCGTCAAGTCTCTGAAAAAGCCGAGGAGCCGGGCGCATCGACCAATTGCGGCTGCTTGGACATGCCGGCAGGCGCGGCGACGCGCGGCGCCGCCTGCTGCTGTGGGGTCTTCCGCGAGAACATGCGCGACAGGTCGTCGAACAGAGAGTAAACCACCGGCGTAGCCAGCAAAGTCAACATCAGCGAAAGAGTTTGTCCGCCGACGGCCAACACCGCGATCGAGCGCCGCTCCTCCGAGCCCGGTCCGGAGCCGATCAACAGCGGCAGCATGCCGGCCACGAACGCGATCGTGGTCATCAGGATCGGCCGCAACCGGTCGCGGTTGGCCTGCAAGATGGCGCTTAGCCGGTCCATGCCTTGGGCGCGCAACTGATTGGTGTGATCGACCTGCAAGATCGAGTTTTTCTTCACGACGCCAAACAGCACGAGAATGCCCAACGCTGAATAGAGATTCAACGTCTCGGCCCCCAGCAGCAAGCTGACAAGGCCAAAGGGAACCGCCAGCGGCAGCGAAACCAGAATGGTCAACGGATGGATCAAGTGCTCGAACTGCGCGGCGAGCACCAGGTACATGAAGATAAATGAGAGGGCGAACGTCCAGCCGAAGTCCTGAAACGTTCGCTCCAGTTCACGACCTCGTCCGGACACGCGGGTGGTGAACCCGGGAGGCAGCCCCATCTCCTTGGCCGCCGTGCGAAACGCCTCGATGCGATCGCCCAAGGCGAAGCCGGGCGAGAGGTTGGCCCGCACCGCGGCCATGCGCTGCCGGTCCACGCGATCGATGCGGGGCGACGATTCGGCATAGTGAAATCGCACGACATTGTCCAATCGGGTCAAGGATGGTCCGTCGCTGTTGGCGCTAGCGCCGAACGACATTTGCGGTTTGGTGCGAACGTAGAGCTGGCTGATCGCGTCGCGGCTGCCCCGATCCAGGCCCACCAGGCGTAACTCCACGTCGTAGGTATCGTCGGCCAACGGGTCGTGATAGCGCGACACCCGATCGTCGCCGCCGACCGCGATTCGCAGCGTCTCGGCGATATCTTGCACCTCGACCCCCATCGCCGCGGCTCGCTCACGATTGATTTCGACGCGTAGCTCGGGCTTGTCCATCCGCAGCGTGGTGTAGGTATCCACGATGCCCGGCAACTTCGCGACCCGCTGACGCAACTGCTCGCTGACCTCGGCCAGGGTCTTGATATCGGGACCCTCGATCACGAAATCGATGTCGACCGGGGCCCCTTGCCGCAGACTGGTCAGGTTGCGGACCGCGATGATCAAGTCTTTGAATCGGCTCAGGCGTTTGCGCACTTGTTGCATCACGTCGCGCTGCGAGTAGTTGCCCGTCCAGGAGGCCGCCGGCTGACCGGCCAGGGTTTCGCGCCACAATCGCCCCAGGCTGAAGGCCCGCGTCGAGATGTCCTCCAATTTCACGAACACCTCGCCCGAGTTGAGCGCCGACGAGTTGAAGCCGCCCACCGTGGTCACCAGGCTGTTGACGCCGGGCACCTTGCGGACTTCGTCCTCCACGGCCTTCATGGTCTCGTTCATGACGGACAGCGTCGCCCCTTCCTTGGCCGTCACGCCAACCTCGAACTCCGACTCGTCAACGTTCGTGGGCACGTAGTCCTGCTGGACCATCCTGTAAAGCGGAACATTCGACGCGATCACGGCGATGGCCAGCAGGCAGACCACCCAGCGATGCCGCATGGCCCACTTCAAGCAACTTACGTAGGCAATTTCGAGCAGATGATAAAACCCGCGCCGCGAGCGTGGCGCCGTGGCCGATTGCGGTTCGCGGCGCAGCAGCCGGGAGCACATCATGGGCGTGAGCGAAAAGCTGATCAGCATCGAGATCAAGATGGCCACGACGCTGGTCATGCCGAACTGGTAGAGCATGCGGCCGGTGACGCTCGACAGAAACGAGACCGGCAAGAACACGATGACCAGCGAGAGCGTGGTCGCGAGCACGGCCAGTCCGATTTCGCGGGTGCCTTCGATCGCGGCGGCGATCGGAGTCATCCCCTTTTCCTCGATGAAGCGAAACACGTTCTCCAATACCACGATCGCATCGTCGATCACGACGCCCACCATCAGCACCAGTGCCAGCATGGTGACGTTGTTGAGCGTGAAATCCAGGTATTTCATCACCGCGAACGTGGAGATGACCGAGCCGGGGATCGCCACGGCCGCGATCAAGGTGGACCGCCAGGAGCGCATGAACAACAGCACCACGACGGTGGCAAAAATGCTGCCCACGATCAGGTGGCCTTGAATCTCGTGCATCGCGGCGTCGATGTAGCGCGACTGGTCCTGGATGATGCTCACGGCCACGTCCGGGGGCAACAGGCTACGGCTCCGGTCCAAGCGAGCTTTGACGGCCTGAATCACGTCGACCGTGTTCGTGCCCGACTGACGCTGCACCGCCAGGATCACGGCCGGCTTGCCGTCCAGCCGGGCCAGCGTGCGAACTTCCTTGGAACTGTCGACAACCTCGCCCAGATCGCGCAGCCGCACCGGCGTGCCGTGCGAGCTGGCCACGACCAGGTCGAGAAAGTGCGCGGTATCTTCCATCCGCCCCAACGTGCGGAGGGTCAATTCCTGATTGCCCGCGTCGACCCGGCCGCCGGGAATGTCGATGTTCTGCCGGGCCAGGGCGTCGCGCACCTGCATGATCGAAAGCTGATAGGCGGCCAGGCGCCGGGCTTCGATATTGACCTGCACCGCGCGGTCGGCGGCGCCTGTGATGAACACCTGGCCCACGCCCTGCGCCGACTCGATGACGTTTTTCACATACCGATCCGCCAGCACATATAGCTCGCGGCTCTGGCGATTGCCGGACACGGCCAGCGACAGGATCGGCGAGGCGTCGAGATCTTGTTTGCGGACCACCGGCGGGTCCGTGCCGGGCGGAAGGCGGTTGATCACGCTGGAGACCGCGTCTCGCACGTCCTGAGCCGCGGCGTCGATGTCGCGATTCAGATTGAACGTGATGATCATCAGCGAGTTGCCGTCGCGCGACAGACTTCTCAGCTCGTCGATGCCGTTGACCGTGGCGATCGCGTCTTCCAGAACCTGCGTGATCTCGGTTTCGATCTCCTCCGAGGCCGCGCCCGGATAGGTCGTGAACACCATCAGCGTGGGCAGGTCCATCTTCGGAAACCGGTCGATGCCCAGCCGCTGATAGGCGGCCAGTCCGGCGACGACCATGGCCATCACCAGCATCACGGCAAAAACCGGTCTGCGAACACAAACTTCAGCTAGCCACTGCAAGCGACGGCTCCTCTAACATTCTTTCCGGCGACGCGGCGGCATGAACTTGCCGCGGCGTTGGTAGTTGCGACGTTATCTCACTGTCAAAATTGTCACTTGTCCGGATTGTCACTGTCCAATCGAGTCGGGCCCGTTCTGGCCGGAGGTCTCGCGCCGCGCCGCGCGTTCGTCGGACAACGGAGCCGCTTCGCGATTGACGTGTACCACGCCTTCGCGACCTTGCCGCCCATCGGTCAAGATCACGTCTCCGGCCGAGAGCCCGTCGAGAATCTCGACGAATTTGGCGTCGCGGCGGCCGATCCGCACGGGTCGCGGTTCGGCCTTGTCGTCCTTGACGGCCCACACCTTCTCGACGCCGCCAAAGGCGACCACGCTGCTGACCGGCACGGTCAGGGCCTGTTGCTCGGCATCGACCAGAATCTCGCCCTCGGCGAA
This sequence comes from Planctomycetia bacterium, assembly GCA_031400775.1. Lineage (GTDB taxonomy): Bacteria > Planctomycetota > Planctomycetia > Pirellulales > PALSA-1355 > PALSA-1355. Next base: position 1,377 of record JANNQN010000020.1, on the reverse strand, counting down.
CAGGCCGCTTCGCCAGCGACCCTCGCCGTTTTCGACGTCGGCTTCGATCATCAAGGCCCGGCTGCCCAGGTCGAGCGCGGGACTGATGCGTGAAATTTTGGCCTCGATGGGCGCTGGCTGGCCGTCGAGAAAGATCTTGACCGTTTGCCCCACGCTCACTCCCAACGCGGTCCGCTCGGGAACGCCCGCGCGAAATCGCAACGGATCGATCCGCATCAGCGTGACCACCGGCTGGCCGATGTTGACGTAACTACCCGGCGCGACCTGCTTCTGCTGGATGATGCCTACGAACGGAGCCCTGAGCACGGCGTCGTGCTGGTTTTGCACGGCCAGGGCCATCTCGCTGCGCCGCAAGGCCAGTAGCGCCACCTGCTCTTGCACGGCGTTGAGCGAGGAGGAGTAGCGGGCTTCGGCCACTTGCAGCGCGGACTGCCGGGTTTGGACTTCCTCTTGTGTGAAGACGGCTTTGCCGCTCACGCTGCGGACACGGTTCAAGTTCAAGCGAGCCTCTTCCAACAGCGCCTTTTCCTGGAGCACCGGGGCGGCTTTCGAAGGATCGAGCTTATTGTCGGGCGTGGTGCCTTTGAGCCCCAGCGTGGCCCGGGCCTGCGCCACTTGGGCTTCGGCCTGTTGCACGCGGAGATCGAATTCTTCAGTATCGAGCCGAGCGACCGGCTGGCCTTCGTCGACGCGGGTGCCGAGATCGACCATGACCTCCTTGATGCGGCCGGCGACCTTGGCGCCTAACTGCGCCGACTCATCCTCGATCAACGTGCCCTGAACTCGCACGATGTGGGGCCACGGCCGCAGGGCCACTTCGACCGCGCTTAGGGCTTCGCCCGACGGCTCGGCCGAGCTCGCCTCGGCATCCAGCGCGGGCGCCGCAACGTGCTGGCTGCAACCGCCGGCCGTGAGGATCGCCGCTGCCAGCCAAACTAGCGAGCTGGGTACGCGACGCGATAGGAGAATCCGCCTCATCAGACCGCCTCTGGAGGGAGCCGCATGGCAAACAGGTAGGACGTACGCCGGCAGGCCGCACACTTGATTCTAACTAACCGCTTGCCGCAGTTCCAGGAGATTGCGGCAGTCGGCCAGAGAGGAGGTTTTGCCAGTGCGAGCCTGGAGCATTTGGAGCTTTTTTGTGGACAGGCCGGGAAGAGCTCGCGCAAAGGCGCTAAGGAAGGGAGCGGGCGGGCGCGGCGGTCTAGCTGAACTGCCACAGCGCCATTTTCAGCGTGTCGCCCAGCCGGCGGTTGACGCCCAGCACGGCGGCCGGCTCGAAGCCGCAATGCACCATGCAGTTTTCGCAGCGCGGGTCGTTGCCCCGGCCCAGCTTGTCCCAATCGGTCAATTGCACCAGCTCGCGATGGGTCTTGT
>JANNQN010000019.1:0-17961 GCA_031400775.1 Planctomycetia bacterium | reverse complement strand
CAACTGGTTCTGCTGCATCCCGGCCGCGTTCGCGAGAGCGATACGTTTCCGGCCGACGTTTGGCGAGCCTATTGCGATATTCTGCACAACAACGGGCTCAAAGTGGCCGTCATCGGCGAGCGCAAAGCTGACTTCGCGGTGGTCGCTTTCGACACGGTCGGTTGCCTGGACCTGGTCGGCAAGCTCTCGCTGCCTGAGACGATCGCGTTGGTTTCCCAGGCCCGAGTGCTCGTGGCCAACGATTCGGCCGCCACGGCGATTGCAGGCGCCTTTGAGGGTTGGATCGGACTGGTCGCTCCCGCGCGAAACCCCGAGCACATTTTGCACCACCGACATGGATCGCCGCTGTGGCGGGCCAAGATCTTGGAACGTGCGGCTCGATGCCTCGACCTGGACGTTCCGCATGCACCGGCAACCCCCGAAAGCGAAGCTCGCTTGCGCGAGTCGTTGCCCGCTCCCGAGCAGGTGTTGGAGTTCGTGCGGTTTGCGCTGGCCGATCGCGTGAGTTGAGGCCAGCACCTCACGACCGCGGCGTTTCCCGCTCGGCCGGGTCCTGGCCATAGTATCCGCGCAGCAAATCATACAGACCCGGATGCTCGGCGCGCAAATCCACCGGGCAATCGAAGAAACACTCCGTGGCCACGGCGAAGAATTCGGCCTCATTGCTGGCGCCGTAGGTGTCCAACAGCGTGGCGCGGCCCTCCTCGGCATCGGTGACCAACTGCTCGTACTCGGCCGTCATCACGTCGTGCCAGCGCTGTCGCTGCTGACGATCGGCCAGCGGAGGCGTGCCGTTGGTGCTGCGATCGAGCATGTCGATTTGATGGGCGAACTCGTGCCATACCAGGTTGCGCCCCTCGCCGGGCCGGCGCGAGTCGCGCCGCACTTCGTCCCACGACAGGATCACGGGCCCTCGATACCACGACTCACCTAACCGTCCCGACTCACCGGTGATCGACCAGCCTTCGTACCAGCGATCCTCGGGCGCGGCATAGCCAGAGGGATAGATTAATACCGAGAGGACATTGCGAAACGGTTCGCCCGACAGCCCCAAGGTCATTAGGCTGGCCTGGGCCGCGATCGTGACTTTCATCTCGTCGGTCACTTCCAGACCCGCGCAGCCTTCCCAATTTTTTTCCGCGATGAACACCCGCAGCTCGTCGCGCAGTCGGGTTTGCTCCGCCGCCGAGAGAAAGCGAAAGTGCGGCACGTTCTTCTTGAGGAACCTTTCCCAGGCGGCCGGAAACGGCGTGGCCAGGATCTTTTTACGCCGTCTACTGCGAAGCCACGACAAGAACATGAATGACGACGCCGAAAAGTAAATGAAACCAAGCCTGGATCGCGAATCTCGCCCAGTCGATTCATCTAGGCGGCAACGGCGATCGATCGAACGGAAATTTACAAGGTCCAGCCCGCGCGATACTCGCGCTTGATGAACGCGTCGGCCTCGGGACAATTCGTGGCCTTGAGCGACTCGGCGTCCCAGGTCAGCTTCTTGCCGCCAGCACGATACGAAACGTTGCCAAGTAGCACAGCCTCGGCCAGGGCGCCGGAATAGTCGAAATTGCAGGTCGTCTGACCGCGCGTTTTGCAGGCCTGTGCCCATTCGGCCCAGTGCCCGATCGAGTTGGGAATCGTCTGCGCCGGCGGCTTGGGATCGGTGCCGTCGAGCATGAAAAACTTGCGCGTGCCGTAATCGGCCAGCAGTCGGCCGCTCGCGCCGGCTCCCTCGAACAACACGGCCGAGCGTTTGCCGTCGCTATAATCCTCCGCCCCCTCGGGCTTCCAATCGCCGTGATACCAGGTAAGGTGCACCGGCGGCCGATCGCCGCGCGCCGGAAAGTGATAGTCGACGCGCATATTGTCCGGCACTTCGTTATCGCCCTGCGAAGTCTTTTCGCCCTTGGCTTCCACCGAAATCGGATAGCGGAGATCGAGCGCCCAAAACGGCAGATCCATGTAGTGGCAACCGAAGTCGCCCAGCGTGCCGCCGCCGAAATCCCACCAGTAGCGCCAATTGAAGTGGAAGTGCGACGGATGAAAGGGCCGCAGCGGGGCGGGACCAATCCACAAGTCGTAGTCGACCGTCGAAGGCGGGGTGCCCTCCTTGACGCGGATGCCGGGCCGGTTCGAGTTGGTCATCCACACGTGGACTCGCGAAACGGGGCCAATCCGTCCGGCCTTGATGATCTCGACCACGCGGCGGTAATTCTCGCCGGCATGAATCTGCGTTCCCATCTGTGTGACGGCTTTGCGGCCGGCCGCTTCATTGCGCATCTGACGCACTTCGTAGACCGAATGGGCCAGCGGCTTCTCGCAATACACGTCCAGCCCACGCTTGAGCGCGGCCATCACGGCGACGGCGTGCGTGTGGTCGGGCGTGGAGACGACGACGCCATCCAGGTGTTTCTCCTGGTCGAGCATCTGGCGGAAATCGACGTAGGTCTTGGCCTGCGGAAAGCGGGTGGACATCTTGCCCAGGTGCAGCGAATCGACGTCGCACAAGGCCACGATGTTTTCGCTCTGCAGGTTGTTGATGTTATCGGCGCCTTTGTTGGCCACGCCGACGCATGCCAGGTTGAGCTTTTCGTTGGGGCTGCGCGCGGCATGCGCCAGCGGGGTCGGCATCACGCTGCCGGCTGCCCAGGCGGTCGTGCCGGCCAGCACGGCCTGCCGCAGAAACTCGCGACGTTCCAGATGTTCCGACATGGCTGGGTCTCCGCCAGGGGTTGTTCAGGAAGGAATTCGAGCGTGCGGCTAATCGTCGATCGCGCGCTGGGAGTGAGGCGAGCGAACGTGGCTATCACCTGCCGCTCCAATTGTGAATCGCTAGTCAGCCGGCGTCAACCGCGAGGCGAATCAGGGCAGGGGAGGTCCGTCGAGATACTGGGGCTGCGATCCCTGCGGAAGCGCGGCGGCGGGCGGTGCGTATTGAGTCGCCGGCGCGTATTGAATAGGTGTGGCGCCCGCATCGACCGCCGGTGGAGGACTCGTCCCGTAGGGCGGCGCGTACTGAGTCGAAGCGCCCGCCGTCGAGGCCGTATAGGGCAGCCGCTCCAAGTGGCTCGGCGGCCGCGCGTCGACCTCGACCAGGTGCGCCAGCAGAATCCGATAAACCTCCAGCACGCTGAGCGGATGCCGGTGGATCTCGGAGTGCTCCGAGTTAACGACGACCTCGGACTGAGCGTCTTCGAAGTGAGCGCTAGATGTCGATACCACCCCGTCGCCGTCGCTGCCACCAGTCATGCGTTCGAATAGCCCCGGGTCGGGAACGCGGCCCACGATGTTGTGGTAGTGAATCCAAGGGGGCCGTTTGGCGGCCAGCATCACCGGTAGGATCGGCGAGTCGGGGGCCAGCGAGTCGATGCTCGTATTCACGTCGATCAAATTGGCCGGCTCGCGAAACAGATCAGGATTGTCTTTGTGCAACTGCTGCCGGTGGTTGATGATCATCTGCGGCAGCTTGATCAGCTTGCTGCCTAGCCAACGCGTCGTCGAGTTGGCCATCGTGCTGCCGTGAAACGGCGTGCCGATCGTGATCACGCGCCGCACTGAAGAATTCGGGTGAAAGAAGAATGTGTCGGCCAGGTCCTGCCGGGTATCGTCCGCCGCCTTGACAAATTGAAACGGCTTCTCGCTCACCACGTTCCAAAAGTCGTTGCCGCTCTCCAACGTCTGCAAGTGCGAAATCAGCCCGCCCATGCTGTGGCCGACCAGCACCATCTTGTCCAGCGCCGGTTGCCGCCGCTGGGGATCGATGATCTTGCGGGCTTCGGCCAGATCGCGCCGCAGGTCGAGCGCGCTGTGCCAGAATGGCTGGCCCGTGGGATACAGATAGAACCAGAACTGGTAGCGATCGCGAATTTGGGGAGAGGCCCGCAAATCGTTGAACATTTCCATCCACGTGATCGGACTGGACCACAGCCCGTGGATCATCAGCACGGGGATCTTGCCGGGTTGATACGGCTCGAGCATGTACAAGCCTTGCAGCTTCTCGGTCTGGGCCGGATTCAACAAACCGACGGTCGACGAGTCGAGATCGCGCAGTTGCTTCTGATTGAGCGAGTAGGCCAGCGGCGTGGTCAGATCGCTTTCGAGCGGGACGTCGCGGCCGTCGACGTTGATCGTCGAGGAGCTGAGCGGGTCGTAGAGCTCGATATGCACGACGTGGTTTTCGCCGGGCGCGTGCTTGGGCATCACGCGCATGAACGCCGTGACCGGAAAGCTCAGGCCGGGGGGATAGAATTTCTCTTCGGTATTTTCGCCGCCGTGATGCTTGCGAACCGCGATCAGCGGCACGCCCAGGCCGTAGTTGTGATAGTGGTTTTGCAGGCCCTTGATTTCATAATCGGAGACAAAGCGGAACTCCTGGAAATCCTCGGCTCGCCAGGATGGCGTATGCAACACGATCGTGGCTTCGACGGTTTGGTTGGCCGTGCAAATCGTGTGGGTCGAGCCCGGCGCCAAGCCGCCTTGCTTCTTGATGATCCGCAGCGCGCTTTCCAGCGCGCTGTTGTACAGATCGCAAGCGCCGCGAAACTCGGGATCGTAAGGATTGCGATATTTTCCGAAGCGGGCGTCGAACAGGTATTGATAGGCGTTGACCACGGCCAGGCCGTGCATCTCCATGGCCTTGCGGCGGCTCATCGGTTCGGCCCGTTTGCCAGCCAGATAGGCCAACTCGGAAATCGAATACAGCTTGTCGGTCGAAGGCTCCTGGAGCTGAATCTCGTGGAGCTTGCCGAGCAACTCGGCGCCGCCATTCTTGGCCTGGCCTTCGAGGTTGTAGCGTCGCAGCAAGAGCAGCGTGCGATCGGTCGGCTGGGGGCCGTTGGGAGAAAGCAATTTGAGCGGTCCGGCCAGCGGATTGGCGGGCGCCTCGCGGACCCGAACCCAGGCGGTCTGCGCGCAGCCCCAGCTCGACGCCAAGGCTACTAGCAGCGCGATCGCCGCAACTCGCCTGGCGCGTGGGCGTCGAGCGAAGCCGAACGCTTCAGCTTCTGGCCGCATGCGCTGCCTCGAATTCCGTCAGAAACATTCGCCTGTCAACGACTTGGGCGCTGACCTCGCGCGCGCGCAGGGGCGCCCAAGCGAGGGGACGAACAATAGAATTTCCCGCCCCGGGCCACAATGCCGCTTTGCCGTCCGCCTGACACCGGCGAGCCGGTCAAAAGCTATGCTGCGAACCTGCTTGCGTGCTTTGCGTCTATCGAGAGAATTGACACCGAGCCGGCTCGGGTGCTGGCAAGGGCGCGCCAGCCCTGAGTGCAACCCAAAGTCAGAATCGCGAAAGACTGCTATCGATATGATTCGGGCCAAGGTAATCCCAGCGACCGACCACGAAGTCGAACTCGGAAATGAGACGCTGTTGCTGCGCGCCTTTCGGGCCGACGACGCGGAGGCGATCCACGCCGCGGTGCGCGAATCGATGAAAGAGCTGACGCAGTGGCTCTCGTGGTGCCACGCGGACTATGCGATTGCCGACACGCGGCAGTTTCTGGACGGCCGCGCCGAGGCCTTTCAGAGAGACGGCGAATACAGCTTCGCCATCATCGAACGAGTCAGCGGCCGCTTCGTCGGCGCCACCGGGATCAATCAAATCGAAAAAGCGGCGCTCAGGGCCAATCTCGGATACTGGCTGCGCACGAGCGCCAGCGGACGGGGATATGCGACTCAGGCCACGAAGCTGGTCGCGCGCTGGGCTTTCGAGGCGCTCGGGCTAGAGCGGATCGAAATCGTCGCCGCCGCGGGAAACGTGGAAAGCCAACGCGTCGCCGAGCGGGTCGGGGCCACGCGCGAAACCATCGCCCGCAATCGCCTGCGGGTACACGGCGTGCAACACGACGCGGTCGTGTTCTCGCTCATCCCCGCCGATGCGCGGGCCTGGTAGCGGCGCTGTGCCGCTTGCCGCGACTTACACCCAGCCGCGCGAGCCGTTACAGTGACACGCTGCGGCCGAGAGTATCCGGCCAGCACGACAACTCCAGCGCTCCAATCTCGAACAGGCCCGATGGCATTTCTGCTCACCAACGACGATGGAGTCGATGCTCCGGGGATCGCGGCATTGAAACGGGCCGTCGAACCGTTTGGCCACGCCGTGATCGTCGCGCCCGATCGGCATTTGTCGGGCTGCAGCCATCAGGCCACGACCGCGCGCCCCTTGGAGCTGACCGAGTTATCGCCCGATCGTTATGCGCTCGACGGCTCGCCAGTCGATTGCACGCGCGTCGGCCTGACCAGAGTGGCGCCCGACGCGCATTGGGTGCTGTCCGGTGTCAACGAGGGAGGAAATCTCGGCGCCGACGTTTATCTCTCCGGCACCGTGGCTGCCGCTCGCGAGGCGTGTCTGCTGGGGACGCCCGCGATTGCGATCAGCCAGTATGTCCGCCGCCGACCGATCGACTGGGAGCAGACCGGAGACTGGGCACGGCACGTCATCGAACTGTTGTTGGATCGTCCGCCCGAGCGGGGCAGCTTCTGGAATGTCAACCTGCCGCAACCGGACGAGGTCCCGGCGGGAGTTCCGGACTGTGTCTTCTGCCCGTTCGATCCGCATCCGCTGCCGGTGGGCTATGAACTGCTGGATGGCAAGCTCCACTACCGCGGCAGTTACCACAGCCGCCAGCGCGCCGCGGGGCACGACATCGAGGTCTGCTTTTCCGGGCGCATCGCAATCACGCGTATCGTGCTGCGTTCGGCCGTCGATGGACCATTCCAGCCATCGGCTTAAACTGGCTTAGCGAGCTCTGGTCATCGCTTGCGCACTGACCACTAGCCACTGAACACTAACCCCTACCTCGGTCGGACGGACCACATCGTATTGCGCAGTCGGGCCTTGGGGATCGGTTTGGCGACGGGTGATTCGTCGAAGCGGGGCAGTTCGCCGCGGACGATTCGCACCGTATCGGGAGCCTCGATCCCGAACGTCACGCGTTGTCCCAGAATCCGCTTGACCACCACGACGATCCCATCACCAATCACCACCGTCTCTCCGATCTTCCGACTGAGCACGAGCATGGTCGCGTCCTTCCCTGAGTGAGTTCACTTTGGCAAGTGTCCCGCCTCCACCCCGGCGAGTGGATTCATGCGGTTTTGTTGGACACTATTCGCAATGCCGATGCCAAAGCCACAAGCGAGCGTGGTCGGCTAGCGGAAGTTGAGTCACAAATCATTAAAATATAATGGCTTATGACTTATAGTAGTGTCCTGAGGATGGCTGGCGCGAGGCGTCGCAGCCGTCTGAAGTTGAGAGTGGAGTCCGAATTTGAGACGACAAGCAGATTGCTAGCGTCGATTCGTCGCGCGTGGTCCTAATCGCAATCCCGGCCATAGGTTGCGACGTCAGAGGCCCGTGTTCGGTCCGCCACGGTTGGTTTGTATCGCGGATTGCGGCGGCAACCTCGCGCACCCTTCTGCCGGGTTGCGCGAATCGGCATGCCTTTCAAACAGCCCTATACTCGAAGTATGGACAGCAGAGGACGCGTGCAAGTACACGAGGCTTGCGTAGTCCCCTATCGGCTGACGGGTTCCGGCATTCAGTTTTGTCTCGTCAGCCCCTTGGTGGACAACCGCTGGGAGTTTCCCAAGGTTCCCTTGCCCGACGAAGCCGAGTCGATGGCGGCCGGCCTCGAACAGTTGGCCGAATCTTTGGGAATCCACGGGACGGTGCGCGCGGGCGAGCCTCTGGGGCACTTCCAAGCCGCGCGCGGCAGCGAATCTCGCACCATGACTGGTTATCTCATGCAGGTAACCGACGTCGACAACGAAGGTCCTTGGCAAGGACAGTATCGGCGGCTGTGGTGTCTGGCCGAGGAAGCCCGGGCGCGAATTCGCCGCAAGCCACTGCGGCGATTCATCGACCTGGCGCTGCATTCCGACGAAGTTCACTCGACTTCCGGGGCCATTCGCACGAGCTAGCCCTTCGCGAGTCGTTTCCCTACAGCGCCACCCGACTGGGAACTCGCGCCAATTGCTCTACAATCTGCCTTGCCGTGCGCCGCTCTTGGCGCATTTTACTAGCACTTTCTTGGCGAGGTTGCGGATCATGCGCTGGGCTGGGGCGGTTCTCATGGTTGCGATCTGCGCGTTGGCCGCCTGGGCGCAGGAAATTCCCATCGAGCTCGAACCGCGACTGCGCGCCGCCTCGGCCGCAATTGCCGCGAATCCGCGCGACGCGCAAGCCTATCGAACGCGAGCCGCGATTTATGCCGCCGCCGGAGACCACGAGCGAGCGATCGCCGACTACGATCACTTGATCGAGCTCGATCCGAAGACGGCCGAGGCCCTCGACCAGCGCGGCAGCCAGCACTTCATGCTGGGGCACATCGCGCGATCGATCGACGATTTCGATCGTTCGATCCAGTTGCGGCCCCAGCAAGAACCTTGGCACTGGAAGCGCGGCATTTCCTACTACTATGCCGGTCGCTACGACGACGGGCGACGGCAATTCGAGGGCTACCAGACCGTCGACGACAACGACGTCGAAAACGCCGTGTGGCGGTACTTGTGCATGGCTCGTGGCCAGGGCGTGGCGGCCGCGCGCGACAAATTGTTGTCGATCAAGCGCGACGGTCGAGTGCCTATGATGGAGGTCTATGCGCTCTACGGCGGCAAAGCGACGCCGGACGATGTGCTCGCCGCGGCCCGTTCCGGAAACCCATCGCCTGCGGCGCTCAACGAGCGATTGTTTTACGCACATCTGTACTTGGGCTTGTATTTTGAGGCGGCCGGCGATGCGGTGCGGGCCCGAGAGCATCTTGCAACGGCGGCCGAAAGCCATAAGATCGGCCATTACATGTGGAACGTGGCCGACGTGCATGCCAAACGGCTCAAAGAGCCAGGCGGCAAGCCGTAGTCGGGTGGGTTCGCATTTTTCGATTTGTTTTCTCCGAGGTCAACGACATGGCGGCAGCGACGGATGCGTATGGAATCGACGTGGCTGCGTGTCGGGGTCGTCAACAGCGTTTATTGGCCGCGATGCAACGCTCGAAGATCGATCTGGCGATCATCACTCAGAACCAGCACGTGCAGTACCTGGTCGGGCCGCGCTACGAGTGGACGTTTTCTCCCGTGGTCGCGATCGCCGCCGACGGGCACACGACCTTGGTCGCGCCTGCGGTTCCCGCCGAGGCCGTGGCGGCCGATGAGGTCCTGACCTACGAGGCCAAGTCGTTTTCCACGCTGCGCAACGATCAGCGTCAAAAATCTTCGCGGGTCCTGCTCGACGCGCTGGGCAGACGTCGAAAGGCGACACGATTGGGAGTTGAATTCTCCTCGTTCCCGCCGCATCTGGCCGCGGCCCTGGGCGCCGAGTTAGTCGATCTCGAGCCGGAAATCTTCGAGTTGCGACGCCGCAAAGATCCCGACGAGATTGCCCGGCTGCGAAAGGCCATCGCTGGCACGGCCGCCATGCACCGCCGCGCCCGCGAAATCATCGAGCCCGACATCAACGAGCTCGACGTGTTCAATGAGCTACAAGCCGCCGCCGTGCGCGAGTACGGCGAAATGCTGACCGGCACGGGCAACGATTACGCCTCGGGCGCGCACGGCGGTCATCCGCGCGATCGGGCCATCGAAGCCGGAGAGCTCTACATCCTGGACCTCGGCCCGGCATTTCGCGGATACTTCGCCGACAACACGCGCGTGACGGCCGTCGGCCATCGACCGACCGACGCCCAGTACAAGGCTTGGCAGCATATCCTGCCGGTGTTCGAGATGATCGAGCGCAAGGTCAAGCCCGGACAAAGCTGCCGCGAGCTGTTCGAGGAAGCGTTCGAGTGGCTCAATCAGGCGGCGCCCTGGAAATTCGCCCACCACCTGGGCCACGGCATCGGTCTGTTTCCGCACGAGGCGCCGCACCTGAATCCAAATTGGAATGACACGTTCCAGCCTGGCGAAGTGTTTGCCGTCGAACCGGGATTGTACGGCGACGGATTGCGGGCCGGCATTCGGCTGGAGAACAACTATCTGGTCACCGAGACCGGCGTCGAGTTGCTAACGCCGTTTCCGATCGAGCTGGTGCCGGGCTGATTCAGGCCCGCCGCCGGGCCATCGTGCGGGCCAGCAAGTCAATCTGACCTTTGAGATCCGCCACGAGCATCTGCGGATTGGCCTCATCGGCCACGTGGGCGTAGAAAGCCTGTGCGGCCGAGCCATGGTTGACGCACATCAACGTCGTGGTCCGTTCCAGGCGATGCAACTGCGAATTGACGGCGTCCAATTTGCGGATCGCGTCGCGGCCGTTCTGCCAGACGCGTTCCAATCGAACGGCCAGTCCCACGAGCAGGCCAATCTGCCCCGCCACGATCGCGGCAATTCCCGGGCTCCAAAGTTCGCCCCGATGTTCCAGCTCGGACCATCCCACGAGCGCCGCTCCGGCGATGATCGCCAATAGTCCCAGTCCGATCATGAACCGGGCCGCCAGCGGAGACCGCGACGTGGCCCGCGACGGCCGGGCGTGGCGCTTCGGCAAGGTGGTATGTCGTTCGTGTACGTGCCAATTCGGTTGGCGGCTTAGCGCGGCCGTTTGGGCCGTTGCCGGAGCATCGTGATGCTTCCAGCGGCCCACGCGGGCTTGCACTCGGCGATAGCGCTCGTCGAGTTCCCAGTCCTCGAAAGTTGCATGAGAATGGAGCGGTGGTGCTTCGCCCAGGTCGATGCCGTGCGCCGCCGATTCAGCGACGCCGGAAACCTCGGGGCGCGCCGCTTGCTCATCGACCAACAGCAAGCTGCCGCAACGCGCACAATTGGCTCCCAACTGGTCCGGCGAGCGAACGCCCTGCACGTCTTGGCGGCAATGTTTGCACCACATCCGGCGGAACTCTCGGTACCGTGTGCTAGCAGGCTTCGACCGACAGCGAAGCGCGTAGTGTTCCATCGGCCGCCGCACGCGCGAAACTGTAGCGATTCCGTAAAGCCTGCCGATTCGGAGGGATTTGCCGGCACCCGGCATCGGGCGCAGCTAGCGAGGGAGGATGAAAGAGATTAGCGAACCAATGGCCGTGTGCAATCAAGGACTCGCCTTCCCGGCCGCGGTGGGCTCATACCACTCACCGCGCAGCCAGTCGACGATCAGGCCGATCGAGCGGGCGTCGAGCATATTGGCCGGCGAGTTGCCGGGATGTTCGGCGAACGAGGGCATGCGGTCGTTGTCGTCGCGGTAGAATCGCTCCCCCTTGGGATTGCCGATCATCCCCAGCAGCCATTCCCGCGAACCATAACCGGTCAGGTCGGGCGCACTGCCCAATTCTCCCGCTTCGCGAAATTTGTGACACGAGGCGCAGCGCTCGCCGTCGGCGATCAGCTTGCGGCCGGCCTCGATGCGAGCGGCGTCTTTGCGATCGGCCTCGGCCTGACTCTTGAGCCCCGCTTCGGCCGACAGGGCCAGCACGACGTTTTGCGTTTCCTCGGCCGGCCATCCGGCCAGGGTGTCGGTGACAAAGCCCACCATCGAACCTTCCTTGTGGCTCGTATTACCAAAATAGTCTGGCCCGGCGACGTGCTTGGGATTGAGAAACGCGGCCAGCCACGCGCGGCTGGCGAAACCGTACAAATTGGGCGCAGTCGAGGGCTTTGCATCGGCCGGCGCTGCCGCGTCGCCTTCGCTGCGGACCGCGACGTGCGTGTGGCAACTGCCGCAACGCTGAGCGAACAGTTTGGGCCCTTGGGTCTTGGCATCGTTTCGCAATAGCGTGATTGCGCCCGAAGGGGGAATTTTGGCGGGGGCCGAGGCCAGCACCGTGATCCGCTGGGACTCCTGATTGGCTTCGGCGACGGCCTGCAAGTACTCCTTCGACTTGCGATAGTTCTCATACGCCCGAAGTTGACTTCGATAGTCCTGAATCTTGACCGGATCGTTCTCGAAATGCGCGGCAATCTTGGCTTCGTCCGTGCCGACGGCCTCGACCGTGGGCACGAGATCGGCGAAGCGCGCCGGATCGGTCCAGCGGGCTCGATAATCCTCGTTGAGCGCGGTCCCGGTTAAGTACGCGATTCCCGCCAGCAGGATGGCGACGAACACCAGATTGAAGCGATGCCCCAGGTTCCAGCGACCAACGAGCGGCATCAAGAACAGCGCCAACAGGGCCACGATCGGAATGACCACGGCGCCCAGCAATTCGCCGTGCTCGCCCCAGCCTTCGAAGAACTTGAGGAACTGAAACAAGAACAGGAAGTACCACTCGGGCCGGGCGGCCGAGTATTGATTCGACGGATCGGCCGGAGCGCCCAACTCCGCGCCCAGGTGCGCCGTGTCGATCGGTCCTTCGTGCGAAAACATCTTTAGCGGTTGCGCAACCAGCAGAAGCACTACGGCCATCACGGCCAGGCAGGCCACGGCGTCTTTGAGAATCTGATCGGGCCAGAACATCGCGTCCGGCCCTTTGGCCGGTTGCTTGTGGCACAGGCCGTGGCGGCGAAACAGCGCGATGTGCAGCACGAGAAAAGCGATCAACAACCCGGGCAACACGCCGGCGTGCAGCGCGAAAAATCGTGTCAACGTCATGTGCCCGTAATCGGCGCCTCCCACGACTAACTGCTGCAACTGCGGTCCGACAAGCGGCACCACGCTGAGCAAGTTCGTCGCCACGCGCGTGGCCCAATAGCCTTTCTGATCCCAGGGCAGCAGATACCCGGTCAGCGACAGCGCGAGCACGATCTGCATCAAGATCAGCCCCAGCCAGAAGTTGACTTCGCGCGGGGCCCGATAGGCGCCGTCGATGATGACCTGCATGAAATGCAGCACCAGCAGCACGACCATGGCCTGCGCCATGAAGTGATGGATTCCGCGCAGCAGCCAGCCGCCCTGCATTTCGTTCTGGATGTAATACACGCTCTCCCAGGCAGTCTGCGCGCTGGGGCTATAGCACATCCACAGAAACAAACCCGTGACCAGTTGCACGAAGAACGCGAAGCTGAGCGTGCTGCCCCACACGTAACGCCAGCGGGCGCCGCCCGGCACGCGCTCGAATAGCGCGTCGTGCAAGAAGCCGCGCACTCCGGTGCGATCGTCCAACCAGTCGAAGAGCAACTTCATGTCTTGACCACTTTGTCCGCCTTGCCGGTGTAGAAGTTCTCGAACTTGACGAGAACCTCTTGCGAATCGAGGCGGCATTCGAGCGTGTCCATTGCCCGCGGACTGGGGCTGGGCGGAATGATCTGGCCATCGACCTGAAAGGAGCTATTGTGGCAGGGGCACTTGAAGGTATTGGTCGGACCGTCGTAGGCCACGAAGCAGCCGGCGTGCGGGCAGGTGGCCGTCCAGCATTCGGGCGTTTCCTGGCCGTGGGTGCGGCGCAAGTACACGGCGCCGACCGGCTCGAGCGAGTCGTTCCAGGCGTCAACGTGACGGGCGATCACCGGAAATTGCCGCGGAATTCCGTCGTCGGGCACGGCCTCCAGCGTGGCCACGCGAATGAACTTGCCGGCGTGCCCGTTCCGTCGCAAGGGATCGAAAAACACGATCAGTCCGCTAAAAATCGGCACCAGTCCCGCGATACCGGCGGCGACGATCGCGCCGGTCCGAGTGAGGAAACCGCGCCGCTCGGCAGTGGCCGGCCGGGCGGGTTCGCGCGGTGGCGTGGCGGTCAAGGGTTTGGCCATCGGCCGAAGCTCCGGGCTAATTGGCTTTCGAGTTTGTTCCGCTGGGGCGGAAGGTGCGCGGTGGCGGAGATTTCGTAGGCAGGCAATCGGGGTGGGCAGCGCGGCACGATCCACGGCAAAGCAAGCGCCGACGGAAATCGCTCCCGCGTAGGCGTGATTATCGCATGGCGTTTCGCACGGCGTCAAGCACCTTAATCTGCACGGCCGGCCAGGCCCCGCTGATCGACGCTCCGGCCGCCGCCTTATGGCCGCCGCCGCCAAACGATTTGGCAAGCTCGCTGCAATCGACGCGCGGCGTGCGACTGCGGAAGCTGAGCTTGAAGCCTCCGCTGGGCTGCTCGACAAAAATCACCGCGACCTGCGTGCCCGCGATCGCCAACGTCATGTTGATCGCGTCTTCAGTATCCGAAGGCAGCGCGCCGGTGGCTTCGAAATCTTCCTTGAGCGCCCCGGTGTATGCCAACCGCCCGTCGAGCTCGGTGACCGTGCGCGCCAGAATCCTGCCGCGCAGTTGCAGTCGTGCGAGCGTGTCCTGTTCGTAGAGCGCGTTGAAGATCTCGACCGGCGAGGCGCCGGCTTCGACTAGTTCGGCGGCGCTGCGCAGCGTGACGCCGGTCGTCGAGCCGAAGCGAAACCAGCCGGTGTCGGTGGCGATGGCGGCAAACAGCGGTCGGGCAATTTGCGGTGTGATCGCCACACCCAGATGATGGGCCGCTTCCAGCACCAAGCGGCCCGTGGCTTCGGCCTGCGGATCTTTGAACAGCTCGGCCCCCATGTCGTCTTCGCCGATGTGGTGATCGAGGATCAACTTTTGGGCCCGCGTCGAGCGCACGATATCGGCCATGGTTCCCAACTGGGCCCAGGCGCTGGTGTCCAGCACCATCAGGACTTCACAGGCTTCCAGCTCGTTCGGCTTGACGTCGACGCCCAAGGCGTTGAGCCGCTGATCGGGATCGATGAATTTCAGGTTCGGCGGCGTTTCCTGGGCGTTGACGATGACCACGCTCTTGTGCAGCGATTCCAGGATTCCGGCCATGCCCAGCTCGCTGCCCAGCGCGTCGCAATCGGGCCGCACGTGGCTCGTCAGCAGAAAGCGATCGTGAGAACGGACCAACTCAACAAATCGAGGCCAATGGATCGGCATAGGTATTACGTTGTCTCGCGGCGGTTGCCGGCTGGGTGTGGTAAGGCGTCGTATTCTGGACTCTCGTCAGGCCCGCTCATCGTCGGTGCTCGCCTGGCGAGCCAGCTTATCGGCCAGCTCATAGTTTTGGAAAGCCCTGCGCGCGGCCAATACGTCGTCGTGCAATTGCTGTTTAAGCTCCTCGACGCCGGAAAAACGCTTCACCGGCCGCAAGGGAGCCAGAAAGTCGACCTCCAGCGGCTGGCCATAGAGCGGCGATCCGTCCCAGCCGGCCAGATGCACTTCGACTTTCATGGCGTGCTCGCCGAACGTCGGATTGGGACCAATGTTGATGGCCGCCGGCCAGCGAGTATTGCCGGTATGGTTCAGAAAGCCCCGCCCGGCGTACACGCCCGGCCCAGGGAGCAAGGTGTCGACGGCATCCAGATTGGCCGTGCCGAAACCCAGCTTGACCCCGCGGCCGGCCCCGTGGACGACCATGCCCCGGATGCGATACGGCTCGGTCAGCAGCTCGCGGGCCTGGTCGACGAATCCCTCGCTGAGCAGTCGGCGGATGCGCGAGCTGCTGACAAATTCTCCGCCCACCATCAGCGGCTCGACGACGTCGAGACGAATTCCGGCGGCGCTGGTCAGTCGCCGCAGCACGTCGATGGTGCCGCTGCGGTTGCGGCCAAAATAAAAATTCGGCCCTTCGGTCATGGCCCGCGCGTCGAGTTGCTCGCGGACCACGCGCTGAAAGAATTCCTCGGGCGTGAGTTGCAGTAGTTCTTCGTCCGTGGGATAGGCGATCACCGTGTCGATGCCCAGCGCCGCCAATAGCTCGGCCTTGCGATCGGTCCAGGTTAGCGGCGGCGGCGCTTCGTCCGGACGCAGCAAGCGCACCGGGTGCGGGTCGAATGTGAAGACCAGCGCCGGACCGCCCAGCGCGCGGGCCTGCTCGATGACGCGCTCGACAATCCGGGCGTGCCCCCGGTGGACGCCATCGAAATTGCCGATCGCTACGGCACCCGAGCGCAAGGCCTCGGGCAAGTCGGTGGATTGTCGTAGCAACTTCACAAGCGGGGCGAGCCAGCGGACGAGGTGGATGGTAGGGCCAGTGCAAATTATGGGGCGATTCGCCCTGCTCGGTCAACGGCCGGTCGGTAAGACGACGCTCCGCTGCTCGCCCAGCGGGGCCCCCGTATGGTATCCTTTTGTATAGATTTTGTCTGACCCGCGCCCGGCGCTGAAAAACGGCATGGAAGAAAAGCAATTCTACCTCTCGCCCGAGCTCGCCTATCGGCTGGCCGCGATCGACATCGGCACCAACAGCATCCGGCTGATCGTGGCCGAGCCGCTGCGGGGCGGGAATTATCGGATTCTGGATGAGGAGAAGGAATCGACTCGCCTGGGAAAGAACCTCAGCAAGACGGGCCGGCTCGATCCGCAGGCCATCGAAAAGTCGCTGGGCGCCCTGCGGCGGATGAAGCAGATCGCCGAAGGTTTTCAGGTCACCGAGCTCAAGACCATCGCCACCTGCGCCGTCCGCGAGGCCAGCAATGGCGAGGAATTCTGCCAACGGGCTTTGGACGAGTTGGGCGTCAAGATCGACATCGTCGGGGCCAAGCAAGAGGCGCTGTTGGCCTTTGGCAGCGTGCAGCGGGCCTTCGACCTCACGAACCAACACGTGGCCGTGGTCGATATCGGCGGCGGCAGCACCGAGATCGTGCTGGCTTACGGCAACTTTGTCGAAGCCGTATACACGACCCAATTGGGCGCGGTGCGCATGAGTGAGGTCTATGCCGACGCAGCTTCGCCCGAGGGTTTCAACGAGCTGCTCTCGGGCATCGATCGCCATCTGCGAAAACAGACGAAGAACCCGGTCTTCGTGCCGCACATTTTGTTCGGCTCGGGCGGGACGTTCACCAGCCTGGCCGCCATGTCGATGGCCGCCAAAGGTCAAGACGCGATGCCGGTGCGCGGCTACCAGGTGAGCCGGGCCGAAGTGCGGCATCTCCTGGATCGTCTGCGCAAAATGCCGGTCAAGGACCGAGCCAGCGTGCAGGGTCTGAGCCCCGATCGGGCCGACATCATCGTCGCCGGACTGGCGATCGTCGATCGGGTGATGGACCGCTTCGAAGTCAACACCGTGCAAGTCCACAACCGGGGCGTGCGCGATGGTCTGTTGTTGACGATGATCGATCAGTCGCTGGGGACTTCGGTCGATCAGCCGCGCGATCGCGATGCGGCGCTTGAGCGTCTGGCGGCCAGTTGTGGCTGCGAGATGGCCCATAGTCGCTACGTCGCCAAATTGGCCGGCTCGATCTTTACGCAATTGGCCGCGGCCTACGAGCTCAATCCGTTGGACGCATCGCTGTTGGAAGCCGCCGCCAAGCTGCAAGATGTGGGCTACTTGATCAACTACGATCAACATCACAAGCACAGTTACCACCTGATTCTGCATAGCCGGCTGGAGGGTTTTCAGCCGAACGAACTGGAATTGATCGCCAACGTAGCCCGCTACCATCGCGGTGCCGATCCCAAACGGCGGCACGCCAACTTTCGTCAGCTCTCGGCCGGCGATCAGCAGCGAGTGCGGCAGATGGCGGGCATTTTGCGCGTGGCCGGCGGACTGGATCGCAGCAACGCGCAGCAAGTCAGCGACGTGACGGTCGAGCTGGGCAAGAAGGGCGGTATCACGCTCCACGTCACCGCCAACCAGTTTCCCGAGGTCGATATCTGGGGCGCCCGCAAGCGCAGCAAGCTGTTCGAGAAAGTCTTCGACACGACCCTCGACATCCAATGGTCCGACCCGGCGGAGCAACAAGATGCCGTCGCTTCCGCGCCCGCCGCCACCAACGGCAAAGCCCCCACTCGCGGCGCGCAGCCAACCGGCGAGGCACGATAGACCGCGGAGTAATGACATCTCCTTGGCCTCCCCCGAAGTGCACAATGGCTTAAAAACAACTCGTCGCGCGCACACTTCGCGTCCCGCCCGAGAATTTACGGGCCAATCGCTCCATCCGCCGATCCTGCGTTGCCTTGCGCGCACATGCTGAAATGTGCGCTGATCCACTTTCGACAAGAAACGTCCGATGCGGGTGCCACTGCTGGCTCGCCCAGCAGTGCATCTTTTTCGCGATGCCCTTGCAAGAACAATCATCAACCAATGGCCGCATCGAATTTACCGAGTTCATGTAGTAACACGGTTGCCAGACTGCCGCGAGACCCGGTTCGCT
>JANNQN010000018.1:0-15304 GCA_031400775.1 Planctomycetia bacterium | reverse complement strand
ATCAAGGGATCTCCGCCCAAGTTGCGGACGATCGAATAGCAGAATGCACGACATCAACTCCCCAAAACCAAACAGCCATCCCAGCCTTGACACCCGGCTACATAGCAGGACACGGAGAAAAGTTATTAGGAGAGCCTCCGGCTACTCGGTGATTTCGCGTACGACGCGACAGGGATTGCCGGCGGCGAAGACGTCGTCGGGCAGGTTCTTGGTAACGACGCTGCCCGCGCCGATTACGGTTCGCGAGCCGATCGTCACGCCGGGGCAGATGATGGCTCCGCCGCCGACCCAGAGATCAATTCCATGAACAACGCCCCGTATCGAGATCGTACCGACAGCGTCGCCGACAAGCTGCGGCTGTTGCAGGCGGCTTACCAGGCCGGCAATCTGGACCTGGCGATGTCTCTCACAGAATCCGCCAAGGATACGATCGCCTTCGAACGCCAGCAACAAACTGGGGCGACGACGCCCGTCATTGCGGCTGATCGGTTCACTTCCGTGAACGATTTGCCCAGGCCGTGGGCATCGTGGGCGCGGGGATGGAGCGTTTACAAGATCGTCACGCTGTTCGAAACGGTCGGCATCGAGCGAGCCGGCGAGCCGGTGGATTTGTCGCTCGCCTTTCAGGAAGATCAGGCCACGGATCTCGGTCGCGAGTTGCGGGTAGCCCGAATTGACTCAGGCACGAACACGCTGGTCGAGATTCCCTGCCAGGTCTACTCCGAATCGCGGAAAGCCAAGGAGCGCCGCTGCCAACTCGTGTTACTGGCCGACGTCGCCGCGCACCGGCAGGCGACGTATCTCGTGCTTGTCGGCAATCCACTGGCCGAGCGACCCGAGTATCGAACCGACTTGCGAATCACCGGCGACGGCTATGGGCTGGATATCGAGAACACGTATTTCAAGGCCCAATTGTCGCGACAGATGGGGCAACTCGAGCGGCTGATCTATAAGCGGCAGCATTCGCTCGAGCTCTATGCCGGCGGCAAGGGGCACGGCGAACCGCCGGGAATCGACTGGGCCCACGACTATGTCGACGTCGATCACTTTCAAAAACTGCGGATGCGCAATTGGCCTCGCTGCCCCAATTTCGAAGTCGTCCGCGGCCCGCTCTGCACGCGAGTGCGCCGCTGGGGATTTCCGTACAGCCCCGTGCATCCGCTTTTCACTCCCAGCCGCATCCACATGGACCAGACCTACGTGTTTTACGCGGGCTTGCCCTACTTCTACAAATACGGCGAGATCGACGTCGTCAAAGACGTGGCAATCGCGGCCATGCGCGACGACGAGTGGGTATTCTCGGGCTACTCGTTCACAGACACTCTGTGGTTCGACCGCCAGGGCAAGCTGCACGAAGGAACCGTGCCGCCGCAAAGCATCGCAAACCTGTGGGGCGTTGGCTTCTACCATCGCACCAGCCGCGACGCATTCATCGCCATGTGGTTGGAGCACGAGGCCAAGGGTTTCGATGGACTTGCGCATGGCGGCGTGCCGACGTTGCACTACGACGGGCACGGGCAACTTTGGAGCCGCTATCCGGTCGACAAGGATACAACGCTCAAGGCCGGCACTTCGATCCGGCAGAAGAACGCCTACTTGGTTTCGCCGTATGAAGGCGCCGAGGGTGCGAGGAAAGTCGAACGATTGCGGCACCAGTTGCAGAATCCCTTGGATGTTCGCCCCGGCGATGCACCCCGCAATAGCGCTGCCAGCGGGAAGCGCCCGCTCGCGCGTTTCGGCGAGACCACCGATACCGCGCCGCTCAAGCCCGCGATCTGGAAGGCGCTCGCCGAGGTGCGCGACGAGCAGCTCTACAAGATCGACGCCAACGTCGTCGACATGGGCTATGTCTACGACGTTCGAGAGAATAGCGGCGTTGTGAACGTACTGGTCACTATGCCACATCGCGGGCGCCCGGTGTACGATTTTCTGGTCACGGCCGGCGGCGGTCGCGTGGAGCCGGGGATCCGCGAGCGGCTGTTGAAACTCAAGGGCGTGACGGAGGTCGTCGTCGACATGACCCGGGAACCGCCCTGGACCGTTGACCGGCTGAGCGACACTGGCCGCCGTGCCCTGGGATTGCCGGATTGAACGGCCGTTGTCGAGACGTGATCGGCTACGGCGTGAACTCGGCGATGATCAAGGCGCACTGGCAGGCGATCACGGCCAGCACGCCCCAAAACAGCGTGCGATGCACGGCGCGGGCGACGTCGTCCTCGGCCCGCGATGGGGCCGAGCCAAAAAGCGCGGCGATCGTGCCGCCGAGAAATGCCGACAATGCGACTTTGGCAATCGCGTATTGCGTCCAATGGGGAGACTTGCGCAGTCCGTCGATCATCAGATTGATGGTCAGCGGCAGCGAATCTCCGCCGTGCCCCGCCACATGCACCACCGCAGCCAGGAAGATACCACCGATCAAGGCCAGCACCGTTGCCAACGCCATGGCAAGCAACTGAGCGACGACGGCCGGCACGAGCGCGTAGGCCTCGATCCGCCAACCGGCCATCGCCAGCGTCTCGAGCAAACCTGTTCGCACGGCCGCAGCCAGTCGAGCGGCCTGCGCAGCGCCCAACTTAGTGGTGACCAGACCACAGGCGCCCAGCGGCAGCACCACGCGCGCCAGGGCGTGCCCGGTGACGGCCAGCGTTTCTGGAAGCAGAAGCGGCTCGACCAGCTCCGGCTTCGGCATTCGCTCGAAGATGAAATAAGCGACCGTGCCGGCAATCAACAGACAACCAGCCAGGCTGAAAACCTGTGTGCCCGGTCCGCTGGCGTCGACGAGAACCTGCCGCAGCAAGACCAGCGGGCGATGCAGCCCCAGCAGCCCCCACAGGAATGCCAGGGGGCTCAAGGCCACGGCTCCCAAGCGGCTCAGTGATTCGGCGGCGCGCGCCAACCATTGATCCATCGGTCGCGGCGGGGGCGAAACGGCTGCCAGCTCCAGCCGTGCGACCACCCGAGTGACCGGCTCGCGCGTGATGGGCTCGCCGTGCGCGGTCGCGAATTGACATTCGATAATCTTGACGGCCTGCTCGTCGATCCAATCCTTGCCACTGGCGTGTTCGAGAAACAACTCGGGCTCGTGCGTAATCACCATCACGACAGTCTGGCCGCTGTGCGCCAGCTCGAGCAGCGAATCGGCCATCGAGCGCGCCGACGCTCGGTCCAGCCCAGCCGTGGGCTCGTCGGCAATGACCACGGCCGACGTGTCGTCGACATTGCGGCGCGGCAGCAGGCCGCGTATCGCCGATAGCCGAATCCGCTCTCCGCCCGAGGCGCTTGCCAGCGCCGTCGGCAGCGGGCTCAAGCGAAATTGTTTGGCCAATCGCGCGGCTTCCGTGGCGGCTACTGGAGCGGGCAGCAGCGAGAACAGGCCCAGGTTATCGGCCAGCGACAGCCCGTCCAAAAAACCCAGCCGTTCGGCCTGTGGCAAAAATGCGACGTGCTGCCGGGCGGCCGGATTGTAACCGCTCTCGTCCCACAGCGTGTGCGCTTGGCCGCCGGCGTCGGTAACCGTGACTTTTCCCTGACACACGATCGTGGGATCGGAGAGGTCGCCAAACCCTAACAGGGCTCTGGCAAACGCGGATTTGCCGCTGCCCGAGGGACCTACGATCAGATGCAGTCGCCCGGCTCGCAGCGTGCAGGCGCGGTCCATCATCAGCCGCCGGGCGCCGAGCCGAACTTGCAGCTCGGAGACTTCGAGCGTCGGGCCCGCGTCGCGGCCGGTGTGCGTAAGGCTATGCATGTCGCAGCGAGCCAGCGAAGAGGAAAGGACAGCGGAGGAACGAGGGACTGGGCCGGCGTAAATTCGATGCGACGCCTAACGCAATAGCGGCTCATAGACGACTCGATCCGTCGCATCGTCGGTCGCGGGGACGAAGACCAACAAAGGGTCGTCGCTGATATCCAACGAGCTGCGCAGGGCATAGGCGAACATCAATCGCGGTCCGCGATTCTTGGTGAGCAGCCGGCGCTCCGCGAAACCGTGCGCATAAACCTGGACGGAGTCGAGCACTTTGTCTTTTCCAGCTTCCCAGGCGGGCAACACGGCCCGTTGGTACAGCAGCCCGGCCCAACGGTCTCTAAAGGCGGTTTCGAAATCGTCGCGACGTTCGAGGATCACTTTCTTGAGTGCGTCGATGATCGCCGAGCGGTTTTCGCTCCAGAAATCGAGCGTCTCCTGTTCCAATGCGGTGCGCAGGGCCAGCATGGTTTCGTCCGAGAAGAACGGGCGCTCGACCGGCTCGGGCGCCGGCTTGCTGCCGAGCAATCGCCAAGCCCATTCGGCGACGCTCAAGCTTCGCTTCTGCACGTCCTCGGCCGTTTTGCGCCAAATGCCGGCGGCCAGTCCTTGCACGCCGATCGTATCCCAGGTGCGCATGGCCAGCCGGTCAACCAGCTTGTCTTCGATCGGCTGCAGTACTTCCCGCAATCGCTCGACGGTCTTGGCCAGCAGGGCCGCGTCTTCCTGATCCAGCGAAGCGAGTTCATTGGAGGTCTCGCGAATCAGCCCGTCGACGAGTCCGGGCAACACGTGCGTCCGCACGCTGGGCCAGATCGTATCGCGCGCGAGCGCGGCTTCGTCCGCCGGAGTGCCGGGGTTGATCAGCAGCCGAACGGCGTCGCGCAGGTCGAGCGTAGCGGGAGCTCCCTTGATCGTGCCGCCCCGGCTCGTCTGGCCGGTCGGCGCCGCCACGAGGCGAATGCTCAACTCGACCTGGTTCGCATCGCCCGGTTCAACCGCGATCACGCGACCGATGACTTGCGCTCCGCCATCTTCCCGCTCTCGATAGACCAGTGTTCCAAGGCGAGACTCGAGTGCCGCTGGCACCTTGACCTTGATGACCCGTTCGCTGGAGCTGATCTCGCGCACCAAATCGCGAGCTCCCGCGCGAGCGCGTTCGGCCGGCGCCGTCCCGGCGATCGCGATCATGCCGGCGAACAGCGCCACGAGGACCAAGGCTCCGGCGGCGAGCCGAGATTGTCGTTGCCAGCGATAGGAGCGGTTCCACATGAAATTCAACCGTCGCGTCAGGCAGTCGTGCGATTATCCTAATAGAAATGATCGACCGGCGCCCATTCCAAGCTATCTTCCGGCAGGCGATTTGGAAAGATGAATCGGCCGTTTCGCCTGCTTTTAAGCATACCACGCAGGGACAGAGGCAGGCGCCTCACAGCCCGGTCCCGCCGAAACTTGCTGGCAGCCGTCCAGCCGTTAGACTTGGGGCTATTTGGCCGGGCCTTCGCTCACTTGGCCGGCCACAATCTTCACTGTTTTTTTTGCGAGAACAACGCGATGCACGCTGCGACCCGATTCTCGTCCGCGCTCGTGGGAATGATCCTGGCCCTGTTGCTGGCGGCGCCCTGCCGCATCGCTCCTGCCGCAACGACGCCCGACGAGACGATCAAAGCCATCGATCGCATCGCATCTGAAGACATCGATAAGAAGAAAGTCGCTTCGTACGCGGTCGGCGTCATGAAAGACGGGCGGCTGATCCTGGCCCGCGGCTACGGCTTCGCCGATTTGGAAAACGACGTGCCAGCCACGGCCGAGACCGTCTACCGCCTGGGCTCGATTACCAAGCAGTTCACCGCCATGGCGATTCTGCAATTGGCCGAGCAAGGAAAACTATCGGTCGACGACGAGCTGACGAAATTCCTGCCCGACTATCCGCTGGCCGGTCATAAAGTCACGGTGCATCAACTTCTCAATCACACCTCGGGCATTCGCAGCTATACGAGCCAAAAAGATTTCATGAAGCGGGCTCGGCTGGATTTCTCGCACGAAGAAATG
Source organism: Planctomycetia bacterium (assembly GCA_031400775.1). GTDB lineage: Bacteria > Planctomycetota > Planctomycetia > Pirellulales > PALSA-1355 > PALSA-1355. The sequence continues at coordinate 9,507 of JANNQN010000018.1, read as the reverse complement.
TTGGCGGTGTTCAAGAATGAGCCGTTCGATTTCGATCCCGGCACCAAGTGGCTCTACAACAACTCGGGCTACTACCTGCTGGGTCTGATCATCGAAAAAGCCAGCGGCCAGTCGTACGAGAAGTATTTGGACGAGCACATTTTTCGGCCGGTAGGAATGAGCGCCACGCGCTACGGCCATTTGCGGCCGCTCATCCGGCATCGGGCGATGGGATACAAGCCTTCCAGCGGCAATCTGATCAACGACGACCCGCTCAGCATGGATGCGCCCGGCGCGGCCGGGGCCCTGGTGTCGACGGTGCTGGACTTGATCAAGTGGCACCAGGCTCTCGAAGCGGGCGACTTGCTCTCATCGGCTTCGTATGAAGCTTTGTATCGCGCGACGACACTGGCCGACGGCACGAAACAGCAATACGGCTACGGCTGGGGACTGGGAGAGCTCGGTTCGCATCGCAAGTTGAGCCACGGCGGCGGCATCAACGGTTTCTCGACGATGATCGCCCGCTATCCGGACGACCGGCTGGCCGTCATTGTGCTGGCGAACACGGCCGGCGCCGACGCCGGAGGCGTCGAACGGCGCATCGCCAAAGTCGTGCTGGGCATTGAGGACAAACCGGTCGCGGATTTGCCGACCGACGCGGAATTGCTCGGGCGCTTCGTGGGCAAGTACCAGGTTTCCCAAGGCACCGTCGAGATCTCGACGGAAGATGGCAAGCTGTACGCAATGCCGCAGGGGCAAGCCCGCGATCAACTGAAGTATCAAGGGGAGCAGACGTTCGTCTCGACCAAGAACGCCGAGATTCGCATCCAGTTCACGCCGCCCACCGGCCGGGCTGAAGGATTCGACCTGGATCTTGCTGGCCAGAAGCTTTCCGCGAAACGCGTGGCTGAATAGTGACGGTCGTCGCGGACCGAATCGCCTCTGCCTGAGGAACTAAACTCGGCTGCCTCAATGGACTTCAGGCCTGGTGGCGCCCAAGGGCCAAGCTGGCAAGCGTGACCTATACTTGAGGCGACGCTTGCAGGTCGGTGCGCCCGTTGACCGCCGAACAACCACCGTGACCTTGCGACCACCATGCCCGACTGCGGAATCACAGCGAGCCAGCGCTTCGGGAACGCAATTACGAGCGCGGCGCGCTATTTGCACTCTAAAATAATCCGTTTCAGAGGACAGATACTTTCTACAAGGAGGCCACAGTCATGGCTGGTAAGCAAGACGAGATCAAGGGCCGTATCAAGGAGGCCGCCGGAGCACTGACAGATAACAACGAGCTGCGCCGCGAGGGCAAGATCGACCAGGCCGCCGGCAAGGTCAAGCAGGCCGCCGAGAAAGTCGTCGAAAAAGTGCAAGGCGCGATGAAGAAGGCGAACGACACGTAAGACGCTCGGCGAGCTACTATCCACTCTCCGCAAACATTTTTTGAATTACGAGATGAGGAGAATTCCGATGGCGAACAACGCCAAACGCAGAACGAGTTCGGCTCTGGAAAACGGCGCCGAGGCGCTAAAGGACCTGCCATCCGAGGCGCTCGACGTGCTCAAGGAAATCATCCAAGAAGTCCGCGACGAGACGCTCGACTTGATCGCATCGGGCCGCGCCCAGGCAAGCGGACTGGAAAAGAGGGCCGAGGGCGCGATTCGCGGCAACCCGTTGCAGGCGGTCTGCATCGCGCTGGGTGTCGGCTGCGTGTTCGGACTGCTGCTGCGGCGCCGATAGTAACGGGCAGGCAATACCTCCGCCAACGTTATCTCCGCCGATTTTGGGCAATCCTCATGACGACGCTGGACCGCGACGGCGCTGCCCGGCGTCGGCGGCATTGGTGGCGCCCGTAGAGTAAGATAGATTGTAGCGCAATCACTCTCGCTTCCAATGCCCGGCCATTCAGCCTGAATCCATCATGGCGCAAACCTCGCGATCGCAGCCGGCCAGCCGATTGGAAACGTTGCCCCCCGTTCATTCAGCCGACGACCATCGCGACTTGCCTTGGTTGCTCGCGAATGTGCGCGTCGGTCCCGAGCCATCCAAGCTGCGGATCGAGCTGCCGGGCTATAGCGGCGGGCGGTTCCTGGGCATGCAACCCGTCGCGGTCGCGGCCGAGCCTAGAGCGTTGTGGGACTTGATTCACATCGACGATCGGCAGGCGCTCCTGCGCTCGCTCGAATCGCTCGCGCCGAGAGACTCGATCGACCTGGAGTGCCGCGTAATGCTCTCGGCCAACCAATCGAGCGCGCCGGGCACGCATTGGATTCGCATTCTAGCAGCGCCCACCGAATGGCGCTCCGACGTCACGCCGATCGCCTATGTCGCGACCGTGGAAGACATTACGGCACGCAAGCAGTTCGACCAGTTGCTCTCCAGCAGTGAGCGGCACTTTCGTCAATTGGCGGAAAACATCAACGAAGTGTTTTGGGTCAGCGAGCTGGATCCGCGCAAGATACTGTACGTCAGCCCGGCTTACGAAAACATCTGGGGCCGAACGGCCGAGAGCCTGTACGAGAACGCCAGCTCCTTCATCGACGCCATTCATCCCGAAGACCGCCAGCGAATTGCCGAGTCGCTGCCCAAGGCCCGGCTGGGCGGATACGACGAAACCTACCGGGTCATGCACGACGACGGGTCGATCCGCACGGTGCGCGCCCGCGCGTTTCCAGTTCACAACGACGAGGGCCAAGCCTATCGAATCGCCGGGATCGTGGAGGATATCACCAAGACCCGACAGGCAGCCGAAGAACTGGAGACCGAACGGCGTTTCCTGGAACACCTGTTGCAAGTGCAAGAGGGCGAGCGCAAGCTCGTGGCCTATGATATTCACGACGGGTTCGTGCAATTGGTCATCGCGGCCGTGATGCATCTCGACGCCCTGGCCGTCGATTCGGACGTGTTGGACCGGACTCGCGAAAAGCTGAAGTTGCCGGTGAAGCTGCTGCGCGATTCGATCGAAGAGGCCCGCCGCATTATCAGCGGGCTGAGGCCGCCGATCATCGACGAGCAAGGCCTGGTGGCGGCCATCGACTACCTGATCCACGAGCGACCCAAGCGCGACACGCAAGTGACGTTCGAGCATCCCGAGAAATTCCAACGTCTGGACGCGGTGCTCGAGGGCGCCTTGTTTCGCATCGTGCAGGAGGCCCTTAACAACGTCTACCGCCACAGCCAGGCCACTAGCGCCCGAGTTCAGCTCGTGCAAAAAGACAATCGATTGAGCCTGGTCGTCGAAGACTCTGGAATAGGTTTCGACCCGCAACAAGTCTCGGGACGGCAGTTTGGTCTGCGGGGCATTCGCGAGCGGGCCCGACTGTTCGGCGGCACGGCGCAGATTCGTTCGTCGCCCGGCTGCGGCACGCGCGTGGTCGTCGAGTTGCCGCTGGACTCGATGCTGGGCGATGCGCCCCAGCCCGCAAAGTAACCGGGACACGGTGTGTGCCTGCTACGAATGGCGTCCACGCTCACGACTTATTCGCGCCGCGGCGATACTTTTCCTTGTACTTTTCCCACAGACGCTTGTGGCGATCATTGAGCGAGACCGCGCGACCTTGAATGTACGCGGCTGTGACCGCGGTCGAAATCTCGAGCAGGTCGCCGGTGGTGACGATCAGCGTGGCGTCCTTGTTCGGCTCGAGCGAGCCAATGCGATCGGCCACGCCCAGGATTTGCGCCGGGTAGAGCGTCACGCTCTTGAGGGCCTCGTCGGCCGGCAATCCATAGGCCGCGGCAGTCGCCGCATGGTACGGCAGATTCCTGACGTTCGACGGCAGCGAGCCCGACGGCCCGCCAATCATGCCAGCAATGCAATAGGCCACGCCCGCAGCCCGCAGTCGCTCGGGCAGCGTGAACGACGCATCGTGCGCCTCGTGCCGCCGCTGGGGCAGCCGGTGTATGCCGCCAATGATGACCGGAATATTGTGCTTCTTCAGCAGCGGCGCGCATAGCGGAGCGTCGTAGCCACCCACGATCACGGCCTTCAAGCCTTCCTGCTCGGCAAAGGCCACCGCCGCTTGAATCTGCCGGATGTCTTCGGCATCGATGAAAACCCGCCGCTTGCCCTCCAGCACCGGGATCATCGCTTCCCAGCGCAGGTCCTGATCTTGCGGCGGAGCTTGCTTGTCGGCATGGGCCAGTTTGGCCGCGCGATAAGCCCGAGCGTCGGCGAGCGCTTCGCGCAGGGCCTTGAGCGCGCGATCGCGATCTTCGACTTGCTGGCTGCTCGATTCCTCGATCCACCAGGCTTCGATCGGCTCCATCCGGGGCCAGGTGATGTGCATGCCAACGGCGCCTTGCAGGCACATGTCTTCCCATGTCCAGCCGTCGAGCTGCATGCAAGCGGATTGCCCTGTGATCAGTCCGCCGCTGGGCACGCTGAGCACGGACAGGACTCCGCCCGAGCGCGCCACGGGAATCAATTCGCTGTCGGGATTGAACGCGACTTCGGCCTTGACGTTCGGATTGATCAGTCCGGTTTCGGATTGATCGCGCGAGCCGCGCACCGTGGGCACTTCGACCAGGCCGAGTTGACTGTTGGCGTCGATCAAGCCGGGATAGACGTGCTTGCCCTGCACGTCGACCCGCTGGGCATCGGCCGGAATCGGTACGTCGCGGCCGATAGCCACGATTTTGCCTTTGTCGAAAACCAACGTGCCGCCCTCGATGGCCGGGCCGCTCACCGGATGGATCGTTCCGCCGACCAGCGCGATCGGTCTGTCCTGTGCGGCGCCAGGGACCTCGGGATTCGCGTTCGCCGCCTGGATTGCCAGAATCGACAGTAGCGCCGCCGAGAGTATTTTTAGAAATCGCATGGAGATTGCTTTCTGCCGGATGGAAGCAGGCCCTTAGTGGTTGTGTCCGAGGTGATCGCCGTGTTCGCAGAAGATATCTTCGCGCGGCCAGTCGTCTTTCTTGGCGTCGGCGGCGTCTTCGCGCGGCTCGTCCGATGCCAAAATGCGCTGCACCAATGCGGCCCGCAGCGCGGCAGACTCGGCCTGGTGCTGCCGGTCTTCCTGGACGTCGAAATACCGGCGACCATCGACCCAGGTTTGCTCGCAGCGGCTGAAGGCCGACAGCGGCGGACCGTTCCACACGACCAGATCGGCATCCTTGCCCGGTTCGAGCGAACCGACCGCGGCGTCGATCTTCAATTGCCGCGCCGGATTGAGCGTAACGAACTTGAGCGCCTCCTCGGGCGGAACGCCGCCGTACTTCACTGCCTTGGCCGCTTCCAGGTTCAAGCGGCGGGCCAGCTCGGAGTTGTCCGAATTGAACGACACGACCACACCCGCATCGTGCAGCAGCGAACCGTTGTAGGGAATCGCGTCGAAGACCTCGAACTTGAAGGCCCACCAATCCGAAAAACTGGACGCGCCCGCGCCGTGTCGAGCAATCGCGTCGGCCACTTTGTATCCTTCGAGCACGTGCTGGAACGTGGCGATGCGGACATTGAACGACTCGCAAGTTCGCAGCAGGGCCAGGATCTCATCCTGCCGATACGAATGGCAATGGACCAACCGCTTGCCCTCGACCACCTCGGCCAGGGCTTCGAGCTCCAGATCGACGCGCGGCGGCAGGCCGGTCTTCGTGCGGTTCCACGAATCCCACCGCTCGCGGTATTGCCGGGCCGCCTGAAACGCATCGCGAACCAATTGCTCGACGCCCATGCGGGTCTGCGGATAGCGCGTGCCGACGCGATCGGTGCGGTTGCTTTGCTTGACGTTTTCGCCCAGCGCGAACTTGATGCCCGGCGGCGCGGCGGCCAGCTTCATGGCCTCGGGTCCGGCGCCCCAGCGAAACTTGATCACCTGGTTCTGGCCGCCGATCGTATTGGCCGAGCCGTGCAAGATGTTCGCTGCGGTGACTCCGCCGGCCAACTGGCGATAGATATTGATGTCGGTGGGATCGATAAAGTCGCCGATGCGCACCTCGGCCGTGATCGTTTGGGCCGACTCGTTCACTCCGCCATCGGTGGCCGAATGCGAATGGCAGTCGATAATCCCCGGCGAGATATGCTTGCCAGCGGCGTCGATCACTACGGCGCCCTCTGGCTGTGGAAGAGCGGAGCCCAGGGCGCTGATCTTTCCCGACTCGACGAGTAGATCGGTTTTTTCCAGCCGTCCCTGCGGCCCGCTGGTCCAGATCGTGGCATTGCGAAACAGGACGTGCCGCGGCTGGTCGGGGGGCGATTTGCGACCGAACTCGCCCAACGGAAAGTTCACTTCGGCCAAGGCACGCGTGGGTACTTCGGGCTTTTCTTCCTTGGGTTCGGTGACCGGTTTGTTTTCTCCCTCGGCTGCCGGGTCTTCTTTTTTGTCCGCCGCGTCGGCTGCGTCGTCTTTCTTGTCCGCCTTGGCATCGTCCACTTGCCCCGGCTTGGGACCGGCCGTGCGCTTCGCCGTACATACTGTGCGGGCCTGGTCGGCCCAGACTACGACGCCAAGCCAAGTGAGCTCGGCTGCCGGTACGGCGCCCGCCAGCGCCGGCTTCGATACCGTACCGCTCAACTGCAACACGCCGTCGAAGCCCAACGGCTTGCCCTTGAACGAGGCCACAAATTGCGATTCGTTCAACTGCGGGGCAACCAGCGGCGTCGACTTGTCGCCGCGCGCGATCTTGCCAGACAGTTTCCCCGGCCGGCCTGTGAGCTCGAGCGAGAGGGTCTCCTGCTGACCGTCGGGCTTAATGATGTCGACGGCCCAGGTGCCGCGCAAATCGGCCTGCGGCTCGGCTTCGACTACATAGCGATCGCCGTCGACCCAGGTTTCCAGCAACTTGGTCTTGGCTTCGAACAGTGGCCCGCTAGCCACCACGATATTGGCCGCCTTGCCGACTTCGAGCGTACCCAACCGGTCGCCGGCTTCGAACAACTCGGCGGGCGTAATGGTCAAAGCCCGCAGCGCAGCCTCCGGCTTAAGCCCCCGTTTCACGGCCTTGCGGACCGCAGCCAGAAACGTGCCGGGATCGCGCAGCCCGCGCGAGGTGATCGCGACCTTCACGCCTGCGTCGGCCAGTCGAGCCGGATTCTCCGCCGCCAAATCCCAATGCATCAAGCGATCGAGCGAGACGTTTAGCGCCGCCTCGGGCGTGGCGACGTTGGGCGCCTTGGGGAAATTCACCGTCACGATCACCGGCCGCCCGGTGGCCTTGATCTCGTCGAGACGTTGATATTCCTCGCCCGAACCCAAAATGATCGCGTTGAGTTGGAACTCGGTGGCGATGCGATCGGCGCGCAGTGCGTACAGTTCATCGCCCGCCTCGATCACGACCAGCGGCTTGCGGCCCGGATATCCGCGTAGCACCGCCAGCGCGTCGCTGCGTTCGGGCCTTGGCAGTTCGGGATTCTGGCGAAAGGCATCCCAGGCCTGGCCATACCAGCCGGCGTCGTAGAAAGCCTGGCGCACCAGGGTGTACGCGCCCATCGGCGAATTCGGATAGATGCGCGAGCCCCGCGCCACGGTCAGCTTCAGGTGCAACGCCACCTGATCCTTGATAATCACCTGCTTGCCCACGCCGTCGCCGGCGCTGACTAGCGCGCTTGTGCCCTTGATGATTCCGGCCGAGGGGGCGACCAGCCGCGCCGCGATGCCTTGAGAGCGCAGCTTGCGGTTGAGCGCCGCGTCGCTGGCGTAGCGCTCGTCGGCGCGAACATGTGGCACGACGTTGGGATTCCAATACTCCGCGCCGGCGCCGTCCTTCAATCCACCGCGCGAGGCCTCGTCGGACAGTTCGCCCATGGCGTCGATCAGGCCGGGATAGAGCGTCTTGCCCTGCGCGTTCCAGATCCGCGCGTCGGCCGGCGGCGCGACTTTGTCGCCCACGGCCACGATCACGCCGTCACGCAGCACCAGAGTTCCGTTTTCGATCGTCTTCTCCGGCGAGACCACGATCTTGGCGCCGACAATGGCGTGCATGCGCGGCACCGTTTCTCGCAGACCCGCGGGCGGGGCCGTTTGCGGTGCGGCGCCGAGCGTGACCGCGGCCAGCGCCAACACCGTAACGAGCAACTCGCGGGAAAGCTTTCGGCCGGTTCTCATCGCTTGCGCTCCTCGGTCGTGGAATCTCTCGGCGCGACCGAATGGATTCGGTCCGGCGGGCGGTTCAAGGATAATCCAACGATTTAGGCCATGCCAGCGCCGCGGCGGATGCTATACTCCGATCCGAACGCGAAAAGGCCCTGGCGGCATTAGAATACTGACCACCGGGGCGAGGGCTCACAGGGAGACCGACCATGCCAGATCGTCGGGAGGTTCTCAAGCAGTTCGGCGGAGCGCTGGCCGGCGGTTTATTGGCCGGTACGGTGAATTCGCATGCTCGGGCGCAAGATTCTGCTCAACTCCGCATCAAGCTGGGCCAGATCGGCGTGACCCACGCACACGCCAGCAAGCTGGGCGTCTATCGCAAATCGCCCGACTACGAAGTGGTCGGCATCGTCGAGCCCGATCTCCAGGCGCGCAAGATGGCGGAGAGCCAGGAAGCTTTTCGCGGCTTGCCTTGGATGACCCAGGAGCAATTGCTGGCCACGCCGGGGCTGGAAGGCGTGCTCGTCGAGACCCGCGTGCGCGATTTGCTGAGCACGGCCGAGACATGCATCGCGGCCGGCAAGCATGTTCACATCGACAAGCCGCCGGGTCAGTCGCTGCCCCATTTGCGCCGCATTTTGGACGCGGCCGCAAAGCAGAATCTGTTGGTACAGATGGGCTACATGTATCGCTACAATCCGGCCATCGTGATGCTCCGCGACTTGCTCCAGCGCGGCTGGCTGGGCGAGCCCTTCGAGGTCCACGCAGTGATGAGCAAAGTCGTCCCGCCAGTCAGCCGCCTCCAACTCGCCGAATATCCCGGCGGCATCATGTTCGAGTTGGGCTGTCACGTCATGGACCTCGTGGTCGGCGTGTTGGGTCCGCCCACGCGGGTCACGCCGTTTGCGCGGCACTCATCCACGGTCGACGATGGCCTGCTGGACAACATGCTGGCCGTGCTCGAATATCCGCGGGCCACGGCCAGCGTGAAAGCCAGCGCACTGGAAGTGGACGGATCGGAGCGGCGGCACCTGGTCGTGTGCGGCACCGAAGGCACGATGCACATCCAGCCGCTCGACGATCCATCGGCCCGGCTGGCGCTGTCGAAGTCGCGAGGCCAATATCGCGCTGGCTATCAGGAAATCTCGTTTCCCAAGTATTCGCGCTACGCTGCCGACGCGGCGGATATGGCACAGGTCATTCGCAAAGTCAAAAAGGCTAATTTCTCCGCCCAGCACGACCTGGCCGTGCAGGCGGCGCTCTTGGAAGCCTGTGGTCTGCCGCTCGAAAGCGATTCGTTGCGGCAATCAAGTTGAACAGGCGCCGCAGCATCGTGCCTCGGCTGTCGATTCACGAAGGAACGGTCCACAGTTGAACCAGATGGTTACAGATTACGAACGCAAGTAACCACAAAGTGATTATGTAGCGGGAAGAAAAAAGGCCAGTTGCAGCTGTGTTGGTTTTTGGGAAAGTTCAAGTGTTTCGAACGAACGTTTCCCGAGCT
>JANNQN010000017.1:0-1575 GCA_031400775.1 Planctomycetia bacterium | reverse complement strand
CGACGCTTCGCTCTGGGCCTGCTCAAGCACCATCCCGACACCAAGAAAAGCCTCGTCATGAAGCGCCGACTCGCCGGCTGGAGCACCACCTTCTTGTCGGAAGTTCTTTTCGGAGTGCCAACTTAGTGTGCGCTAGCCCTGGGGCGTGCGGTTTACAGACGGCTACACATGCGGACCGAATTGCCAACCGACGCGCGCCGCGCTTCTCAGTGGTCAGTACGGGCCGCGGACCGGGGTATACACGGTGGGCAGCATCGACCGATTCAACTGGCAGAGCCGGCCGTTACGTCCGGTCGACAATGTCGTCGGTCTGCCGCTGGAAAAAATTACACTAGCCCAGGCGCTGCGGCAGTCGGGCTATGCGACCGGCATGTTCGGCAAGTGGCACCTGGGTCAGGATGTTGAGCGCCACCCCTCGCGGCGCGGTTGCGACGAGGCGATCGTGTCGCAGGGCCGGCACTTTGATTTTGCCACCGACCCGGCGACTGACTACCCCAGCGGCGCTTATCTGGCCGATTTTCTCACCGATCGGGCCGTCGACTTTGTGCGCCGCCACCAGGACAAGCCATTTTTTCTATACCTGCCTCACTTCGGCGTACACGGTCCTCACGAAGCGAAAGAGAAACTCATCGAGCGCTTTAGTTCCAAGCCTGCCGCCGGCGGTCACAAGAACCCGACCTACGCGGCGATGATCGCCAGCGTCGACGAAAGCGTGGGCCGCATCGTCGCATTGCTGAATGAGCTCAAGCTGGCCGAGAATACGCTCGTGATTTTTACCAGCGACAATGGCGGCGTCGGGGGTTACGAGCGCGAAGGCATCCAAGGCAATAGCGTTACCGACAACGCGCCGCTCAAGGGCGGCAAAGGCATGCTCTACGAAGGCGGAATTCGCGTGCCTTACATCTTTCGCATGCCCGGCTCAATCGCCGCCGGCAAAATTTGCGCCGTGCCGATCAACTCGGTCGATCTGTACCCCACACTGCTGGAGATCACGAAATCGTCGCCGCCGAAGGACTATCACCTCGACGGAATCAGCTATGCGGCGCTGCTCACTGGCGCGGCTGCCGAGACGCAAGATCGAGACGCCATCTATTGGCATTTTCCCGGCTATCTAGGCGCAGGGGGCGGAACCTGGCGAACGAGCCCTGGCGGCGCGATTCGCCAGGGCGATTGGAAGCTGATCGAGTATTTCGAGGACGGCCATTTCGAACTCTACAATCTTAAGGACGACGTGGGCGAGAAAACAAACCTTGCCGAGCGCCATCCCGAAAAGGTCAAAGCGCTTTCGGAGAAGCTTATCGCTTGGCGCAAGTCGACCGGAGCGCTCATGCCGACGCCGAATCGTCCGGACGACGACGCGACAGCCCCCGACCTCAATAAGAAAAAGAAACGCCGCGCGCGTCAAACAGCCCAGGATTAGACGGGAGATTTCACCATGCTACACACCCTGCTCAAGGGATTCGTGCTGCTCGTGGCCTGGAGCATCGTGCCGGTTGAGATCTTGGCGGGAGCGCCCGCGGCTCCGCGACCGAATATCGTGTTTCTGCTGGCCGACGACCTGGGGTCGTACGACGT
>JANNQN010000016.1:0-2661 GCA_031400775.1 Planctomycetia bacterium | reverse complement strand
GGACGATTTGCAGCAGGTAGCGGCGCACCTTGTCGTCGAGGAGATTTTGAGCGAGATCCCCGTACCAACCATGCCTGCCGAAGCGCCAGTGTCATGAAATGGTTCCTGGGCGCCGTGTTATTGCTCGCCGTTGCGCTGGTGTTCCGAGTGGGACTGCTGGCCTATGCCATGTACACGCTGCTGGGCGTGATGCTCGTTAGCCGTTTCCTGGCCCGCACCTGGTCGGAACATCTCACGGCCCGGCGGGAGTGCAATCGGCTGAGCGCCAATGTCGGCGAGACGGTGGCCGTGGTGATAACCATCGAAAACAAGGGCTCGCTGCCGGTGGCCTGGCTGCTGGTCGAGGACCTGTTGCCGCGGCACGCCCTGATCTACGAGCCGCCCAGCCTGAGGGTCAGCGGCAAGCGGCTGCAACTGGCGATGTTCAATCGCCGCGGCCGCAAAACGATTCATTACCAACTGACCTGCAATCGTCGCGGCTATTATCAGGTCGGTCCGCTAGTGCTCGAGACGGGCGACCTGTTCGGTCTGCACCGCCGCTATCGCGTGGCAACGGAGCCGCATTTTTTGTTGGTCTATCCGCAGGTGCAGCCGCTTGAAGGCTTTGACATCGCCTCCCGCCGGCCGATCGGCGAAGTGCGCATGAGCTACCGGCTTTTCGAAGACCCAACTCGCGTGGCCGGGGTGCGGCGTTATGAAGCCGGCGACCCGCTCAATCGGGTTCATTGGCGGGCCACGGCTCGCACTGGAGTGTTGCACAGCAAGGTCTACGAACCGTCGACCGTCGCGGGGGCCACCGTGCTTTTGGATTTTCACAATGCCGCCCTCGATCCGCGTCACGAACCGTATCGCTCGGAACTGGCCGTTACCGCCGCTGCTTCGCTGGCCAGTGCCGTATTTCAAATGGGCCAGCAAGTGGGGCTCGTGACCAACGGCCGCGACGCCGCCGACCGGATTCGCCAGGAGGGTTGGGATTTCGACATTCGCAGCCGTAGCGCCGCCCAACAGGCAGCCGGCATGTTGGCGGCCAGCGACCGGCTGCGGCCGTTGGTCGTTGAGACCCGCCGCGGGCCCGAGCAACTAATGCGGATTCTGGAAACGCTTGCGCGCGTCGAACCGACCGACGGCCTGAACCTGGCGCAACTGGTCACCGAGACGGCCAGCCGCTTGCCGCGAGACGCCACGGTGGTCGCGATTCTGACGGCGGTCTCGGTCGAGACGGCCACGGCCCTGGGCAGCCTCCGCCGCCGTGGCTTTGCCGTGACCGCGATCCTCAACATATTCGAAGAGCGCGAGTTCGCCGAAGCGGCCGGCAAGCTGCTCGAGGAACGAATCGACTGCAGGCACCTGAAGGACGAAAACTCGGTCGGCACGATCTGCCGAGCGTTCGTGACCCATTGACGACGCATATGGCTCGCAAACTTCACCAGACCATGGCCGACTACGTCGTGATCGCCATCAGCCCCGCGCTGATCATGGCGCTGGTCGGCAGCCTGGTGTTCTTTCTGCTGGGGGTTTTTTACCAGGGGCAATTTCCAGAGCGATTGCACTGGGTGATGGCCTGCTTCGTGTTCGCGGCCGTGCTCATCAGTCGGATCGCGATCGAAGAGGGATTCGAACGAGCCGCACCGTTCGGGGCGGCGCTGGCCATCGTGGTCGGCATCGCCGCCAACGAGTTCATGGATTTTCAGGGCGGATGGATCGATCGCTTCAGTTGGATCATCAATTGGTCGCTGATCGCGCTCGTCTGGTGGTGCGCCCATCGGCTGACCTGGGACTGCACCGTGATCGACGACGATCAGGACTCCTCGGGCGAGGGTCTGTTGCAGACCGCCGGGTTGGAAAAACCCACCGACGATGAGCCGGACCCGGTCGACGAGCGCCGGCTGGAGGGAACGACTTCGCGACAGGTGCCGCGCGGCTTCTGGCAGCGCTACGTTGAGCACCAGCGCCGACCGCACGCGCCGGGCGTGTGGGTCGTGTACTTCTCGCTGGCGGCGCTGCCGCTATTTGGCATCGGCCAGTGGCTGATACCCGAGAGCGACACGGCCGGTCGCCGCTATGCCTTTTGGCTGCTCTCGGTCTACGTGGCCAGCGGCATGGGACTTTTGCTCACGACCAGCTTCCTGGGCCTGCGTAGATACTTGCGACAACGGCGGATCGAGATGCCGACTTTGATGGCGAACCTGTGGCTGGGCACCGGCGCCACGGTGATTGGAATTCTGCTGGTGGTCGCGGCCCTGTTGCCTCGTCCCAGCGCGGAGTATGCGATCTCGCAACTCCCCTTCACCGTTGGCTCGCCCGAGCAGCAGCGCTCGAAATCGCCGAGCGTGCCGCGTGAAGGGACGAAGGACGAGGAGCCCGGCGCGGCCCCGGATCGAGAATCGCAAGAGAACAACGAGCAGGAAAAAGCCGACGACGCGGATCCCTCGAAGTCGGACGATGACAAGGCCTCCGAGGGCAGCCACGAGAACAAATCTTCGTCTGGTTCATCCAAGCAAGATAAAAAAGGCTCCGCATCGCCGAAGGACGACGGCAAAGGCAAGCAGACGAGCGGCAAAGGCAAGCAATCGTCGCCACAAAAGGGGCAAAGCTCAGACGACAAGGCCCGGGACAAGGCTCAAAGCAAAGACAACGACGAGAAATCGCCCTCACAAGCCA
>JANNQN010000015.1:0-4041 GCA_031400775.1 Planctomycetia bacterium | reverse complement strand
AGACCGGCAAGACGATTCGGCAGCTCTGCTTGGAACAAAAGATACTGCCCGAGAACGTGCTCAACGAAGCCCTCGATCCGTGGCGCATGACGGAGCCACATTAAGTGTCTATCCGAAAACTGTCGGGGACTGTCCCAATTTTGCGAGGCCTTGCGAGTAAAATGGGACTGTCCCCCTCTCCGAGACAGTTCTCGGATAGGCATTAAACCGACTCGAATCATTGCGACGCTATTCTCGCGAACAAGGAGGTTCACGATCATGAACTCATCGACACAACGGGCCGCCCTGCTGTTGGCGGCCGCACTGCTGCTGGGCGCCTTGCGCGACGTCGCTGCCCAGTCGGGCGATCGAGAGCCGGCGCGGCTCGACGCGCGGCCGGCGAAAAAACTCGTCCCCTTCCCCGAAGATGAAGAGAAGGCGGCCAAAACACCGGCCAAGACGGCGCCGATCAAAACCGCGCCGCCCGTGCCGCGGCAGTCCAACTTCCAACCGCGATTCAAACCGCCCGCCGTGCGCCAGGCGCAACACGTGGAGCCGGTCGAAGAAGCGCCCAAGTCGTCGAGTCCCGACACGGGAGAACCTCAGAAACTGCCGACCTCCGATGCCGCCAAAACGCCCGATGCCGATCAGCCATCTGAGTCCGCTGGGCCCGACCCGGCCGGCGCCCCCGGTCCTCTGCCAGGCCAGGAATCTCCCGGCCGCGCCCTAGTCGACGAGGCATTTGCCAAGAGCAAGACATCGTCGTCCGACAGCGACTATACCGCGGTCATCGATCTGTGCCGCCGCGCCAAGGGCAGCGGCTTGAGCAAGGCCTACGACGATTATGCGCGCCGGCTGCTGGGCTGGGCGTATAATCGACGTGGCGAGACGCGAGCCAAAGAGGGTCGCGACAAGGAAGCGCTGGCCGATTTTGAGGCGGCCGTCGAAGCCGGCGGCACGTGGCGAGCCATCCACAATCGCGGCGTGAGCTATGCGGCGCTGGGACGCGTGTCGGAAGCCATGTCGGATTTGGCGCGCGCGATCGCGCTCAATCCGCAATATCCCAATGCCTACTTCAATCGTGCCGAGCTGAAGTATAAGCAAGGCGACTATCCCGGCGCCGTGGCCGACTACACGATCGCGCTCAAGTTGGGACCGGCCGACTCGGCCATTCTCAACGGCCGCGGACACGCGCTGTATCGCATGGAACGTTTCGGCGAGGCTCTGCGCGATTATGGCGAGGCCATCAAGGCCGATCCCGAAAATGTCGCCGCCATCATCAATCGCGGAGACACCTATTCGGACTTGGGCCAGTATGCCGAGGCCGCCAAGGACTATCGCGCGGCCGTGCGGCTTGCGCCAAAGATGGGCCGGGCCTATCATAGCGCGGCCTGGTTCATGGCCACCTGCCCCGACCAGCACTACCGCAACGACAAGCTGGCGATCGAAGCGGCCGAGAAGGCGATCGAGTTGGACGGCGCCGACTATCGCAACCTTTCGACCCTGGCCGCCGCACAGGCCAGCGCCGGATTGTTCAAGGAGGCCAAGGCCACGCAAGACAAGGCGATCTCCAAAGCCGCCAAGGGCGAAGTGTTGACGGCCGAGAAGATGATGTCGCTCTATCACCGCGACGTGGCGTTCCGCGAGCGGCCTCGCACTGCTTACACTCCCAGCGAGGAGATCGAAGACCGCGCCGTGCGCCAAGCCTCGGGCGTGGAAAAACTCCGGCAAAATCTGGGCGTGTTTCCCACGCGACAGGCTTCCGGCGCGTCTCCGCCGCGCTCGCAAGGACGCCCCACAACTCGCAATCGTTAAAAGCGATTTGCATACTGTCGCCAGGGTGAATTGCGTTGCCTCGCGATCGTTTTTCTCGTATCTCCGTGCCCTTTGTGTCGTTGTGGTTATAGTTCGTCTCTGAAAAGCCGGTAAACCACAACGACACAAAGGGCACGGAGAAAAGACTAAGGGAACGGCTCGCCGACCGCCGGCAAGATGCCAGCGTCGCCGGCGTTTGACTGCGTCCCAATCCCTTGATTCGCCGGCGATGGATCGCCATATTAACTGTACATCCGATTAGGCCAGGCGCGGCAGCGTCGCGGGCCTGGGTACGGTTGGATCCGATCCATCGTTTGCCGCATAAGGGAGTCTCTATCATGGCCGGAGTCGCAGGCCAGAAGGCCGAGCGGGCCGGGAGTCTGTTTCCCGACCCCGCCGAGTTTGTCGACGAGTTGGAATTGCACCTCAACGTCACGGATCGCGACTCGGTCGACGAGCTGGCCTCCTACGCGCCTGGCGAAGAGCGCGAGTCGTTTGCCTTGCGTGCCCTGCGGATCGGGGTGCTGGCGCTGCGGCAGGCCCGCGGACAAGTCGACGCCGACTTGATCCAGCGAGAAACCCATCGGATGTTGGCCGGCATGCAGGCCCAATTGAGCGCCCATTCCGCGCAAATTCAGGACAAGCTGTCCGGATCGCTCAAGGAATACTTCGATCCCCAGAGCGGCCGCTTTCACGAGCGAGTGCAACAGCTTGTCAAGCAAGATGGCGAGCTCGAGCAGTTGCTGCAACGCCAGATCGGCAGCGAGGACTCGCAGTTGTGCAAGACGCTGGTCTCGCACTTCGGCCAGCAAAGCCCGCTCATGAAGATTTTGGATCCCAAGGAGTCCGAAGGCTTGCTCCAGGCCCTGGGGCACACGCTTGAAGATCAACTGACGGCGCAGCGGAATCACGTGTTGCGCGAATTCTCGCTGGACAACAAGGACGGGGCCATGGCCCGCATGATTGGCGAGCTGACGAACAATCACGGCCAGTTGACCGAGGCGCTACAGAAGAAAATCGACACGGTCGTGGCCGAGTTTTCGTTGGACAAGGACGACTCGGCGTTGAGCCGCCTGGTGCGCAACGTCGAGGGCACGCAGTTGACGATCTCCAGCGAGTTCTCGCTCGACAACGAACAATCGGCCCTCTCGCGACTGGCGACAATCCTGCAAGGCACACGGCAGGCGATCGACAGCAACTTGACGCTCGACGGCGAAGGCTCGGCACTAGCCCGCTTGCGGCGCGAGCTGGTGTCGATTTTGGAAAAAAACACCGAAACGAACTCCGCGTTTCAAGAGGAAATCAAAGTCACGCTCGGCCGCATGATCGCGCGCCGCGAGGAGTCGGAGCGTTCGACCCGGCACGGCCTGGCCTTCGAGGACGCCGTGTGCCAGTATCTCGAATACCATGCCCAGCAAACCGGCGACGTGATCTGGCGAACCGGGCAGACCACCGGGCTGATCAAGAACTGCAAAAAGGGGGACTGCGTCATCGAGCTAGGACCTGACAGCGCCGCTCCTTGTGCAAAGGTCGTCGTCGAAGCCAAGGAATTTGCTGAGTATTCGCTGCCCAAGGCCCGTGTTGAAATCGAAACCGCCCGCAAGAATCGGGACGCGCAAATCGGCCTGTTCATTTTCTCGAAGCGCACCGCCCCAACGGGTATCGACGAAGTGATTCGCCTGGGGGACGACGTGTTCGTGATCTGGGACCCCGAAGACGGCTCGACGAATCTGCATCTGAAGGTCGGCCTGACCCTAGCCCGCGCTTTGTGCATTCGCGCCGAGCAGATCGGCCAGGCGCAGGACCAGGACTTCGAGGCCATCTCGAAGGCAGTGCTCGAAATCGAGAAGCAATCGCAGTTTCTGGGCGAGGTCACGACTTCGGCCGAGAGCATCCGCAAGGGCGCCGACTCGGTGCTGGAGCGCGTCCGCAAGACCCGCAACTCGCTGGACCGCCAGGTCGAGATCCTGCAAGAGCGCATCGGCGATCTGAAGGACGTGTCGGCGAGTAAGCCGGCGCCTTGATCGTCAACGGTGCTTTCTGAATTCGAATACGACGATGAACCACGGAGGCACAAAGGACACGAAGTAAAATTGCAAATGAGTTGCTCCATAAGTTTTTGGCTTTCTGTTATTCCATTCACTTCACCAGTTGCTATGGTAGGAAGAATTGCATTTGGCGTTCCAACCTGGGAACTGCTTCTCTCCATGGCGTTGCTTATTGGAGGATTTATTTTAACTACCTGGA
>JANNQN010000014.1:0-10587 GCA_031400775.1 Planctomycetia bacterium | reverse complement strand
GCCAACACCATGAATACCGACAGCGTGCCCAGGGCGTACCAGATGTTAAGGATCAAGATCTGCTTGCGGCTGCGGCCTGCCTGCTCGGCAAAGGAAAGAATCTTCAGTCCGATCACCGGCAGCACGCAAGGCATGAAATTCAAGATGAACCCGCCAACCAGGCTGAACAGGATCACCATCGGCAGCGACGAGAACTCCGACTCTTGTACCACAGGCGCGACGGATGGAGCCGAACTGGCAAGCGCTGTTGCCGCCTTGCTGGCCTCCGCGTAACGGGCGTCGAAGAAGGAAAGCGGCACGGCGCCGGCGGCGGTGACTCCCGGGCCGACATGAATAGTGGCGGCGAACCGCGCCGCGCGCGGCAAGTCGCACCTCACATCCAGGCAGGTCTGATAGCCGATGATCCCTTCGATCGGATAGTCGCCGGGCTTGGTATCCTTGGGAATCTCGATTGGTATGGTCCAGCTCACGCGATCCCCGTGGTAGCGCTGCGGCGGAGCGCCCGGCACCACATTGGCCACGACCTTGGCCGATTCGCTGGCCACGGTCGGCCCGGCGCGAAAGCCCGAAGTATTGGTCAACACGATCAGTGTCGGCTTGTAGCCCAGGCTGCCCGAGTCGCTGGCGGCCATTTCATAAATGTGCCAGTCCTTGGGCATTTCGGCGGTCAACTGCAAGCGGGCTGTCCCGCCCGGCGCGACGGCATCGGGCTCCAACTGGCCTCGAATCGTGGCATGGATATTTGGATGGGTGTAGACCCCCTTGACCGGCGCACCCGCCTGGGCGGACGGCGCAGCAGCGACAGCGGCCGTGAAGTGAAACGCCGTGGGGCTCAGACAACTGCGATCGTTGCAGACCTGAATGCGTGCCCGGCCCGAGATCTTGAGTTGCTGCAAATCCGCGCCTGGACGGATCTCGAGCGGGGCCTGCCAGGTGACGCTGCCCGAGTGCGTCTCAAAATCGTGACCGTCCTTGATGGCCATTTTCGGCGGCAGATTCGCTCCGAAATCGCCCGCCAGCCGAAAATCGTCCGACGGGTCGACCGTAATCTGGGTCGGAATTGCCAGAACCGGCTTCTGGGTTATTGCGTAGGCATACCAGGGGGCGGCAATATCGGCGGTCACCGACAACATGGCCGGTCGGCCCGTCGCGGGCGCGGTCACTTCCGCCGACACGGTGACGACCGATTCCGGACCCCCAACGCCAATGTCCCCTTCAAGCGGAACCAAGGTCTTTCCGCTGAGAATATCGATCTGGGCTGCCGCCGGAAGAGCCGCGGCAAGAATCCAGGTGCACGCGAGCAACAGCGACCACAAACGGCGGCGGGCGATTCGGGGCATGCCTCTTATATCCTTGTCCGGCAAGATATTAAGGTGGAGGGCCGCATTTTAGTGTGGCAGCCAATCGTGGGTCAACGTCGGACGCTCGTCGAGCGGTCGGGGGGCGCTGGTTTATACGGCACTGGGACCCAAGAGGTTCTAACGACCTGTTCTCGCCGAAGCATGAAAGCTGAGCCTTCAATGCCCGCTATCCGGTTATTCCCCAACAATTTCGTGCAGCCGGCCCAGTCGCGTCACGAACTCGTCGACCCTGGACAAAACAGCCTTCGGATCGCCAAATTGACGCCCCTCGACGAAAATCCATTGCATCCATTGCATGCCGCCCAGCAACACCGTGCTGCGGTCGAACGCCGAAACGAGCGAAAGTTCATCGGCCGACAACCGACCCACCGTGGCGTAGGCGGCCATCCCGCGATCCCAGTCCGCTCGATCATCCATCGCCAGGCTGCCCAGCAGCCGGGCCACGTCGGCGGCGACATTCTCGGGCCGCAGGGAGCCAAAATCGACGATGCCGCTCACTCGTTCGCCTTCGAACAGAATGTGCGCGTGCCAGACGTCGCGAATGCAAGGTTGCAACGAAACCCGCAATCGCGTGGCCGACTCGATCGTGGACAGCAGCTTTGGCGCCACGGCGGCAAACAAGCTCAGCAGCCGGCCGGCCCGGACCGCCATCTCCGGCCAGCCTCCAGTTTCGATTGCGCCGGCCAATTCGGCGTCGCCTTCGCCCAGCAGTTCCCGTATGCGCGCGAGTCGCTCGTCCATCCCTGGCGAAGCGACCGGATTGGTCTCTGGCAGCGGAAACGTGGAGGCAGCCTTGTGAAATCGGGCCAGCGCGACCATCGCCGCCTCCAGCTTGCGCGGACTCGGCTGGGCGCGATAGTTGGCGGCCCCGGGGAGCCAGGGCAGGAGCTCCCAGAGGTGCCCCTCATGCCACACGTAACCGTGGTGATGTTGGGTTTCGAGTGGCAAGGCGACATGGTGGAACCCCTCTTGGTCGACATGCCAGAGCACGGCCTGGATAAACTCCAACCGCTGCTGGCTGGGGTGCCCGGCCGGCCAGCGCCGCAGGCAAAGCTGTCCGCGATCGCTGGCGATTCGCCACAGGCCGGCGCCGCTAAAGCTCAAAGGGGCCGCGAGCAATTCGATGTGGCGAGGGCGGCACTCGTCGGGGTAGAGCCGCAGGATCCGCTCGATTTTCGCGTTCTCCGCCATCGAATGATTTCTCGCCTGTCGCGCGGAAAACTGTGCGCCACGCTCGCAATCGTCATGTATAATACAATCGCCCGCCCAGAAGATGGAAATCGGCCAATAGTTGCGAAAACTGGCACTTCCGAGCCTCCATCCGCCCGCGATCTTTGCCCTTCAGGCAGACTTTTGGGAATTAGCGAGATTAGGCTATATTTAACGCGGTTAAGGCCGCGCGCGAGCCGGCCTGGAGCGGCATTGCCCTGGATCCCCGATCCCCTTTCGACACCGTCTTTGCGCGAGAGAAAACTACGATGAACGAGCGCTTCGCTTTGATGGCCTGTGTGTTTAGCCTGGCAGTTGCTTCCCTCTCGAGCGGCGCCGTCCGTGGCGACGAGCCCGCCGCGCCTGCTGCCGCCGGTTCGACTCCTGTAGCTCCCGCCGCCGCAGCCCCCGCTGCTGCCGCGCCGGTTGCCGCCGCACCAGTCGCCACGCCGCCTCCGAAGTATCCGCCCTATGCCGAAGTCGTGAAGGACTTCGAGAGCATCGACGGATTGGTTCCGATGAAGCGCAAGGGCAATCGCCTGTTGGCCGAGCTGAACAGCGGCCATATGAATCACGATTACATCGTGCTGATCTCGATTGCCAAGGGCATCGGCCGCGGCATGGTGCTGGGCGGCATGACCTGGCAATCGGGCGACGATTGGATCTGGCAGTTTCGCAAGGTCGACGACCGCATTCAAATCGTGCGGCGCAACGTGCGATTCATGGCCGCCAAGGGCGATCCGCAGGCAAAGGCCATCGATACCGCCTACACCGACAGCGTGTTGTTCAGCCTGCCGATCCTCACCGTCAGCCCCGGCGGAGCAAGCGTCGTCGACGTCAGCCCGGTGTTCATGAGCGACCTGCCGCAGATCTCGGCCGTTTTGCCGGGTTTCGCATTCTCGGAGAACAAATCCACTTGGGCGGCCGTGAAGGGCTTTCCCAACAACATTGAGCTGGAAGTGGCGGCCACGTATGCCTCGAGCGGCATACAGGATTACGACTCGATCGCCGACAGCCGAGGCGCCACGATCAATGTCCACTACTCGATTAGCGCTATCCCGCAAACCGGTTATCAGCCGCGCATGGCCGACGATCGGGTCGGTTACTTCCTGACGGTCGTCAAGGACTGGTCGCGCAAAGGCGAGGACGACCGCTTCGTCCGCTATATCACGCGCTGGGACTTGCAGAAGGCCGATTCCGCGGCCGAGCTATCTCCGCCCAAGAAACCGATCATCTTCTACCTGGAAAAGACTATTCCCTTCGCCTATCGCAAACCGATCCGCGAAGGCATCGCCGAGTGGAACAAGGCCTTCGAGAAGGCCGGTTTCGTCAACGCCGTCGAGGTTCGCCAGCAAGAAGACAAGGACGACTGGGATCCCGAGGACATTCGCTACAACACGTTTCGCTGGATCACGGCGGGGGCCGGATTCGCCATGGGCCCCTCGCGCGTGAACCCGAACACCGGGCAGATCCTGGATGCCGATGTGATCTTCGACGCCGACTTCCTGCAGTTCTGGAAGCAGGAATATGAGAACTTCACGCCCGAGAGCGTGGCCGCCATGACCGGCGGCCCCTTGGACCTGAAGAGCTATCAGGAAGAATCCCGCAAGCATGGCCATCGGCACGGCATCGGCTGCGAGCTGAGCCACGGCCTGGGCCGCGAATTGGCCTTTGGATCGGCCGTGTTGACGGCCCGCACGTCGAACCCGGTGGAGCGCGAGAAGCTGATCATGCAGGGCTTGAAGGAAGTCACGATGCACGAGATCGGCCATACGCTGGGGCTTCGGCACAACTTCAAATCCAGCACCATGCTCACGATCGACGAGATGAACGACACCGCCAAGACCCGCGACACCGGGCTGACCGGCTCGGTCATGGACTATGCCCCCGCCAACATCATGCCCAAGGATATGACCCAGGGCGATTACTTTTCGGCCACGATCGGGCCCTACGACATGTGGGCCATCGAGTACGGCTATAAGCCCTTCTCGGGCGGCACCGAGGGCGAAGTCGCGGAGCTCAAGAAGATCGCGGCCCGTAGCGCCGACCCGCTCTTGGCCTATGCCACCGACGAGGACACGCGCGGTATCGATCCCGATCCGCTTTCCAACCGCTACGACATGGGCAGGGATCCGATCGCCTATGCCAAGATTCGCGCCCAGCTCATTGCCGAGCAATGGCCCAAGGTGATCGAAGAGACCGCCAAGCCGGGCGAAGGATATCAGAAGGTCCGCCAGGTGTTCGGCGTCTTACTAGGCAACCACGGCCGGGCGATGTATTTCGTCTCGCGGTTCGTCGGCGGCGTCTACGTGAGCCGCGCCCATAAGGGCGATGCCAACGCCAAGGCGCCCTACGTGGTGGTCGAACCGGGCAAGCAACGCGAAGCGCTGGCACTCGTCGAAGAGCAAGTCTTCAGCGACAAGCCGTTCAAGTTTCCGCCCGAGCTGTACGGATACCTGGCCTCGACGCGCTGGTCGCACTGGGGTTCGCAGCTTCCCTTGCGGACGGATTTCCCGGTCCACGAGGTGATTTCGCTGTGGCAGGATCGGATCCTGGCGCAAATTCTATCGCCCCTGACGCTCGAGCGATTGCACGACACCGAGCTGCAACTTCCTGCGGACCAGGATGCACTCACAACGCCCGAGCTGCTCAATCGGCTGACGACCGCGATTTATTCGGAGATCGACAAGATGCCCGAAGGCGAATACACGAATCGCAAGCCCGCCATCAGCAGCCTGCGCCGCAATTTACAGCGATCGTACCTGAAGCGATTGGCGAACCTGGCGATGGGTGACTCAGGCGCTCCGCAAGATTGCGAGACCGTTGCCTTTGCCGAGCTGACCGGGCTCGAGGGCCGCATCAACAACGTGCTCAAGACGAACACCAAGCTCGACACTTACAGCCGGGCACATCTTGAGGAAACCGCCAGTCGGATTCACAAGGTGCTCGACGCGCGGCTGAACCTGGCCAGCCCGTGAGCCAATGGAGTTAAGGAGGACTCGACGATGAAGATGGTGTTGGCCATCATTCAACCCACGAAGCTCAGCGCCGTGCGCGAGGCGCTGGCCAAGATCGGCGTAACGCGGATGACGGTCTGCGATGCCCAAGGCTATGGTCGTCAGCGCGGCCAGACCGAGTACTACCGCGGCAACGAGTACAAGACGAACCTGCTGCGCAAGATCGCCCTGGAAATCGTGGTCAACGAGGACTTTTTGGAGCGCACGGTCGAGACGCTTTCCCATGTCTCGCGCACCGGGCCGGAAGGAAACATCGGTGACGGCAAGATCTTTGTCATGCCGACCGAGCTCTCGATCGACATCAGCAGCGACGCGCGCGGTCCCGAAGCCGTGTAAAGCGCAGGAACCGTAGCAGCAGGACCAGGGCAGAATCGATGGCAGTCCTGGCGCTTGTTTCCGACCTGATGATGCAGTCGCAAGTCGCCGGCGCCGCTGCTCGAGCCGCCGTGAAGCTCGATATCGCAACCACGGCCGACGCACTACTGGCCCTGGCCGCCGCCAGCCAGCCCCGACTCGTGATCGTGGACCTCAGTCACCCCGGCCTCGATACGCGCGAATTGATCGCCGGCCTGAAAAAGGTACTACCCGCCGAATCGGCAATATTGGCCTTTGGCCCGCACGTGCATGCGGCCCGACTGGCCGAAGCCGCGGAAGCTGGCTGCGACACGGTGATCTCTCGCGGGCAGTTTCATGCCCAGATGGAAGCGATACTCAAACGAATTGCTGAGTAGAATATCTACCTTTGCTAAGAGTCATCGCCGGCCGCTGCCGGATCGTCGGCCGCCGCGGGCACGCCGTCCGGACCGGTTTTGAGCGGCGGCAGTCCGTGCAACTCCTGCTCTTCAGGCAGATAGACCTCATCGATCTCGGTGGCATCGACCAGGCGTCGCAGCAGGAAGTAGATCACGGTCGTGGCGGACCAGAAGTAGCTGAAGATAAAGCCGAACGCGACCGTTTTTAGGCAGTTGTTCCAGAACTGCACGAGCGCCGCGCCGAAATTGCCGAGTTGGCCCAGGTCTTCCCGCGCAAGCACGGCGTCGACTTGTGCCGTGCCGCTGCCCCAACTCACGGCCCAACGCGTGAGCTCGAGGATCCAGGTCGCGAACAGCGACACCAGGAACCACCCCAGCACGCCGATCAGAGCCGCCATCACGGCATAGACCAGATAGCGCAGCGGACGTTGGTAAACGTAGGAGTAGGAATGACTCAGCGCGCCGAACGAATCGGTGCCTTCGGCGCTAATCGCGCCCCACATTAACGGCCATCCGAAGAACAAGCCGATCAAGAGAAACGCCATCATGAATCCGCCCAACAGGACCAGCGGCCATAAAACTCCGGCTGCCAGAACGCCCAGGCCCGAACGCATGGCAAGTCCCAACAGCGCGAGAAATGCCGCCGCCAGGAACGTTCCCCCGATGGGAAACAGGGGCGCCACGAAGTAGGCGCCCAGCCGCGAGCGGACAAATCCGGCCAGTTTCGACCAGGACTGGTTCTCTTCGCGCGCGATCGTTACCGCGGCTTGCCGCGTAATCGCGCCGCCGAAGAACGACCAGACAACCAGGCTCCACAGCCCGCACGATAGTAAATAAGCGAAGCCCGCAAACGTTGGCGCTTCGTACATCTGCTTGAAGGGTCGGCTGATTTCGCTCCAAGCCATCAAGAGCGGACTTTGCCGCCACCAGGTATCGATACTGCTTAGCTCATCCACCGGCGGAGGCGGCGGTAGCGGCAAGTCCCAGGGCCAAATGTCGTTGTGGCTGATCTGAGCTTCGAGCAGCGAATTGGCCGGGTCGGCAAACATCGCCCCGCACACACGCCACCCAGCGGCCGTGCCGGCAATCGCGATCGCGGCCAGCACCAAAGCACGAAAGTTAAGCGCCATCCGCAATGCCGAGAACAAACGCAACGAGGGAAACACTTCCAACCACGCGATCGAGCGAAGCGCCTGTCGATCCTCAGCCATGACCACAACCCCCTGCATTCTCGAAGTGCCCTAGTTGGCGGCAATTATACGGATTATGCAACGGGGCAAGAATAGGGAATCAGGGGAAAATGGCCGGCGCGGGCGACGCGAGAAACCGCGCGGAGTGCTGACCGCACGGCTTTGGAAACTCCGCCAATTGGCGTTACTGTTTTTGCCGCGCCGTGCCGGCAAGGTTAGCTCAACGCTTGCGCCGCCGCAAAGCGACTGCCGCTAAGCCAACTAGCCCGACGGCGGCGAGGATGAGCGATGAGGGCTCGGGGATAGGGACGCTATCCGTGAAAAGTTTCACCGGCAGTGGCACAAAGCGGTTTGTCGGTTAGTGAGAGCGTCGCTGTTCTTCCAAGGGCAAGGTGGGTTGCTTCTGGTTTAAGTTTCGTTCTGGCCTTCGTTGTCGGGCTTGGGCCAGCACAAGACTTCTTGAGAGGAGTCAGAATGCTACGAATCATCGGCGCAGCTGCTTTGGTTCGGGGCCACTCAACAAGCGAAGGTCCATGGGCGTTCTCTGGCACAAGTGCACTAATTAGGGGCGGTGGAGTGGGGATGCTAGCCGCTTTATATCGATTGTGACTGTTTTTCAATACAACATAGATCATTTTAGGACCACTTACTATTGAATTCCTATCAATATTGATATATACTTTCGGGTATAGAGGTGAATTATGACTTCAATCGAACTGCTCGGCCGGCTTGATCGCCGGCGTCGCGATATCGGCATGACCAAGAAAGAGCTTGCTGCGCGGGCTCGCATTCCGATGGCGACACTAAATCGAATCCTTTCGGGTCAGGAAAAGCAGCCTGCGTTCGACAAGGTCTGTTCGATTGCTCGCGCGATTGGAGTCGTAATCCATGTTGGATCGACGACTACGATTGAGGAACCCGAGACCGCGTTCGAGTTTCGTCGAAACCAAGCCAGACAAAAAGCGGAGCGAGTGGCTCGCATGGTTCAAGGAACAATGGGCCTCGAATCGCAGGCAGTAGGTAGCGACGATCTCAAGGAAATGGTCGAGCAAGCAACGTGTGAATTATTGGCCGGCTCGCGGCGGAGGCTTTGGAGCGCGTAATGTCTAGCTGGGACCCTCTCGATGGCGAAACCCCGATTGACATTTCGGGCATCAGAATCAAAGGGATCACAAATCGGTCCGAACTAAACCGCGTTGAGGGTGCGAACATCTTCAGGGCGACAACCAAGTATCTCGCGTCGAAGCCCAACCAAAGGTTGGCGCCCTTCGATTTTGCATGGTGTAAGCGTCTACATGACGAAATGTTCGGCGATGTATGGAAATGGGCGGGGCGAATACGCAATCGAGACTTAAATATAGGAATGCCATTAGGCGCAATCCGCGAGAACCTCGCCGTACTTTTGGCCGACCTGCATTCGTGGCCCGGCTATGGTCACGATTGGGTCGAACAAGCGACAAGACTCCACTACCGCGCGGTCCATATTCACCCATTCGAGAACGGCAACGGCCGATGGTCGCGCATGCTGGCGAATATCTGGCTTCGACTAAACGACCGCGCTATCATCGAATGGCCCGAGTCAACAATCGGTGCCGAAAGCGTAATCCGCGCAGAATATTTCGCGGCCATCCGGCAGGCTGACGACGGCGATTTGAGCCCCTTGATTGAGCTACACCGTCGCTACAGTGGAAATCAACCAGCCTGAATACCTGGCCATGCGGTGGCGATCTTGTTCACCGCGTTGATGACGTTGACTATGAACATGGTGACCGTGTTTGCGATAGCCGGCGCCACGGGTCTCGAAACTGCCCGTCACTCGTCCGGATCGTCCTCGATCTTGCGCGGGCCCTTGTCCTCATCGGGATCGTCGACCGGCATGGCGATTTCTTCGTTCAGCCAGCGCCCCAGGTCGATTCGCCGGCAGCGCTCGCTGCAAAACGGCATCGCACCGCTGGCGGCGGGATCGAACTGCGTCTTGCAGGTGGGACAGTTTGCTTGGGCCATGAGAGGATTTGCCTGGCCTGTGCCGCTCTCGCGCGGCCTACTTGTCGGGCGACTTGGGCTTCTTCTTGCGATCGCTCGCCGGGTTATCGCTCTTGGGCGTTGCCGGCGCGCCGTCGGAACCTTTGGACGAACCACCGTCGCCGCTGGGCGCCGTGTCGGCGCTGGCGGCCTTTTTATACGAGTCGCTGCGATAGTCGGTCTGATAAAACCCCGAGCCCTTGAACATCACCGCCGCGCCGATGCCGAACAGCCGGCGGAGCTTCATCTTCTTGCATTTGGCACACTTGCGTTGCAAGGGATCGTTGATCGACTGGAACAGCTCAAACTTGTGGCCGCAGCCGTCGCATACGTAATCGTAAGTTGGCATGAAGCCGGGTACCTCGAGGTCGCATGGGGAACAAAATCGGCGCGGGCGGTTGGCGGCGGTCAGCCGGACGGGGGATTGGACGACGTGGACACGATGACTTGCGCCGGCCGAACGACGCGGTCGTGCAATCGGTAACCATCTTGCGCCACCAGGATCACCGTGCCCGGCGGATACTCGTCCGAGGGCTGCTGCGAAATGGCCTGGTGGTACGTGGGATCGAACGGCTTGTGCAGCGCGTCGATCCGCTGGCAGCCGTGCTTCGCGAGCGCCGCGACCAGGCTCTGGGCGACCATCTTCACGCCGTCCAACAGACCACGATCGCCCGAGGATTTCTCGGCGGCCGCGATGGCGCGATTGATGTTGTCGAGCACCGGCAGCAGATCCTCGAGCAGCGGCAAGATGCTATACCGCCGATCATCTTCCATCTCGCGGCGCAAGCGCTTGCGAACGTTGTCGAATTCCGCCTGACAACGCAACACGCGATCGTTGGCGTCCTCCAAGTCGGCGCGCAGCTTGTTGATCTCAGCCTCGCCGGCCTCGATCGCCGCGGCGGCGGACATATCGATCGCCTCGGCCGCCCCGGGCTGGGGTTGCCTGGCGGGATCGTTGTTGGGCTTGGACATGAAATCGACCTCCGTCCTCGTGAAATCAGCTCTCGCCGAAGTACTCTCGAAGTTTCTCAAAGAA
>JANNQN010000013.1:0-23102 GCA_031400775.1 Planctomycetia bacterium | reverse complement strand
CATCACGTCATGGAAACTCTGACCAAGCAGGTGCCGTACACGGTGCGGGTCTCGGTCTTCGGCACAAGGACGGTGTATTCGCGCGTGACCGTTTGGGTCTTGGGCACTCGGTTCATCACCGTGATTTTCTTCTCACGAGTTTCGTTCGTGTACTCGGTACACTTCACCGTGCGGTTTTCGGTGACCGTCTGGGGCACCATGATCGTCCGCTCGACCATTTTCGGCGCTGGCACGGGTTCGCAGGGAGCCGCCGCCTCGCATGGCGCTGCATCGCACGCCGGGGCGCAACCGCCGCGGTGGCGACCATGTCCGCCGAAAGCCGTCGAGGCAAAGGTTATGGAAAGGCCTGCCACCAGGCCAAGAACACTAATCCGTCTTAATGAA
Organism: Planctomycetia bacterium; assembly: GCA_031400775.1. Taxonomy (GTDB): domain Bacteria; phylum Planctomycetota; class Planctomycetia; order Pirellulales; family PALSA-1355; genus PALSA-1355. The sequence goes on along the minus strand of JANNQN010000013.1, from coordinate 22,718 downwards.
CGCATCTCTTACCCTCCTAGAATTCCGACCTGGAGCTCGACACCATTAAAATGAGGCGATAAGTCAGAGTGAGTGGACTTTGACGCCTACACAGGAAGGGTAAGTATATGGGCCGATCAAAAGCTGTCAATCGTTTTCTGGCATCGCGCGCCGTCGACGATTGAAGCGGCTCGCGGCGGTACTCATAATGGGTTCCGCAGAGGCCAAATTTCCTCGCCAACGGGTCGCCAGCGCGGCCAGAATGTCGCCGAAAGACCATGGAGAAACAATGACCCGGTGCGAGACGAAACGTTGGCTGTTGCGATGCTGCTCGCTTGCGGCTATTTGCACCGCCGTGATGGGGCTTTCGGCCAAGGCCGACGAGTTGACGCGGCTCAAGTACAACCACCCGGGCCTGGTTGTCGATCTGGGCGTCGGACTTTGGGCCTGGCCCGTGCCCTGCGACGCCGACAACGACGGCGACTTCGATTTGATCGTCTCCTGCCCGGACAAGCCGTCCAACGGCGTCTGGATGTTCGAGAACGCGACGGGCGACACGGCCACCACGAAGTTCCCGATTTTCAAGCCGGCCCGACGGCTCAGCCATACCGTGCACTACGTGATGCCCAGTTATGTGGGCAATCGCTTGCGGGTGCTCTCGCCCGGCCGGGAGTATCCCGACTTTCTCACCAGCGGCCTGACGGGCGGCATACCGCTGCCGGCGCCGACGACGATCCATATGCCGTTGGGCAACGCACCCGGCGGCCGGCAAAACAAAATTCGCCACAACCAGTGGCGTTATGCCGACTACGACGGCGACGGCTCGTTGGACCTGATCGTGGGCATCGAAGATTGGAGCGATTACGGCTGGGACGACGCCTTCGACGCCAGCGGCCATTGGCAAAACGGCCCGCTGCATGGCTTTGTCTACTGGCTGCCGAACACCGGCACGACCGACCGGCCCGAGTACGCGCCGCCGAAGCGAGTTCAAGCGGCCGGCAACGACGTCGACACGTATGGCTGTCCAAGCCCGAATTTTGCCGACTTCGACGGCGACGGTGATCTAGATCTGCTATGCGGCGAGTTCCGCGACAAGTTTACCTATTTCGAGAATGTGGGCACGCGCAACGCCCCGAGCTATGCCGCAGGCGTTCGGTTGCCGTCGCCCGACGGCGCGGCTCTGGCGATGGAATTGCAAATGATCGTGCCGATCGCCTTCGACTGGGACCGGGATGGTGATTTGGACCTCGTGGTCGGTGACGAGGACGGCCGCGTAGCATTAGTCGAGAATACGGGCAAGCTGGGTGATGATCGCACGCCCCGTTTTCTGCCGCCGCGATATTTCCAACAGCATGCCGACGAGCTCAAGTGCGGCGCCCTGGCCACTCCAGTGGGCTGCGATTGGGACGAAGACGGCGACGCGGACATTGTGTCGGGCAATACGGCCGGATACGTGGAGTTTTTCGAGAACCTGAGCGGCCCGGACGTGGCTGAGCCGAAATGGGCGGGTCCCGCGCGATTGGAAGCCGATGGCCGAGTGTTTCGCATCATGGCCGGCGAGAACGGCGGCGTGCAAGGTCCGGCTGAAGCCAAGTGGGGCTACACGACCTTGTCGGTGGCTGACTGGGATGCCGATGGCCGGTTGGACATCGTCTTCAATTCAATCTTGGGGCGAGTCGGCTGGCTTCGCAACATCGGTCCCAAGGGCAAGCCACGGCTGGCGGCGCCGCAGGCCGTGGAGGTAGCGTGGCCGAGCGCGCCACCCAAACCCAAGTGGACCTGGTGGACGCCCACCGCGACGGAGCTGGCTACGCAATGGCGAACTACGCCTGTGGTTCATGACTTCAACGCCGACGGCCTGGCCGACCTGGCGATGCTCGACTCCGAGGGCTATTTGGCTCTGTTCGAGCGGACGCGCCGCGATGGAAAACTGATGCTTGTGCCGCCTCGTCGGGTGTTTGTCGACGAGTCGGGCCAGCCGCTCAGGCTCAATGAGCGCACGGCCGGGGGCAGCGGTCGAAGGAAACTATGCGTCGTCGACTGGAACGGCGACGGCAAGATTGACCTGTTGCTCAACTCGGCCAATGCCGACGTGCTCTTGGGCAGCGGCGAACAGGAGGGCAAGTGGGTTTTTCGCCGGGCTGGCGCCATCGCCCGACAAAACATCGAAGGGCACGACGTGAGTCCCACGACGGTCGATTTTGACGGCGACGGCGTGCGCGATTTTCTGGGCGGCGCCGAGGACGGCCGCTTCTACTTCCTTGCCAACCCGCGCACTGCCAAGCCGTGATCGCGTTTTGGACGGCGGCTTCGCCCGTGACATTGTCTGGTCAAACGTGATCGATCTCGCAAAAACGGCTGGTGGACGCGATCGCATCGTCGCCGAGCAAGACGTCCGCCCCCAGCGGTTTGATCATCGTAATCTCGACGCCGCGAGGTTCGAGTTCGAAGAATTTTCGCGCCGCCTGGCTGTCGGGCAGCCAACCTCCGACTCGTTCCGCGCCACCGGCCGCGGCCAGCGACAGTAGCGCCGCGTATAGTTGCTCGGCCAGCTCGACCGATTGATCGGCCAGGGCGAAATCGGTGATTCGCCAGGTACCTTCCTTCGAGCCGACGCGCACATAGCCCGACCAGACGCCGCCGGCATCCTGCAGGGCGTAGAACTTATCGTCGGCGAATTTTTTCAGAATCGCCTTCCAATACTCCTCATCGCGAGCGACCGACAGCCCAGCGGCGCCGTGGTAGTCGGCGTACAGTTTCGCGAGTTGCGGCAGATGCTCGCGGGCCGAGACGGCAACCAGGCGATGGCGATGCGCTGGCGAGGGCTCGGCGTCGCACGGGTCGAGCCAGCCGACCCATGATGGACACAGCACGTAACCGCGACGGGCGTAATAGCCCGGCTCGATATCGGAGTACAGCACGCTCAGCGCCGTGCGGCGCTCGTGCGCGTGGTTTTCGACCCATTTCAACAGCTTTCCGGCGAATCCTTGGCCGCGAAATTCGCCCAGGGTGTACACCGAACCAATGGCGATTCCCGGCAGCAATCGTCCCTCGAGCCGAAACGTGAGGGGATAGCAGCCCAAGGAGACGACGACGCGCCCCTCCAGACAGCCCACGAACCATGTGGCCCGACTGTGCGAGGGGGAGTTGAGCCGCGAGCGGACGTGATCCTCCAGCGGCAACCCCTTGCTCCAGATGTCGAAGACATTGCGGTGCGCCGCCGCCAACTCACCGTCCGACGCCACGTGAATCTTCAAATCGGTTGCCATGCCAAAGTCCTGACTTTTTGCCGGCCAGGTCAGCCTGTCGTTTTGAGGTCGGTCGCGGCCGTTCGTTTTGCACGTTCGGCCAGTAGAAGGCGGATCCAGGGGCCTACGTAAGCTCCGTGGTCGTGATAGGTCCGGCCGCTGACGAGATTGCCGTCAATGACGCACGGTTCGTCGACAAAGACGCCGCCGCAGACCTCCAGATCAAATTTGCACTTGCGCACTGTCGCCATGCGGCGTCCGCGCACGCGGTCGGCTCGGGCCGGAATCTCGACTCCGTGGCAAACGCTGGCGATCGGCTTGCCGGCGTCGAAAAAATGGCGCGTGATCCGCAACAGGTCCTCGTCGTCGCGCAGGTATTCGGGAGCCCGGCCGCCGCTAAAGAAAATGCCCAGGTACTCGTCCGGATTCACTTCAGCGAAGGCCACGTCGGCCTGAATCGAATAGCCTTCCCATTCCTTGGTGATCGTCCAGCCGGGCTTCACCTCGTGCAGCACCATCTGATACCGCCGTCGCTCGGGCGCGGCCACGACGGGGACGAATCCGTCCTCTTGAAGACGGTAGTAGGGATAGAGCGTGTCCACGGTTTCCGTGGCATCGCCGACGATGATCAAGACCTTATCCATGCGGTTCATCGCGCCGTTTCGCCGTCTCAGCAGCCGAGCATCGGCTGTCAGGTCGCCAATGTAGCCGACTCCGCTCCGTGATTCCACTCGCGACCACTCTGGTCTCCCGATTGCCAGAGGGGTTTCCGCCGACCAGAATAGCGGACGAGCCATTTTGCACTGTCTTGATTCAGGTGGGCCATCGCGTGAGCTCGTACAACAGAAGACTATCTGGGCTGGCACCGTTGGCGCTACTGGCATTCGCGCTCGGGGCGCGAGCCGCCGAACCTCCGCGGCCGAATATACTGCTGGTCGTCTCCGACGATCAGCGCTGGGATACGATTGCCGCACTCGGCAATCCGGAGATCCAGACGCCCAACTTCGATCGTCTGGTGCAGCGCGGCTTCCACTTCACCAACGCCTATTGCATGGGCGCGATGACCCCCGCGGTCTGCTTGCCGAGCCGCACCATGTTGATCACGGGCCGGTCGTTGTGGAGAATCCCGGTCGATCCCCGCGCTAAGGTAGCGCCTGACGGCGTGCCGCTGTTGCCATCGGCGATGGCCGCAGCCGGCTATGACACGTTCCACTGCGGCAAGGCCGACAATTCCTGCACGTTTGGCAACGCGGCATTTGGCGTGAATATCGAGACGGTCGGCCGCACGGAGCACTCGGCCACTGAGAATGCCGACGCCGCGATTACCTACCTACGACGCCACGATGGACGGCGGCCGTTCTTCATGTACCTGGCCCCCCCCGTGCCACACGATCCCAGGGTCTCGCCCGAGCCGTTCTCGCGGCGCTACGATCCGGCGAAACTTTCGCTGTCGAAGAACTTCATGCCCGAGCATCCGTTCGACAACGGCGAATTGCGGATCCGCGACGAACTGCTGGCTCCGCATCCGCGCACGCCCGAGGCGATGCGCCGCCACCTGGCGGATTACTATGGCACGATCTCGCACCTGGACCATAAGTTCGGTCGCGTGATGGAAGTGCTGAGGGAGCGGGGCTGGGAGGAAAACACGGTCGTGATTTTCACGAGCGATCAGGGACTGGCCGTCGGCGGTCGCCATGGGCTGATGGGGAAGCAAAACCTCTACGAGCACTTCAAGTCGCCGCTGGTCCTGGCCGGACCGGGCATTCCGCACGGCAAGTCGGCGGCGCTCGTCTATCTGTTCGACTTGTTCCCCACGATTTGCGAGTTGGTCGGAGCGAAGCCGCCGGAGGCGGTCGAAGGCAAGAGTCTGTTGCCGATCGTCGACGGCTGGCAGACGAAACTTCGCGATTGGCTGTTTTGCGCCTATCGCGATTGCCAGCGGATGGTCCGCGACGAGCGCTGGAAGCTGATTCAATACCGCGCGGCAGGGAGCAATAACACGCAGTTATTCGATTTGGCCCACGATCCCGATGAGCTACAGAATTTGGCGGAGGATGATCGTTTCACGGCCGAGCGCGAGCGGCTGAAGAAGCTCATGCTCCGGGCCCGGCAGGAATTCGGCGACCCGGTCGATTTTGACCAGCCAGTCGGTCCCGCCTTGAAGCCGTGATTTCGCTTCCGGCGGTTCGACACGCCGTGGCGGCACGCATTACAATTCTTCGAGTCAATCCCGCAGGATGAAGAGTCTGGAATTGAGGCGAGACTGGCATTCAGGGCGCGTGACAATGATGCATTACCGAAGTATCGCGATATTGGCTTGCTTCGGATTCGCGTGCGTGACAACTTTGCCGGCAACCCTGACGGCGGCCGAGGTGAAGCGACCCAACATCGTATTTATCTTTTCGGACGATCACGGCTGGCAGGCGATCAGCGCCTACAACGAAGCGCGCAAATTGCTCGACACGCCGCACATCGATCGCATCGCCCGCGAGGGCATGCTCTTCAACCGCTGCCTGGTGCCAAACTCGATCTGCGGGCCCAGCCGGGCCACGATCCTGACCGGCAAGTACTCGCATCGGAATGGCTTCTACAACAACTCGAACAGCCGCTTCGATGGTTCGCAAACGACGTTTCCCAAGCTGCTGCAGTCGGCCGGCTATGCCACGGCGGTGGTCGGTAAGTGGCACTTGATCAGCGACCCGACTGGCTTCGACTATTGGCACATCTTGCCGGGGCAGGGGGTGTACTACAATCCGCCGATGATCCGCAACGGTCAGCGCGTCGAGCATCAGGGTTACACGACGGACTTGATCACCGACATCAGTCTCGAGTGGCTCAAGAACCGCGACCCGGCCAAACCGTTTCTGCTGATGTGCCAGCACAAGGCGCCACATCGCGAGTGGGAGCCCGCGCTGCGCCACCTGGGTCACGACGCCGATCGAGTTTATCCCGAGCCGCCCACCTTGTTCGACGACTACGCAGGCCGAGGACTGGCTGAGCGCGATCAGGACATGACGATCGAAAAAACGATGGTCGCCAAGGACTTGAAGCTGAAACCGCCGGCTCAGCTTACCGTCGAGCAGCGCAAGGCGTGGGATGCCTATTACGAGCCGCGCAATGAAAAGTTCCGGCAGGCCGCGCTATCGGGCCGCGACCTTGTGCGATGGAAGTATCAGCGCTACATGCACGACTATCTGGGCACCATCAAGGCCGTCGACGACAGTGTGGGGCGACTGCTCAAATTCCTGGACGACGAGAAGCTGGCCGACAACACGATCGTGGTCTATGCCTCGGACCAGGGCTTTTTCCTGGGCGAGCACGGCTGGTTCGACAAGCGTTGGATCTTCGAGGAATCGCTGCGGACGCCGCTGGTGGTTCGTTGGCCTGGAGTTACCCCTGCCGGCAGCGTCAACAACGACATTGTGTCGAACGTGGATTTTGCCGAGACGTTTCTGGACGCGGTAGGCGCCCCGATTCCACCTGACATGCAAGGCCGCAGCCTGCGCGGAGTTTTGGCGGGCCAGACGCCGCAGGACTGGCGCAAGGCGTTCTATTATCACTACTACGAGTACCCAACGCCGCATCATGTGCGGCCACACTACGGTGTCGTCACCGACCGCTACAAGCTCGTTCGTTTTTACGGGCCGGACACCGACTATTGGGAATTGTTCGATCGCAAGAGCGATCCGCGCGAGATGAAAAGTGTGTATGGACTGGCCGAACATGCAAGCGCGCAGCGGCAACTCGAGGGCGAGCTGGCGCGATTGCGCAGCGAGTTGAAGGTGCCCGAGAAGGAAGCCCCGGAAGCCTCCGGCCGAGGGCCCGGCAGCCGCTCAGCCAAGCCGCGGGCAAACTGACCCCCATGCGATACACAAGGCAAGCCGTGACGATCGCGATGCTGGTCTTAGCGGGCAGTGCCATGCCCTTGCTCGCGGCCGACGAGCCGGCAGCCCGGCCGAACATTCTCTGGCTGACCAGCGAGGATCACGGTCCGCACATGGGATGTTACGGCGACGCGTACGCCACGACTCCCAACGTCGATGCCCTGGCGGCCAAAGGTATGCTCTACACCAGCGCCTGGTCGAATGCTCCGGTTTGCGCGCCGGCCCGCACCACGTTGATCTCGGGCCTGTATCCACCGTCGACCGGCAGCGAGCATATGCGGAGCATGGTCGCCTTTCCGGCCGGCAAGCAGATGTTTCCGCAGTTGTTGCGCGCGGGCGGCTACTATTGCACGAACAACTTCAAGGAGGACTACAACCTCAGCCAGCCCGCTCGGGTGTGGGATGAGTCGTTACGGCAGGCGCATTGGAAGAACCGCGCCGACCACCAGCCGTTCTTTGCCGTGTTCAATTCCGAGAAAAGCCACGAGAGCCGCTTGCGCGCTCGGCCGCACACGGCTGTACACGACCCCGCGGGAGTGCGTCTGCCGGCCTACCATCCCGACACGCCGGAGGTGCGCCGCGATTGGGCCCAGTATTACGATGTCGTGACAGCCGCCGACGCCGATGCCGGCGCGCGACTGGTTGAGCTGGAACAAGCGGGGCTGGCCGACGATACGATCGTCTTCTACTTCGCCGATCACGGCTCGGGCATGCCGCGCAACAAACGATGGCTTTACGACAGCGGCCTGCACGTGCCGCTAGTGGTGTACATCCCGCCCAAGTTCAAGCATTTGCGACCGAGTGATTACGTGAGCGGCGGCAAGTCCGATCGCTTGGTGAGCTTTGTCGATTTCGCCCCCAGCGTGTTGAGTCTGGCAGGTATCAAGCCGCCAGAGTGGCTGCAAGGGCACGCTTTTCTGGGACCGTTTGCCGAGCCGCCGCAAATGCTCGTCTACGGATTTCGCGGGCGGATGGACGAGCGCCAGGACATGCTCCGCTCGGCCAGCGACGGACGCTACGTGTACATCCGCAATTACATGCCGCACAAAGTCTACGGGCAATATCTGGCGTACATGTTTCAAACGCCCACGACGCGTGTCTGGCGGCAGTTGCACCGCGAGGGCAAGCTCAACGCGGCCCAGCAGATTTTCTGGAACACGAAACCGCCCGAGGAACTGTATGACCTTCGCGAAGACCCGGACGAAGTTCACAATCTGGCCGGCTCGCCCGAACACCGGGAGATCCTGGCCCGGTTGCGACTGGCCCAACGCGAGTTGGCGCTAGCGATTCGCGATGTCGGATTCCTTCCCGAGGGCGAGATCCACGAGCGGTCTCAAGGCGGCACGCCCTACGACATGGGCCACGACCGGTCCAAGTATCCTTTGGAACGGATTTTGATGACGGCCGAGTTGGCTTCGGAGTTAAAGCCAGAGGCCACGCCCGAGTTGATCAAATCGCTCGAGGATGCAGATAGCGCCGTGCGTTATTGGGCGGCGCTGGGTCTGCTGATGCGTGGGGAGACGGGCGTCGCCGCGGGTCGCGACAGTCTGCGGAGCGAGCTGGCCGATCCTTCGCCGTATGTGCGGATTGTGGCGGCCGAGGCTCTGGCGCGGTACGGCGATCCGGCGGATCTTGGCCTGCCGCTGTCGGTGCTGGAGAAATCGGCCGACTGGAGCCAGAACAATGTCTTTACCGCCATTTCAGCGCTCAATGCGCTCGACGAAGTTGGCGATAAGGCCAAGGATGCGTGGAAGCCGCTGAGGCGATCGCCGGCCAAAGGGCAGTCGCCGCACACGCGCTATTCGGAATATGTGCAGCGCCTGTTGAAGGTGGAAAAGTGACGCGATGGCGCGCCGCGTCGGTCGGGCTTGCAACTGTGTCCCGAAATATTAAATGGCCGAAAAATCTACTCGGGAGAAACTGGCAATGAACGTCATCAACAATGCGGGGCGAGCGAGGTTGCCGTCTCGGACGAGATCGTCAGTATCGTGGAGCATTGCTTGTGCGAGTTGTCTCGTACTGATGTTCACAACCATGATTGCTTGGGGATGGCAGGAGGAGACGGCCCCGTCAGAACCACTGAAAACGACCGAATCGCCCACCGCGCCCGAAACTCCAGCCCCGTCGGACACGCCGGTTCCGCCCGAAGCGGCGGATGGTACACCTGCCGACGCCACGGCCCCAGCGGACGCACCGGCCGAGAAGGCGGTGGCCAAATCAGGCCCCACGGATCCGGCCGAGCTGGCGGCTTTTATCGATGGAATCATGGCGGTGCATCTCCGCGACAAGCACATCGCGGGAGCCACGATCGTCGTGGTCGTCGACAATAAGCCGTTTTTTTCCAAGGGCTATGGCTATGCCGACGTGGCTGCCAAGCAACCGGTCAACCCCGACGAGACGATGTTCCGCATCGGCTCGGTCTCCAAGTTGTTTACCTGGACGGCAGTCATGCAATTGGTCGAACAGGGAAAACTCGACCTCGATGCCGACATCAATCTGTACCTGGGCGACGAATTCAAGATTCCGCCGACGTTCTCGAAGCCGATCACGCTCAAGAACTTGTTGACGCATACGCCAGGATTCGAGGACCAGGTGATTGGCCTGTTCGCTCGCGATGCCGACGGCATCGCTACGTTGGGACAAATCCTGGCGCGCGATCTTCCGGCGCGGGTCCGCCCGCCCGGCGAGTTGGCCTCGTACTCGAACCACGGCACGGCATTGGCCGGTTACATCGTCGCCCGAGTGGCCGGCGTGCCTTGGGAGGATTACATCGAGACCAACATTCTCGAACCGCTAGGGATGAAACACACGTCGGTTCGCCAACCGGCGACCGACAAGCTTCCGCCCGAGATGTCGAAGGGCTACAAGTTCGAGCAGGGCGAATTCAAGGAGCAGCCCTTCGAGTATGTGCCGGCAGCGCCTGCCGGATCGATGGGTGCTTCGGCTGCCGACATGGCGCGGTTCATGATCGCGCACTTGCAAAACGGTCGTTACGAGTCAACGCGGATTCTGCAAGATGAGACGGCGCGCAAAATGCGCGAATTGCTCTTCACGCACGATCCGCGGCTGGACGGAATGGCTTGCGGCTTCATGCTCATGACGTACAACGGTCGCCACGTCGTGCAACACGGCGGCGACACTTTCTTGTTTCATTCGTATTTCGTGATGCTGCCCGAGAGCAATTCAGGCTTCTTCGTTTCGTACAACTCGGCAGACGCTCGGGGCACTCGAGAGGAGCTGTTCAGGTCGTTCTTCGACCGCTACTATCCGGCGGCCGAAACGCCGGCGAACAAGCCGCTTGCTGGGTTCAGCGAACGAGCCAAGCACTATGCTGGCAGCTATGGCATGAGTCGACACTCGCATACCTCGGCCGCCAAACTGGCGGCGTTGTTCGCGGTCATCGACGTTGGCTCGGACGACGACACCCTGTTGCTCAGCGGGATGGGCGACGTTACCAAACGGTTTGTCGAAGTCGAACCGCTCGTGTTTCACGAGATCGATGGGCCGGAGAAGCTCGTGTTTCGCGAGGACGCTGGCGGCAGCGTCGCCCAGATGTTCGTGGGCAGCTTTCCGCCGATTGCGCTCCTGCGGTTGCCATGGTACGAGACTCCTCTGTTTGCGATGATTCTCTTCGGCGGATCGGTTGCTCTGCTCCTGTCGGCGCTGATCGGCTGGCCGTTTGCCGCATTCCTGACGCGTGGCGGCCGTGGCGTCGACACGTCCCCCACGGCAGGATCGCGCGTGGCGAGTTGGATCGGCTGGCTTGCCAGCCTGGCGATCGTAGCCTGGCTGGTGGCGCTATTGATTGCGCTGGCCGATCCCGAGGAACTTTCGTACGGCATGCCGCCGTTTGTGGCTACGCTGTTGCGCATCTCGCCGGGTATCGCGGTGCTGACCGTGGGCGTGCTTCTGTGTGCGCTCTTGGCTTGGAAGAACGGCTACTGGCGGCTCTCAGCGCGGCTGCACTACACGTGTGTGCTCGCCGGTTGCGTGGCGATGGTTTGGTTTTTGAATTACTGGAACTTGCTGCGGTTCACTGCGTGAGTCGGATGGGGCGTGTCCGGGGCGGTTGGTCTGCGAGCCGCCCCCTCGGCACGGGGGAACTTCACGCCTACAATGGCGCGCTTCCTCGCAGGATCGGTCCCATGCCCAATCTCGTGCTGCTCGCCTCTGCGGATCCCGCCTTCAACCTGCTGGCGGCGCGGTGGCAGATGGCGCTGACCTTGGGTACGCATATCATCCTGGCCGTATTCGGCATCGGCATGCCGGTGCTGCTGCTGGCGGCCGAGTGGCGTTACCTGCGCACCGGCGACGAGATTTGGAAGGCCCTGGCCCATCGCTGGTCCCACGTGTTTGCCGTCCTGTTTGCCGTGGGCGCCATTTCCGGCACGGTACTCTCCTTCGAGCTGGGGCTGTTGTGGCCCGAGTTCATGCGGCAGTTTGGCCCGGTGATCGGTTTTGCCTTCGCGATGGAGGGCTTTGCTTTTTTTCTGGAGGCGATCTTCGTCGGCATTTATCTGTACGGTTGGAACCGGCTGTCCAAATGGACCCATTGGTGGTGTGGCGTCCCGATCGCGATCAGCGGTGCGGCCTCGGCCTGGTTTGTCGTGACGGTCAGCTCCTGGATGAGCACGCCGCGGGGATTTCGCCTGGTCGATGGCCATGCCGTCGACATCGACCCGCTGGCGGCACTGCTCAATCCGTCGACCGGGCCGCAAACGGTACACATGCTCGTGGCCGCCTACATTGTCGCCGGATTCATGGTGGCCGCCGTCTATGCTCGTTCGCTGTTGATCGATGGAAAGTGCGAATACAGCCGCCGCGCCATGGCGCTGGGGCTGACGATGGGCGCCGTGATGATGCCTGTGCAATTCGTGGTGGGCGACTGGGCCGCGCAAAGCGTGGCCCAGGTGCAACCGATCAAGCTGGCCGCCCTGGAAGGACAGTTTCAGACCCAGGCCCGCGCGCCGCTGCGCATCGGTGGCCTGCCCGACGCCGAAACCCGCACGACCCCCTATGCCATCGAGATACCGGGCATGTTGTCCTGGCTCGGGTATCGCGATGTGAACGCCGTGGTCAAGGGACTCGATGATTTTCCGCCGCAGGACACGCCGCCGGTCGCCACCGTACACATTGCCTTCCAAATCATGGTCGGTCTCGGGGTCTACCTTCTGTTGTTATCGATTTATGCCGGCTGGTTCGTGGTTCGGCGGCGACGACTGCCCGAGGGACGATGGTTCTTGAAGCTGCTGGTGCTGGCCGGTCCGCTGTCGATCGTGGCTTTGGAAGCCGGTTGGGTCGTGACTGAAGTTGGCCGGCAGCCCTACCTGGTTCACGGCGTGGCGCGGACCGCCGACATGGTGACGCAGGCTCCTTATGTGGGCTGGCTGTTGCTGGCTACGGTAATCATCTACGGCGCGATCGGCGCGGGCACCATCGCGGTGCTGCGATTATTGGCTCGCCGCGAATTGCCGGAGAACGCGCGTGGCTCCTGAAAGCATTCTGCTCGTCGTGGTGTTTGCGGCGCTAACCATCTACGCGTTGCTTGGCGGCGCCGACTTTGGCGCAGGCGTGTGGGAGGTCAACACGGCGTTACAGGCCTCGCCCAAAGAGCGCAAACTGCTGTATTCGGCGATTGGCCCCGTGTGGGAAGCGAATCACGTGTGGCTGATCTTCGTGCTCGTGGTCACGTTCGGCGCATTTCCCATGGCTTTCGCCGCCATCTGTCAGGCGCTTTGGCTCCCCTTGTTGTTGGCCCTGGGGGGTATCGTGTTTCGCGGAGCGGGCTACGCGCTACGGTCGTATTCCAGCGATGATCGGCGGCAGCAGTTTGCTTGGGACGTGGTGTTCGCTGTGGGTTCTACCGCGGCGCCGTTCTTTCTGGGCGCCTCGGTCGGGGCGCTGGCCTCGGGCAAGCTGATGCTGACCGACGACGGCCGCTTCGACGGCAACTTTCTCACCGGATGGCTCTCGCCGATGGCCGTGTTCAGCGGCTTTTTCGTGGTAGTGATGTGTACCTTTTTGGCGGCCGTCTTTCTAGCCCGCGAAGCAAGTAACCTGGCCGACGAAGAATTGACACGCATCTGGCGGCAGAGGGCCATCGCGACGGGAATCTGGAAGGGACTTTTGTCGCTGGCCGGGGTGGTCTATGTCGCCAGCGATGCGCCCCAATTGTGGGACGGATTTCGGCAGCGATCGTGGCCGCTGGTGGCCGGCGCGATGGCGGCCGGTTTTCTTTCGCTGGATTCGCTCGTCCGCGAGCGATTTCGGATCGCCGTGGGGGCGGCGGCGGCGGCCGTCACGGCCGTTATCTGGGGCTGGGCCGTGGCCCAGTATCCGCTGCTGGTTCCGCCGTCGATCACGGTCGAAGACGCCAAGGCGCCGGCCAATATCCTGTGGCTGCTGATCGCCACGATCGCTCTGGGATCGTTGCTGCTCGTGCCGGCGCTCGGGTATTTGTTTTATTTGTTCAAATCTGGCGGCAGAGAGCGGTAGGCTGCGCGGGCGCGCGATTCCACATAACGCGGCCCCCGGATTGCCGCCCCCTCCATTTGTCCTGGAGAATTACCATGTCCGAGAATCGAATCGCTACCGTACGTCCCGTCGCTGAGGATGCGGCGACCGGCAAAGTCGCGGAGATCTTTGCCGACATCAAGAAAACCAAGGGAATCGACTTCGTGCCCAACCTGTGGCGCGTGCTGGCGATCAATCCCGTACAGTTGGAAGCCGTTTGGACCGCCCTCAAGAGCTTGATGCACCCGGAGGCCGTGGGTCGCACGTCGCCCTTGGATGGGGCCACGCGTGAGACGATCGCCCTGGCCGTTTCCGCCACCAACGGCTGCGCCTACTGCGTTAACTCGCACACGGCCGCCCTGCGCAAGCTAGGCACGTCGAACGAAGCGCTCGGCGAAATCCTGGCGATTGCCGGTCTCTTTAACATGACCAACGCCCTGGCCGAGGGTTATCAGATCGAGCCCGATCTGCTTCCGCCGCTGGTATAGATCGAGCGGGGGCGCTAGCAAGAATGCCAAGGCCGTCGTGCCATTGGCGAATAGCCAACGGACGTTGACGAGCTCACCAGCGACTCTGGCACGTTGCACCATGCAAGATCCTCAGACTGCCAGCGTATTCTTCTTCATGCCGGTTGCGGCCGCGTATCTGGCGGCCTGCGGCGGATGGCTGATCTACGATCGAGTTGGGCGCGGGAGGGTCGCCGAGCCTCCGCTGCCGACTTCGGATCGGCCGGTGCTGGATTTCCTGCTGACGCTGGCGGCGGCCGCGGGCATTCTGCTGCTGGGATCGGTCTATCGCCAAGGCTGGCTGCTTCCGGCGGGTCCGACGGCGGCGGGGCGCTTCGGATGGATGGTGGATAACCTGATTATCTTCTCGCCAATCGCCGCGGTGCTGTGGATGCGCCGGCAGGGGACCGACACGATTTTCCTGTCGTCCCATCGCTGGTTCGAGAAGATTCTGTTGGGGCTGGGGCTGGGAGTCGTCAGTGTGTCGATCTACCTGGGCCTGCGCGGCGAGATTTCCGAACTTCCGCAAGTGCTGGCCGCCAGTGTTGCGCCAGATAAACTGGTCGACTTCCTACCGGTGTTTCTCGAAGGCGTCGCCGTGGCGTTCGGCTTCGTGCGGTTTCGTTGGCTAGTCGGCATGATCCCGGCCCTGATCGTGCCGGCCGCCGTGTTTGCCGCCGCTCACATACCGGGCCAGTTGGCCGACGAGCGAACGATGGGGACGATCGTGGCCTTCTTCCTCTTCAACACGGCGCTAGCCGCCGCCATTCTGTGGGTCGTCCAGCGATCGCGCGACGTGATCTGGTTGGGAATGGTCCACTACCTGATGGATATCGCGATCCGCGCAATTTGACGAGAAGCATTTTTAGAACCGCCGGGGATTCGGTCAATTTCGCCTCTGGAAACGGCGAAACTGAGTTCCTCTTGGCCGGCCAACGTCGCTCAGGCTCGGCACTTTCCGAACCTTCCCGCAATTGGATGCATTGCCGTCGCGCGGCGACTATATTGGTGCCGTCGCGGCCAGGTGGGATCGCGACTGCTATCGGCACCTCGAACCAGGAGACCCCTCGATGAATCGTTTGGGCAGTTTGCTGTTGGCGGCGGCGATGCTCGCGGGCTTTGAACGGGGATCGGCCCGTCTCCTGGCACAGCAAGTCGAACCGGCACGGTTTCACCATGTGACGCTGAACGTCGTCGATCCGCAAAAGTCGATCCAGTTCTACAGTCGCGTGTTCGGGGCAACTCCCATCAAGTTTCGCGGCGTCGCCGATGCGGCCTTCACCGAGAAATCGTTTCTGTTGTTCAACAAGGTCGAGGCGCCGGCCAACAGCAAGCTCAACACGGGCATCTGGCATATCGGCTGGGGGGGCGTGGACGTGAAAAACGAGTATGAATGGTGGAAGAACCACAAAGTGGACATTCATACCCCGCTGACTCCGCTGGGGGGACCAGACAACTACTACATGTACATCAGCGGCCCCGACAAAGAGCTGATCGAGATCAACACCATGGGGCATCACCGTTTTGCCCACGTGCACTTCTTTTGCACCGACGTCAACGAATCGGTGGATTGGTACGTGAAGCACCTGGGCATCAAGCCGCGAATTGCCCGCCGCGAAAAGCCCAAGGGGGACATGTCTACATTGGCCGGTATTTGGATCAACGTGATCCAGTGTGACAACGTGACGATGATCTTCTTTGGCAAGCCCGACGTGACGCCCGCGCCTCCCTGGTGGCCCGACGAGCCGCTCAAGGATATCCAGCCCACGAAAGACCGGCCGATCGATCGCATCGGCTTCTCATATCGCGATATTGAGCCGGTCTACGAGCGGATGCAAAAAGCCGGTGTGAAGATCCTCGAGCCGCTGGCCGAGCGGCCACAGTTCAAACTCAAGAGCTTTGTCGTCGAGGGGCCTGAGGGAGTGAGCGTCGAGATCGTCGAGGCCAAGCCGATTCCCGAGGGAACTTGGGACTAGCCTCCCTTCGCCTTGCGAAGCGGCGGCGGCGAGTTGGATCGCAGGTCGAGGAAGTTGCTAGCGCAGGCGTGGCTCGTTCGATCGCGGTACGACCAGCTTGAGCACTCGAACGCAGCGGAGCGTTCACCGCGGCGTTAGAAAAGTCGCCCCGTCTTATACCCCTGGCCGAAGCTCGCCAGACCGCCAGCAATTCTTCACAACGTGCGGATGAGCTGGCCTTGCTTTATTTACGTTTTTACGATTAACTCGATTTTGCGCGCCGGGTCGGCGGATTCTTGAGCCTCGCGGGCGCAGTTTTGGAACTCGAATCGCAGTTGAGCACGGCCCATGCCTTCGACTCTCCCCCCGTTGCACTGCGACGCTGTGTTGCCGGCCAGGCCGGTTGCTAGCAATCGCGCGGTCGGACCGCTTGCGCGTCCAAAAGCGGTCACGAGTCGCATCGTGTGGCGCTATGCCGCGCCGATCGCCACGATGCACGTCCTGGCACTGGCCGCTTTCTTGCCCTGGCTCTTCAGTTGGACGGGTGTCGTGCTGATGGTTGGGGGCATCTATTTCTACGGGGGCTTGGGCATCAATATCGCGTATCACCGCTTGCTCACGCACGGCAGTTTCAAGTGTCCGTTATGGCTGGAGCGCAGCTTCGTCATGGTGGCGTTGTGCTGCATGGAAGACGCACCCGCTAGCTGGGTGGCAACCCACCGGCTGCACCATAACGATACCGACGAGCAGGCCGACCCCCACAGCCCCTTGGTGAGCTTCTTGTGGAGCCACGTGGGTTGGCTGATCGTCGAGAATCGCGACGTTCGCTGCATTTCAGCCTACGAGCGATTTGCCCGGGACGTACTGCGCGATCCGTTTTATGTCAAGCTGGAGCGCTCGCTGCTGCCGATTTGGATCTATCTCGGTCATGCGCTGTTGTATTTTCTGGCCGGAATGGCGGCCGGCTGGGCCATGTCGCTGGGGTGGATGGGGGCCGTGCAATTTGGACTAAGTCTATTAGTCTGGGGAGTCATCCTCCGCACCGTCTGTGTGTGGCACGTTAGCTGGTCCGTCAATTCGTTGACGCACCTGTATGGCTATCGCAGCTACGAAACGGGCGAGAATAGCCGAAACAACTGGCTTGTGGCTTTCCTTGCCAGCGGCGAAGGCTGGCACAACAATCATCATCAGGATCCGGCCAGCGCCTCGAACTCGCATCGCTGGTGGGAGTTCGACGCGATCTATCTATTCATTTGCGGGCTGGAAAAACTCGGCCTGGCCTGGAACGTCATTCGCCCCAGGCATCTCCGCCGCGACACCGGCGCGCAAGGCACAGACTAAGGGGTCCCCGCGCCAAGACTCGCCGCTCGCTCGTCCGGTCGTTTCTCGACCCTCACGTCTTCGGCGCGTCCAAGCTGAACTGTGCCGGCCCAGCCCAGCGGTCGGTAACCCCCTTGGACACTTGCGGCCCGGCATTTGCCCTGCTGCGACCGGCGATGATCGAACGGCTGCCACCTTTGGCAGTGCGAGGGTTGCCAACCCCGTGGTTTGGGCATAGCCTGTTTGTCGGGGCGAGGCACGAGAACAGATCGACACCGCCAATGCGCGGCACTTCTCGGAGGTGAGACATCTTCCTCCGATCCATTACGTTCGTCGGTTAACCGGCGAAAACTTTGACCCTGTACCGGAACCGGGGCTCCAGGCACGCGCGCATGCTCCGCTGGCGTTTCGCGAGAGGCGAAAATCCTCTTGCGCGCGGCGGAACGTTCGACCGTGCTGGTTACTAGAGAGGAGAATTCGTCCATGCGCCGCAGCTTATCGAATCGTCAGGTTTCTGCCAAAGTGTCTTCGCGAAAACGAGGATCGACGGATGGTTCCAATCATCGCACGCGCCATCTGGGCGTGCAGTTGCTCGAACAGCGACTGGCGTTGACCACATTGCCTGCCGGCTTTACCGAAGCGCTGGTCACGACCGCCAGCGATTTGTCGAGCCCCACCGCGATGGAGTTTTCGCCCACCGGCCAATTATTCGCGCTCGAACAAGCGGGTCTTGCCAAGCAGATTCTTACCAGCGGCGCCACATTTACTTCGCTGACTCTGCCGGTCAACTCCGTCGGCGAGCGCGGCTTGCTCGGAATTACGTTCGACCCCAGCTACGACGGCGCCGGCCCCAACGTCGACTATGTCTACCTGTACTACACCAGTCCTTCGACAGGGGGCGGCGACGCGTTGAATAACCGGCTAAGCCGGTTCACGGCAACGACCAATGGCATGGGCATGGTCAGCTTCGCAACCGAGTTGATCCTGCGCGATCTTCCACCGGAGGCTGAGGACGGCAACTCGAATCACAACGGCGGCGCGCTGCACTTTGGACCCGACGGCAAGCTCTATCTGGCCGTCGGCGACCACAATTACGACAACGTCGGCCAAGAAAACCATGTGGCCCAGATCCTGACAACCCCCTTCGGAAAAATGCTGCGGCTGAATTCCGACGGCACAAACCCGACCGACAATCCCTATTACCAAGGCAATGCGCTGGACTGGCAAGGAGCTATTTGGGCGCGGGGGCTGCGCAATCCCTTTACGTTTGCCTTTCAGCCGGGCACCGGCAAGATGTTCATCAACGACGTCGGCGAGGGGCAGTGGGAAGAAATCAACGAAGGCGCGGCCACGGCCAATTACGGCTGGGCGGGCAGCAATTCGCCGGTTTGGGAAGGTTTCGAATCGTCCGGCCCGCCGTGGGCCACGAATTATCGCAATCCCGAGATGGCCTACGACCATAGCAACTCCGCTCCCAGTCCCGCTGGAATCGCCATCACGGGTGGCGCTTTCTATCCGGCCAACAGTCAGTTCGGCAGTGCGTATGCCGGAAAGTATTTCTTTGCCGACGTGGGCGGCAACTTCATCCGCGTCTTCGACCCGGCCAATCCCGGCTCGATTGGAACTCCCGACACGTCGACCGATTTTGCCAGCGGTTTGAGCACCGGTGGGCCTGTCGACTTGAAGGTCGACGCCGCCGGCAGCTTGTATTATCTGGCTCGCGGCGGCACGGGCGAAATCTATCGCATCTCGTCGACGAAAGTTTATTCGCGGCAGCTTTTTTACAACCAGTCGAAATACGACGGCAATAGCGCGGCGATCAACTCGTTGGACGACGGCGCGATTGCCACCGACAAGACGGCCCTGTTGCCCGGCGCCGGCGCGGCGACGCATGCCAACGTGTCGAGCTACTCGAAAGGCATCAATGGCATCATGATTGACATCGCCGGCAATCATGGCGCGATCACGGCCGCGGACTTCACCTTCCGCGTGGGCAACAACAACTCGCCCAGCGGTTGGGCCACGGCCGCGGCGCCCAGCGCGGTTTCGGTGCGAGTCGGCGCGGGGGTTAGCGGCTCGGACCGGGTGGAAATCGTGTGGGCCGACAACGTCATTCAGAAGCGATGGCTGGAAGTCATCACCAAGGCCAATGCGAATACCGGACTTGCGCAAAACGCCGGGTTGCCCGCCGGCCAAGCCGACGTGTTCTTCTTTGGCAGCGCCATCGGCGATACTGGCGTGGGCAACACCACGACCAGCGCATTTGTCAACGTACGCGACGAGGCGGGCGTTCGCGGCAACGGACAGATCCTGGCCAATAACATCCCGCTTACGAACATTTACGACTTCAACCGCGACGGTTCCGTCAACGTGATCGACGAGAGCATTGCGCGGTTGAACGGCACGAACACCAGTAACGTGGTTAAGTATCTGAATATCGGCAGCCCGCCGGCCGCGCCGCAAGCGGACGACAATGGGGATTCCGTCCTGGCATTGGCGCTGACAGCCACCGAGGCCGACGCCAGCAAACCCGTCGAACGGCGCCGCGCCGCGCCGTGGATCGGCCAGCGAAAGGACGACGCAGCGCTCGATGGGCGATCGTTGGCCTGGATCTACGAACGACTGGCCCAAGCGGCGACAAGTCCCCGAGGACGGCTTAGCCTGGCCGTTCGCGCCGAGATGAGCCTCGACGCAGAATCGGATGACGAGTGGGTCGAAGCGCTGCTGGCGAATTGAGTCCCGGTGTGCTGCCGTTCGTACGCAAGTAGATCAAGCGACTCGCCGTCGCAGTCGAGCGAACAACCCTAAGCCTAGCGCACCGAGCGCCGCCAACACGACGCTGGACGGCTCGGGAATATTTGGCACCGGCGCGAGCGTGATCAGATCCTGAACCGTGGGATCGGTCATCAAGAGCAACGACGGCGTGTCGAGCAGCACGTTCAGATCGCGAACTTGCGCCAGCCATCCCTCGGCAATCGACGCGGCCGAAAGCGCATCGCCCAAGTCCACGGCTGGGGCGTGCAACAGCGAAGCGCCGCCCACAAGTGTCTGGTCAATGTCGAAGGCCACTTCCCACACGGCCAATTGAAATGCCGCCGCGGTGTGCTGATCGACGACGGCGCTCTCAAAGCCACCCCACAGCCGCTCCATCATGGCGGTGCGCGTGGCGTCGAAGAATACCGGACCCGAGCCGGGCGCGCCGCTGAGTTGCGTCGTGGCGCCCAAGAGGGGCACGACGTCCGCGTGAAAGTTCGACGCGTTGATGTACAGGTTCTGGCCGGTTTCCACGCAATAGGCCGCGAAGTTATGGCCGACAAGCGTGTCGACGCCGGGGCCGGCCGGAGCGTCGTCGGTGCGCATGCCAAAGGCTTTGGCCGTGGGAAACGAATAGGGGTTGCTGGAGTAGAACATCGAGACGTGCTCGAAATTCGTGCCTCCGAGTGCGGCGTAGTTCGCCGTGATGGTGCCCCCCTGCGACGAGCTGGCTGTTGCGAGCGCCGCCAGTGCAACGCTTAGCGCAAGAATGTGGAATGACTTCACGAGCGTTGCCTCCGAGAATGGGGGATGTTCCGAATGGAATCCGCGAGATGTGACTGCCGCCTGCTCTCTACTAATCAACCCTAATTACGCATCTCCCCAATTTCAACCCCCGCGATTAACTCGAAGTTGGGGATCTTGCGCTCCCATTGCCGGAAGTTGCAGAATCCCGGGTTTTCTGGCCTGCATTGCGAAACGACCACGTTTCGGAGGATCCCCCTCGCAAGCTGGGGGCTGTAGGAAGCCCATCCGCCCCGAAATGAAGCCCCTACGCCCCTACATATCGTGCCGAGGGACCATCGATTATTCCGCCTTGCCAACCTTCCGCGATTGCGGGCCGGCTCGCGGTTCGGTCGAGTGTCGGCGTGGCCGGCACGAACGTCGTGACGTCGGTCGTGGGCTTGAAATGGAAGCCGAGCGACAATTTCGAGCTGGGCAGCGGTTTCGAGTTTCCGCTCACCAACCGCACCGACATCCTCCGCAACCGCTTGTATGCGGACGTGATCTTCCGGTTTTAGGACGAAGGTCCGCCGCTCATTCCTTGACAGCGCGGGCCAACTGGCCAACGTCGCTTTTGATCTCGTTGACAGCCGAATGATGTTCTTTCACCAGGCGATGCTCTTCCAGCGAGATGTGCTCGATTCGGCGAGCCTGACTCGAAATTCGTCCAGTAGGGCGTCCTGCTACCGGGAGTTCATTTGGCCGTCAGTTTTGCGTCGGCCAGAATTCTTTACTACGATAGGCACGAGCGCGGCGAACCCAACATGCCTGCGGGCGATGGTCTGGAGTACGATGCGATGGATTCGACGAACCCGTTTGCGGCTCCTGGCTCGATGGGGATTGTCGATATCGTGCCCACGAGCGGTGCATACTGGCACGAGGGGAAGCTGCTGGTTGCTTTGCACAACGCCGAATTGCCGGCTCGCTGTCCGAAATGCAATGTGCCGGTTGACGATCATCGCAAGCGATACAAATTGAGCTGGTATCCTCCGATAGCCTATGCGGGATTGTTGCTGGGCGTTCTCCCCTTCTTGCTAATCGTGCTGGTCGCCAGGAAGCGATTGGTTGTACATGCGAGTGTCTGCCGAGAGCACCGTCGTCGTCGCATTCGCGATATCCTGTTGGGCTGGTGCGGCTTCGCGCTCGGGTTCTTGTTGATGCTGGCCGCCATCAGGACGAATTCAAATTCAATGGTCGGAACGGTCGTCCTATTGTTCGCTGTTGCTCTGATGGTCGGCTCACTGATCTTCGTGGCGATTCGATCTCGCGTCATCTGGGCCAAGCGAATCGACCGCAAGCAAGCCTGGGTCCACGGTTTTTGTCCGGAATTCTTGCAGGCCATTCCGTAAGACTCCGGACTGCGGCGCCGAGTTCGGAGCACGTCTCCGACCAGGCATCGGCTCGTTCGGACGCAAATAGCGTTCAAGCCGAAATGGCGCCACAAAACGCAAGCGACGTGTTGAGCTATGGCGACCGTGCAACTCCAAGGGAGGGTTGCAACTCGTGCAGCAAGGAAATGAGGCTGCTGGGGCTCGAACCCAGGACCTACGGATTAAAAGACCAGCCCAAGCCATAGGACGGCGATTGAATACTCTTTGAATACCGGAGAATCGCAGAGCCTCGATCACGTCGTAGAGACGGATGGCCACCGAATTGGCGCTGTGTGGGTAACATTTCAGGTAACAGTCGGCGCGAATGCAGAACCTGCGTCCTACACGCCGTTGCGGTCGTTCATGATCAGCTTCAGGAGCCCGGCACGCTCAGTGCGCAGTTGCT
>JANNQN010000012.1:0-5470 GCA_031400775.1 Planctomycetia bacterium | reverse complement strand
GGGTCAACCGCTGTAATCCCGTTGCGGGCAATCTGCAGCGATGACACTTCGGCGCTGTTGCGCGCCGACGCCGCATCGATCTGCCCCTCGGCAGTGCCAAGGCGTGCCGCCATATCGGTGCGGCTAGACTGGCTGTTGATAACCGTGACGACGGTGGGCCGAAGCTGATGGAGCATTTTCTGATGGCGCGCCGGCTGATCGAAGCCGGCACGCGCTGCGTGACGTTGGCCTTCAGCCGTTGGGACCATCACGGCGGAAACTTCGCCGCCTGCCGACAGGACATGCCGATGCTGGATCAGGGTCTATCGGCCTTGATCGAAGACCTGCACAACCGCGGCCTGGATCAGGATGTTTCTGTGGTGGTGTGGGGAGAATTCGGCCGCACACCCAAGATCAACAAGGACGCCGGCCGCGATCACTGGCCGAACGTTTCCTGCGCGCTATTGGCCGGCGGCGGAATGCGAACCGGTCAAATGATCGGTTCGACCGATCGCCTGGGGGCCGAGGCCAAGGACCGACCGGTCCACTTCCAGGAAGTCTTTGCCACGCTCTATCATCGCATGGGCATCGACGTCAATCAGGTCACGCTCCCCGACTTGAGCGGTCGTCCGCAGTACTTCGTCGACAAGGGCTATCAGCCCATGCCCGAAGTGATCTGACGCGGCGAATCGAACCGACATCCCCGATGTGAAAAAGACCTGAAAACGGTTCCTGACACCTTTTTCCCTCTGACACCTTTTTCCCTCTGTCCTGAATGCTTTCAGGCAATTGACGCCGAGTGGCAGAATCACGTGTTCAATTACAGCAGTATTATTTCAAGTAATCGCCATGCTCAAATTCCACGAACAATCGCTCAAACAGGAACTCGACCAATTGCCTCGAAGGTCGCGTGTCGCCTTCGCGGCAAGTTGCGCTCAGCGGCTGGTCAGTGTTTACCACAGCTTCGCTGCCAAAAGTGGGCAAGCTGGTCGAGCCAACCTAGTTGAACATGCAATGGACTATATTTGGGCCCATATTCTGGCTGTTCCCGAAAAGGAAACGGCGGTCCGGCAACTAGCCAACGTTATGGCATTGCTTCCAGATGAGGACGCTCCCGGATGGACGCCATTAACTGCATATGCCGAGAATGCGTTGTCAGCTATGGCCTATTGTCTGCAATGTTTGCAGTCGGGCGATGCACAAGACGCGACATGGGCGGCACGGCACGTGTACGACGCACTGGACCAGCTCGTAACCAGCAGGGACAAAATCTCGCCGAGTGAACCGGGGGCGGAGGCTCGTATTCTGTGTGATATTGCCATCCAGGCAGAGCTTGAAAGGCAAGCCCGCGACATTGCTGATCTCAGCGCCGCTGGTGATTTCCTATCGCCGGAATTGCTGGACAGCCTCCGACGACGCAGCGCAGCAGAACAAGCCATTGTTCTTGCTTCCTGAGTTCTGCGAGACTGGGTCGTCCAACGCGACAACAAGTTTGCGCGCGATAAAAGGTTCCTGGCACCCTTTTTCTATTCCAGCCCAAAAGCGCCGGCGACCGGCACGTTCATGCCTGGGGTTTGCCCGGCGACGGCGCCCAGGCGCCCCTGAAAGAAGCGAGGCTGGATCGCGACAGTTACGCCCACGTTGTCCTTGCTCGTATCCACGTTGAAGCCCAGGACGAACAGAAACGACTCGCCGATGCGAGTCAGCGTCAGATTCTGGCCGATGTTCCTGGCCTGGTAGAGATCGTAGGTGGTGCCGAACGTCGAGATCCACTTGGGACTCATCCGATAACTGTAGGACGTGGCCAGCACGTTGCTCGTGATCGGTCCGTTGAGCGAGTGGAAGCCCATATAGAGCGCGCCTCGCGGCGGCCGGTTCAGGAACGCGCCGACGGTGGCATACTTGGGAGCATTGTCGAAGAAGTCGAAATATCCGTCCGACACGAGCGTCGTGCGATCACCCACGTGCCAGCGGAAGTTGTAATCGACAAGGCCCAGCACCTGTCCGAAGTTGTCGCGATTCGGATCGGGAAAGATCGTGGCGTCGGTATTCAGCACGATCCAATCGACGATCCGCTGATTGCCGGCCGGTCCACGCTTGGTTTGCCAGCGCTGGCGCAGTCCCAGCCGGGCCGCGAACAGGTCGTCGGCAATTTCCGTCGATGGCGAGGCGACCCAACTGCCCAGCCCGCGGCGCAGGGCATAGAACCGCTCGTCGAACCGCTGCGGCGTAAAAATTGGCGGCACGCCGAAGTCCTCGAACGGATACCAGCGGCGATAGGCTTCGATGTCGTTGTCGTCGACCGGATCGTAGAGCGGAAAGTCCTGCAGCGGCTGGCTCGAGCGGGCGTAGGAGACGTCCGTTTCGAACACCATCTTGTGGGCGATGCCGTGGACGTTGAATAGTTGGCTCTGCACTTCCGGATCGACGCTCCACACCGGCATGCTCGCGCGCAGTCCGGCGGCGCCGTAAGCGCGGTTCTCGTCGTTGAAGTCCAGCGACTCGCCCCAGCGGGCCAACTCACCCAGCAGATACGGGTTGAACTTCACCGCGCCCAACGAGAACGGCATGTCCACTTCCTGCCGCGTAGCGAGCCGCTCGCCGACCCGCATGCTGTCGGCCGGCGCTTCCCAGGGCAGGGGACCCCAGTGCGCCGCCTGGGTTGGATCAGTCGGCGGCTGGGCGCTCTTGAAACGTGCATAGGCGACGTTCGTGTGCTCGTACCACGTCAGGCGGTCGTTCAACAGCGGCTGGCCGAGCCAATAGTGATCGAGCCGCGGCAACCACTCGGTTTCGGTGAAGAAGGGATTCACCCGCACCGAGGCAAAACCGCTCCAGGTGCTGTTGTCGAGATATTGCTTGATGTCGATGCCAGTCGTTTGGTCCTTGAGCTGATCGTACTCCCGCTCGAAGTATTGCTCGAGGAAGTTGAAGTCGGAGATCAGCCCCACTTCGCCCGTCAATTGGAAATTGTCGGGCAGCATTTGCCGGTGCTGCGCGAAAATGCGCCCGCGGAAATCCTTTTCCGGCGGAACGTCGCGGCGGTCGAGACCCAGGTTATCGAGCCCATGATCCTTGAGACCCCAGATGTCGACGAAGCCGCCGGCACTCTCGGGCACCCCGAACAGCGACTGGCGTTCGTAGTTGAACGTGGTGCCGCCGGCGAACCCGCGCTTGCTCAAGTAATCGGTGCTGAAGGTCCACTTGGTGCCCCTGGGGGCGTTGCGCATTCCCAGGAGTTGATAGGCGTCGAGATCGACCATGATCTGCGTGCCGAAGATCTGGTCATTCCGAACCCGGAGCGAATCGATGTAGTAGTTCGGCTGCTCAAGATCCGTGGCCAAAAACGGCCAATAGAATACCGGCACCTGCTCAACGTAAATGAAATTGTTGCGGCTCGTGGCCATTTTCTCGTGGTCGATGATCGGCGCGCCGCTGGGGTCGACCTCGGGCGCTCCAGTGAACGGATTGATGCGCGGATGCTGGATATCTTCGTACGTCATCAGCCCCGAGCGCAGCTCGTAGCCGGGCACGCCAAAGCGGCTGGACGTGAGCGAAGCGTTCTGGGCCAGGAAGCGGTCGGGACCAAGCTGCTGCAGTACGTCGGCGCGGAGTTTTAGCTTGCCCTCGTAACTGGGGACCGGCGTAAGGACTTCAGCGGCCAGCACGATGCCGGTCTGGCGGCGCACGTCGTAGTACATCCGCTGGGCGTGGATTTCGCGCTCGCCCTGGCGAAATACCACGTTGCCTTCCATGTAGATTTCCAGCGGCCGGTCGCGAGGCTGGATCGATTGCCCCTCGGCGTTGCGGTCGAATCCGCCCTCGGTCCAGATCACCAGGTTGTCGGTGTCAACGTCGATCGAGCCAAAGTTGTCCAGGCCGTCGACGATGATGTTCACTCCGGACTTGACGATCACCACGACCTCATTCGTGTTGGGGTTGATCGTGTTGATCTCGGCGTCGGCATTGACCGCACTGCGGCCTTGCAGGCGGACGCGAATCATTCCCGGCGGCGGGCCCATGATCGGCGGCGGAGGCGTAATCTGCTCGGCGAATTGCGCCTTTTTCACGTTGCCGCCGGGTGATCCGAGCGCGGCCGCGGCATGGTTGTAGACCTCGGGTCGCACGGCCGGCGGCGGAGTGAGCTGCATCGGCCGCACGTCGACCGGCAGCGCCGAGTAGAAGCGGCCGAACCAGGTCTTGTCCGAAAGTCGTGCCGTGGCGGCCTTGGCTTGCGGCGCGGCTTGCGCGCCGGCCGTTTGATAGTCGATTGTCACGTCGCCCTCGAGCCACGCGATCACTTTGTGCGGAGGCTCTCCGCCCGGCGCTCCGCGCTCGATCCACAGCACGGCCTCGCGGCTGCGCGCGTAGGTAAGTCCCTGGTGGATGTAGCAGTTACCGCGCAGCAAGTAGACGTCGTAGGAGCCTTCCACCCAGTGGCTGCCGCCGTCGGCCGCCACCTCGATACGATCGCCGAGATTGCCGGTCGGTACCTCGACCTGGCCGAGCGCAACGTGAGCCGTCAGAAGACAAAACGCGACGGCGAGGAACAGCCAGCGCGCACGAAGAACGCTAGAGCGCAGCCACCAGGCGGCGCACCATCGTGCGAGCACGGATTCAGCCCGAGCGATGTTCAGCAGAATGACGTTCCCGATAGGGTCGACGCGCAGCCCAGAAAAGGATCGCGCCGTACAAATCGCAAAATGAAGTGACGAAAGTTCTTAAGGTCGACTTGAGCGGGCCGGATTATAAGAGCGAGCGGCCGAAAAGGTCAAGGTAGGTTCAGCGTCGCGAGGCGCGATTTAAGTCGTGTGCGTGGCGGCACTTGAAGCTTGTCTTCCGGTCGCTAGCATCAGCACCCCCTGGGCCACGAGCAAGGCCACGACGATCACGAGCGGAGCCCGCATTCGCATGTCGGTCCAGAAGATCGTATGCACGGCCGACAAGGAGACCACCAAAATCGTGCCCCACACCCAGGGTGACAGCAGCAATCGGCGACGTAGGTAGGCGATGCCTGCGGCGGCCAGTAGCAGTTCCAGCGTGTACCAGATCGCGACGGCAAAGCGCAGTCCGCGGCGCGACGTGGATTCGTCGGGACTGGTTCGATGCGGCAAGACATTCCACAACCGGCCCAACCGCGCCAGGCACGAATACGCAAACATGAGCGGTTCGCGGCCGATATTCTCCCAGGCAGCGGCGTACGCCCGGCGGTCGCTCTCCAGCTCGCGGGCCGCGGGGTCCAGCGCCGAGCCTTGGCCTTGCTGCTCCGACCGCCATCGCTCGTTGAACTCGCGCGCGTCCCACACGCTGCCCCAGGGCGCGTTTCGCAGGTCCGCGTAGAGCTCTGGATTGTTGGCCCTGAGGTGGGTGTAGCCGCCTGGATTTGTTGTGACTTTGGGGAGACCTTCAACGTATTGAGTTAGACTCGCCCAGGGCTGGAGGACCTGTGGTTGTCCGGGGAGCTGTGGGGCGGCGCGATCGAAACTGCGCG
>JANNQN010000011.1:0-5259 GCA_031400775.1 Planctomycetia bacterium | reverse complement strand
GCCCACCATGATAAACTCAGCCATGGCCAGTTCTCCTGTGCTAGCTCGGGAAACGTTCGTTCGAAACACTTGAACTTTCCCAAAAACCAACACAGCTGCAACTGGCCTTTTTTCTTCCCGCTACATAATCACTTTGTGGTTTATCTTCCTGCAAGAACGAGTTTTGAACCACGAAGGCACGAAGGACACGGAGCAAGGAACAAAGGGAAGTGACTTGCACTGCGCGGGAGGTTATCATGATCGCGTCCAAGCGAAAAACCAGCCAATCCGCCAACCAACACGGGAACCTTCTCATGTCGCACCATGAACCTGCAAAAAAATCGACGGGCGCCTCGCGGCGCGAGTTCCTGAAGATGACGGCCACCGCCGCCCTCACGTCGGCCGTGGCGCCTACGATCTTGCATGCCGCCGACAAGAGCGGCAGCAAGCTGCCCGTGCTGGGTAGCGGAGCGCGGCAGTTCGAGGCGATCCACGGTTGGGGCGAGCTGCCCTCGCACGTGGTGTGGGGCGAAACGCACGGCGTCGCGGTGGACGAGGCCGGTCTGATCTATATCAAGCACCGGTCCAACGCACCTGAGCCAATGGACTCGATCGTCGTCTTCGATCCGGCCGGCAAGTTCGTGCGCTCCTTCGGCAAGGAATATCACGGCGGCGGACACGGCATCGACATCCGCAAGGATGGCGGCCAGGAATTTCTGTACCTGTGCGACGTCAAGAACCGCCTGGTTGCCAAAGCCACGCTCACCGGCGAGCAGCTTTGGAAATTCAGCTATCCCGAGCAAGCTGGCGTCTACCAGAAGATCGAGCAGTTCAATCCCACCAACGTGGCCTTCGGACCCGACGGCGGGTTTTACGTGGCCGACGGTTACGGGTCGAGCTACATCCACCAGTACGACAAGGACGCCAAGTGGATTCGCACTTGGGGCGGCGCCGGCACCGAAGACGGCAAGATGCGCACGCCGCACGGCATCTGGCTCGACAATCGCCCGGGCCGCGAGCCCGCGCTAATCGTGGCCGACCGCGCCAACGCCCGGCTGCAATACTTCACGCTCGACGGCAAGTTCATCAGCATCGTGAGCGGCGTCAGCTTTCCGGCGCATTTCGACATCCGCGGCACCGACCTGCTCGTGCCCGACTTGCACGCCCGGGTAACTATCTTCGACAAGGACAACAACGTCGCCGAGCACCTGGGCTACGATCAGGCCTGGACCGATCGGGTGTTGGACGGCGGCAAGTTGTCGCTGCGCGGCAAGCCCGACCAATGGCAAAGCGGCCGCTTCGTCCATCCGCACGACGCCTGCTACGACAAGGACGGCAACATCTTCGTCGTCGAATGGGTCCCCACCGGCCGCGTGACGAAATTGCGGCATGTGAGCTAGCGCGAGTCAGTCGCCTGGGCTGCGTGCGCGATGCAGTTGGCCAGCGCGTGTGCGCTTTGGTCGACTTGAATGCCTGTGGGCCAACGGCCCCAACTGCGATCGCCAGGGCTCGCCCTGGGCTATTGCATGCCGCCGCTTTGCGGCTTCAGAAGCGTAACGTTGCGACGCGGCTCAAGAATCTGGCGCGTCGTTGGTTCTAGCGAAAGTCGCTACGCCGCTTGACGGTGTTCGATTGCGGCGGGGTGCATCGCGAGAGCGTCAACGACAAGTTGTTCGCCGATGATCTCGCCCACCACTTCCGGCTCGCCGTGCGACCGAAACACCCAGTGCTTTTGCAGCATGTAGCTGACCAGCGTGACAAAGCCGATGGCGGCGGCCTGGCCGGCCAAGGGATTGAGCAGACGGGTGGCGACGATGCAATTGAGCAGCGTCAGATTCAACAAAAACGAAACGACCAAGGTCGTCAGGTATTTGCCGAAGGGGTGCTTGACGTGCTTGCGGTCGGCGAAGGTCGAGAGGCGATGTGTCGTGAAGCCCAGCCCCGCGCCGAAGGCGTAGTCGGCTACCAGCGCCGCATTGTGGTGCCAACCGAGCGTGTGCACTAGCGCCGCGTACAGCGCGTAGCAAACGATCGTGTTGCACGAGCCGACCGTGCCATACACGATCAGCCGTTTGAGTTCAATTCGCTGGGTCGGTGACATCGTTCACGACCGAGCAGATTCTCTGCACGGCCTCGCTGGAGAGTTCAGGGTAACTGGGTAGCGATAAGATTTGCTCCGCGGCCCGCTCCGTGACCGGCAGCGAGCCTTCGTCGTAGCCCAAAAAATCGTAGGCCCGCATGCGATGGAGCGGCTGCGGATAGTGAATTCCAAAGCCGATGCGTTCACGCTGGAGCCGCGCGATCAATCGCTCGCGCACTTCGGAAATAATCACGAACAAGTGGTAACTGTGGCCGGCGTCGGCATCGGTCCGCGGACGCGCCACGTGCGGCGAGAGGTGCGCATGATATTCGCCAGCGACCCGACGCCGTCCGGCCAGGTAGTCGTCCAGGTGGCGAAGTTTCACATCGAGAATGGCGGCCTGCAGCTCGTCCAGCCGGCTATTGACCCCTTCGCACTCGGCATCGTAAACCTGCCTAGTACCAGCGAGTCCAGAACGGGCCGGCCCGCAGCCATACGTGCGAATTTTGCGCATCGCTTCGGCCAGCTCGGGACTGCGCGTATGGCACAGCCCGGCGTCGCCATAAGCTCCCAGATTCTTGGTGGGGTAGAACGAAAAGCAGCCCACGTCGCCGAATGTGCCGGTCATTTGTCCTTGCCAGGTCGTGCCGCACGATTGCGCGCAGTCCTCGACCACGGCCAGGCCGTGCTGAGCCGCCAGCTTCATCAGCCGGGTCATGTCGACCGCGCTACCGAACAAGTGCACCGGCACGATGGCCCGCGTGCGCGTGGTGATCCGCGATTCGGCATGGTCCAAATCCATGAGCAGCGTGCGCGGGTCGATCTCCGAGAACACGGGCCGCGCGCCCCCCATGCGGATGGCGCTGACCGTGGGGATGGCCGTGTTGGCTACCGTGATCACCTCGTCGCCGGCGCCGATCCCCAGCGCCCGCAACGCAATCGCCAGTGCGTCGGTGCCGTTGCCCACGCCGACGGCACTGCCCTCCGAGTCCAGGAAGCGGCAAAAGTTTTCCTCGAACGCCCGCACGCGCTCTCCGAGAATGAGCGATCCGCTGGAGAGCACGCTTTCGACGGCGTCGAGAATTTCGGTGCGAATCTCGGCGTATTGCTCGACGTAGTCGAACATCGGAATGGTGGCAGCCGCGGCAATCGTCATGGCCAGTAGACTTCCTTGTGCTCGCGGTAGAAGGCGATCGAGCGTTCGATGCCTTCCTCCAAATCGACCGTGGGCTGCCAGCCCGTGATGGCGGCAAAGCGGGAGTAATCGCCGTAGTAGTCGCCGATGTCGATGATCTTGTTGTCCTCGGGAAACGGGACCGTCTCGACCGAGAAGTTGCAGAACTTCTTGAGCACGTCGACGAACTGCACCAGCGAATAGGGCTGCTTCGAGCCGAGATTGAAAATCCGGCCCAGGCACTGATTGTTCGTCACCGCCATCAGCATCGCGTTCACGACGTCGTCGACGTAGTTGAAATCGCGCACCTGCCGGCCGCCGCCGTACAGGCTGATCGTTTCGCCCCGCAGGGCCAGCCGCAGAAAGATCGACGCAAAGCCCTGGCGGCTGCCGCGGATCTGTTGTCTCGGGCCAAACGTGTTCGTCAGTCGCAGCACGGTGGAGCGGATGCCGTACGTGCTGTGATAGAGCAGGTGATAATACTCGGCGGCCAGCTTGTTGATGCCGTTGACGTCGATCGGCACGGTGGGATGGTCTTCGGTTACTGGCAACGTCTGCGGCCGACCGTAGACTTGTCGCGTGGAGGTGTACAATATCCGCGCGTCGGGATTGTTCTTGCGACAGGCCTCGACCAGGTTCATCGTCGACACGCAGTTGACTCCCAGGTCGAGTTGCGGATCGCGCATGCTGTCGCCGTGGCTCACCTGGCCGGCGAGATTGAAAATATATTCCTTGCCTTGCACCAGGATGTCGAGCGAGTTGGCGTCGCGCATGTCGGAGATATTCACTACGACCTGGCTGCGCACCGGCGAGATGTTGAAGAAGCTGCCGCCGAACTGCGGGATCAGCGAGTCGACGATCGTGACGTTCGCGCCGTACCGCGCCAACTTGATGGCCAGGTTGCTGCCCAGAAAGCCCAGCCCGCCGGTGATCAGGATGTTGCGGCCGTGAAATGCGTCTGCCAGGCTCATGCTTTGCCCTGTCGCGACGCAGGCTCGCAGTTGACTTTCTCGCGAATCACGAACTGCGGTCGTCCGTTGTCCTTGAGAAACAGCCGGCCCAGATACTCGCCGATCATGCCCAGCGAGAAAAGTTGAATGCCCGCGATGATGAATAGCGAGACGATCATCGAGGCCCAGCCAGCCGGCAGTTGCGGATTGTAAAACCGCTCGATGATGAAGTACACGGCCAGCACAAGTCCCAGCGCCGACGACGCCAGACCGGCATATGAGGCGAGCCGCAGCGGCAGGATGGAAAAATTGGTGAACATGTTCAGATACAGCGAGACGAGCTTGCGCAGCGTATAGCCCGAGCGGCCCTCGCGGCGCGGATCGTGCGCGACCAGCACCTTGGAGTAGTTGCGAGTGAACCGCAGCACCAAGCCGTCGATGTAAGGATAGGGCCCGTCGTATTTAATGAGCTCGTCGACGACGAAGCGGCTGAGCACCTTGAAGCTGGACAGATACAGATCGCGCGGCTTGTCCAGCAGGATCACGGCGAACCAGTCGTTGATGCGGCTGCCGAGATTGCGCAGCACGTGGTGCTTCTTCGAGGCGTAGCACGAGAACACGACGTCGTATCCCTTTTGAATCTCGTCGACGAGCTTCATGACTTCGCCGGGCGGATTCTGAAAGTCGTCGTCCATGATGACGACGTAATCGCCCGCGGCGTGATTGAGCCCCGCCATCACGGCGTTGTGCTCGCTGAAATTGCGCGACAGGTTCAGAAACTTAACAAACGGAAATGTCTCGGCAATCGCCCGGCACACGTCGGCCGAGCTATCGGGGCTGCCGTCGTTGACCAGCACGATTTCCAGATGGCAACAGTCGGCCAGGTAATCGACCAGCGCGCTGACCAACTGACCGATGGTCTTTTCGCCGCGGTAGACGGGAATGACGATCGACAGTCGCACGCGGCCCGGCCGCGATAGCTGCTGCGGGGCGCAGGTCGCCACCCGTTCGAGAACTCTGGTCATTTCAGTTCACCCTCCCTGGCTGGCACGCTTGGCGACATTATCAATATCGCG
>JANNQN010000010.1:0-9662 GCA_031400775.1 Planctomycetia bacterium | reverse complement strand
CGGCCGTGCCGCCGCCGTGGCTTCCCATGGCGGGCACGAGGAACGGTTTGGCATTCAACTGCTTGACATGGTCGACGATCGCCCTGGTGATCAAATGAATGTTGGCGATGCCCCGGCTGCCCACCGTGATCGCCACGCTTTGGCCTGGCTGAATCTTTCGTTCGAGTTGCAACTTGCCCAGTTGCGCGCGAACCTCGCCGCTAATATCGACAACGCGGGGCGCCTCGAAGGTTTGACGCACGCGGAATATCGAAGGAAATGCTGTCATCGTCGCACCAAAACCGCGATCGAACCCATACAACGCCACCGCTCAGCCGGACCTCCGCGAGCGCGGTGCTAGCACGCTAGCGGTCCGCGCCGTTGCCAGGGTTGGCGCCGAATTGCGAGGGCCAACAGCAAGCGCGTCGTCCGGCCGCTTCTATCGTATCCGCTGCGACTTTGTGCGTCGACATCGTGGAACACTGCGCCGCCTGGGCGGCGACCACGAGAGCGAGCGACCGTGCGACCGATTTGTCGTCCCGCCTGAGCGGGAAAATGGGGGTGCACCGCACGGCTCGGCTGTCTAGAATTCGCCCCCTCAGGGCGGTTTCCGCCATCGAAGACCCCTATCCGCTGAGAAATCTCGCCATGGCCACCGTCGACCGCCCCCGCTCCAAGAAACAAGCTTCCGCACGAGCGCCCAAAGAACGCACGAAGAAATCGCGAGCGTTCCGCTTTGGTTCGCTGATCACGCTGGCGCTGCTCTTGGTTGGCTTGTACCTGGCGCCGACCATCGTGGCACGCACGCCGCTGGGCCCCTGGGCCGTGCAATCGGCGCTCGGCCTGGATGGCACGATCTCGTTTGGCTCGGCTTCGCTCGGATGGTTCTCGGGCGCGGCGGCCGACAACATCGAGATTCGCGATGCCCAGGGCGAAAAAGTGCTCGAAGTGGCGTCGCTCACGACCGACAAGTCGCTCCTCGCCCTGGCCATGAACTCTTCGGATTTGGGACCGATCCAGGTCGAGCGGCCCATCGTACATGTCGTTGCCGGCCCGACCGCGACGAATCTCGAACGTGTTTTTGCTTCCTTGTTCTCGGGCCAAGACGTCTCGAATATCAAGGTACAGCTACAGATTACCGACGGCGTCATCTCGATCGATGACGTGCCGTCGAGCCGGCAGTTTCAAATCGAAGGCCTGGCGCTCGATTGCACTATCGCCGACGCCGATCAGCCGCTGGTCCTCGTTGCCTCGGGCACGATTTCCGACAAACGGCAACCGGGCAACTTCAAGCTCGAACTGCGATCCAAGCGCCTGGCCGGCTCGAACCAGTCACCCAGCGGCAAGGTCGACTGCCAGACCACCGACGTGCCGCTGGAAGTGCTCGATCCGATCATGCGGCGCTACATCGAGCGGGCCACGCTCTCGGGTCGCCTGTCGACGCGGCTGGCGGGGGCCTGGGGCGAGATGGCCGAAGGGGGCGAAGCTTCGGTGCGCGGCGAATCGTCGGTAACGAACCTGGTGTTCGCCTCGGCCAGCCTGGGCGCCGATCGGATCGAGTTGGATCGCGTCGACATCCCCTGCCAAATCGTGCAACAGGGTGAAACGATCGAAATCGAAAAACTTGCGATCCAATGCGAGCTGGGACAACTCACGCTCTCGGGCAGCGCCAAGATGAGCGATCTTTCCGAGCCAAAGATTCTGGCCGCGCTCGCCCGCGAAGAGTACAAGCTCGACGGACATGCAGACTTGGCGCAGATTGCCCGTCGACTGCCGCAGACGCTGAAGATTCGCGAGGACACCGAGATCACGTCCGGGCAGATCGACTTGTCCGTGATCAGCCGTCGCGAGGCCGCCGGAATGACCTGGTCGGGGAACATCGGGGCCAAGCAACTCGCCGCGCAGTCGGGCGGTCGGGCGCTGACCTGGTCGAACCCGCTGGCGATTCAGTTCGAGACGCACGAGGACAAGAACGGACTGGTGCTGGATCGCGCTCATTGTGCATCCAGCTTCTTGCAGATCGAAGCGGCCGGTTCGATCGACGACCTGAATGCGAACGCGACATTCGACTTGGCGCGGCTCACCGCCGAGCTGCGGCAGTTCTCGGATCTGGGCGGCGCTCAACTGGCCGGTCGCGGCCAGGCCCAGCTTGCGTGGAAGCGCGGAGAGAACAACCGCTTCACTTCGGCCGCACAGTTCCAGTCGCAAGGATTTCAGTTCACCGCCGCCGGCGGAAATGCCTGGAAGGAAGACAACCTGCTGGCGAAGCTGGATCTCGACGGCGAATTGCAAGGCCAGGCTTTGAATCGAGTGGATCGGGCCGAACTAACCGTCGACGCCGCCGGCGAAACGCTGCAAGCGCGGCTGAGCGAGCCGGTCTCCGCGCCCACGAGCGCGGCGTGGCCGCTCGAGTGTTCGTGGCGCGGGCAATTGACCAACTGGCCTCGTCGGCTGGAAACCTGCGCGGGCATCACCGGCTGGGATCTGTCGGGCGCCGGAGCCCTGCAAGCGTCGCTCCTGTGCTCCGCAAAATCCATCGACATAGCGCAGGCCAAGGCCCAGTTCACGCAATTTCGCGCTTGGGGCCACGGATGCTTTATTGCCGAGCCGGCGGCCACGTTGACCGGCGAGGGTCGCTGGGATGTTGCCAAGAGCCGTCTGGATCTGGCCCAGGCCACGATCGCGGCCGGCCCCACGTTGGCCACGGTGAGCAAGGCCTTCGTACAAGCCACGTCCGCTGGCTGGGCGATCGAGGGTGCCACGGCAAAAATCGGCGCGGACCTGGCTCAGTGGTATTGTTGGCGGCACGACCCGCGAACCGCAGCCTCGTTGCAGGTCGCCGGACGGCACGATGCCCAGGCCGATTTGAAACACGACTCAGGCATTACTACATGTCGAGCCGACGGCAAGATCGATCAACTGCAACTCGTCGATCTCACCCGCCCGACGAAGCCCGGCGCGGCGCCGGCCGTGTGGCGCGAGCGGCAGATCACCTGGAATGCCAGCGGCAACTACGTCCATGAAACGCAACTCGTGACGCTGGAGAAAATCCAACTTGCCAGCGACGCGCTGCGCGCTGGCGCCGCCGGCGCGATCCCATTGGCGGAACAAGGCGGTCAGGTCGATCTCAAGGGAACGATCGAATACGACTGGAATCAGCTCGCGCCGTTGTGGCGGCCCTACGTGGGTCCGAACGTGCAGGTCGCGGGCCGGCAATCGCGCGCCTTTTCGATGCAAGGTCGCTTGACCGGCAGCCCGACCGACAGCCAATCGTGGAAACAGGTGACTGGCGAGGCGGCCATCGGCTGGACCGGCATGGATATCGCCGGAATGCGAGTCGGACCAGGCGAGGTCGCCGCTCGATTGAACGACGGGCAAGTTCAAGGCCAGCCCATGGACGTGCACGTCAGCGAAGGACGCTTCACGTTCACGCCGTTCGTGCGTCTCAATCCCGCGCCTGCCGAACTGCTGATCTCGCGCGGCCCGCTGTTGACCGATGTACACCTTTCGCCCGAGATGTGCGCGCGGGGGCTAAAATTCGTGGCGCCCATTTTGGCCGAGTCAACGGTCGCCGAGGGGCGGTTTTCGATCAGCCTCGACGGCGGACGCATTCCCTTGGCCGATCCGGCCGCGGGTGACACGTCGGGGCGGATGACAATGAAGGCTCAGGTGAAATCGGGCCCGGTCGCGCAGGAATTCATGGTGCTGCTCAACGAGATCACTTCGGTATTACAGCGCGGGACGCTCGTGCAAAAGAACGATCAGGCCAACGCGCTGTTGAGCATCGACACTTCGGAGATCGAATTCCGATTGGTCGATCGCCGCGTCTATCATCGCGGCTTGAAGTTCATGGCCGGCACCCTGCCGATCACCACGCATGGCTCGGTCGGACTCGACGAAACGTTGGCCATCGTGGCGGAAGTTCCGATCCAGGCCAAGCTGCTGGGCCGCGACTTATCGCTGGGAGCCCTCGAAGGCCAGACGCTGCAAATCCCCATCCAAGGCACGCTCAAGAAGCCCAAGCTCGATCATCGCATCGTGGAAAAGCTCACCGGACAATTCCTGCAAAATGCCACCCGCGGGCTGCTGCTCGAGGGACTCAACAAGCAACTGGATCGGCTGCTTCCCCCGCAGCAGTAGAGCCTATCCGGTCCCGGAGAGGGGGACAGGCCCATTTTGCTCGAGGCCATCGCAAAATTGGGACAGTCCCCGACAATTCTTGGATAGCCTCCCCGGCCGATCGAGCGCCGACCGCCGGCGGGTTTTGTGGTATCGTGCCGATTACGAGCACCGATGCGCCGGCGGTCGACCCGCCTAAGCGCACCAAGGGCCCAATACCTCCTCATGGAAAGTTCGCACGCTCGAAGTGATTGCCAGCGGATTGCACGATGAAGCTTATTTTGTTGGGAACGTCCGGATACCATCCCAACGATCACCGGCAGACGGCTTGCTTGATGCTGCCGGAGTTGGGGATCGTTCTCGACGCGGGCACGGCGATGTACCGCGCCCGAAAGTTCCTGGCCACGCCCGAGCTGGATATTTTTCTCACGCATGCGCACTTGGATCACGTGATTGGAATCACGTATCTGATCGACGTCTTGCGCGACAAGAAGATGCGCCGCGTTACCGTGCATGCCGAAAGCGACAAACTGGCGGCCATCGACGAACACCTGTTCGCCGAGGCGCTGTTTCCGGTCAAGCCGCCCTGTGAGTTTCGAGCGCTAAGCGGCCCCGTCGAACTGGCCCAGGGCGGGCGCTTGACGTATTTTCCTGTGGAGCATCCGGGCGGAGCGATCGGTTTTCGCCTGGACTGGCCCGGGCACTCGATGGCCTATGTTACTGACACGACGGCCCGCGACGACTCGGCCTATCTGCGTGCGATCCGCGGCGTCGACCTGCTGGTGCATGAATGCTATTTCCCCGACTCAATGCAAGAGCTCGCCACGCTGACTGGGCATAGCGTCGCGACGCCGGTGGCTCGGTTGGCCAGCAGCGCCGGCGTGGGTCAGTTGGTGCTGGTACACGTCGATCCGATGGCCGACGAGCGCGATGCGCTCAAGCTCGATTCCGCACGGGCGATATTCGCCAATACCCAGCAAGGGCGGGACCTGATGGAGCTCGAGTTCTAAAAGGCGCGGTCTCCGCAGCCTTTCGCGCCGGAATTTTTGTCCCCCTATAACGAGGGGAATTTACTATCCAAAAGGTGGAGATATCTGTCCAGCGGCGTCTATGTGGCGTTTTTTCAGATAATTTATTGGTAGCCT
Organism: Planctomycetia bacterium; assembly: GCA_031400775.1. Classification (GTDB taxonomy): domain Bacteria; phylum Planctomycetota; class Planctomycetia; order Pirellulales; family PALSA-1355; genus PALSA-1355. The sequence goes on along the minus strand of JANNQN010000010.1, from coordinate 4,419 downwards.
TAAGTCCTTTCATCAAATTAAGATACAGTCAATGAGCGGTCTTAGCTTGTGCGGACTGGCACAGCAGTCTGGCTTGACACCTGTTGGGGGAGTCAAGAAAATAACAGGCGTGATTGGAAGTGGCGGGCGAACTGCGTGATCCCTGGCGCTGTGTTTCGCAACTGTGAGTGAGCCCGCCGCCGCTAAGTGTTGGTTCAGGCCTCCAGTCTTCGCTTTGGTTCAAGATTTCGAACAAATTGCGCAAATCTTCGTAAAGAAGGTTTGATAGGCGTGGCGGTTCGGTTTACCGAGAGACCCAGCACCGTAGCGGTTGAATCCCACCGAGCACCAGTAAATAGCGCCCCCCCGCCTGACATTGGTATTCATCTAGATTTTTGGCCCAGGCTCGACCGCGGCGGTTTGCGCGCGAGAGGCGTTTTCGCGCTCGCGCCAACCCGACCAGGTTTTGTGTTGGTGCGCACGCGTTTTTGGCGCCCCGTATGGGCGATTGATCGGTAACGAAACAGAACGAGGCAAGTTGTCGGCAGTGGCACTGGACAGCCCGCTGGCGAAAAGAAACCCGGCTGAGTTTGCGGGAGGGAGAACCCATGAAGATGAACAAGGTAACGAGTGTGGAAGATTACAAGATCGTGAGTAGTTTTCTGTCGCTGCGCAAAACGTTGTTGGATGACAAGTTTGCGGACCGGCTGGAAAAGCCGTTGGCCTATTGGGCCTTGCCGAACGACCGTCGGCTGCCGCTGGCATTTCTTGGTCGCACGATCAAGGACTTGCTCGCCACGCCCTTCGAGGAGCTTTCGGCGACGCCCGGCATCGGGCAGAAGAAAATCAGTTCGTTGGTCAAGCTGCTCTCGCGCGCCACGAAGGATCATCCTCCGGCCGTGCCGTTCGGTTTGACTGAGTTGAACGAAAAGAAATCGACGATGGTCGAGAAGCCTCGCCGCCAGGGCACGACTTTCGATCCGTCGATCGTCTCCGAAGCGCTGTGGGCGCAATGGCAAAAGACGGTGATCGAGCGCGGCTTGGGCCGCGAAAAGCTCGGACGCCTGGCTCCCACGCTGCAGGCTCTGCCCACCGTGATCTGGCATATTCCACTCGAGCAGTACGTGAATCACACCGTGGCCGAGATCCGGCAGTTAAAGACGCACGGTGAGAAGCGCGTTCGCGTGGTGCTGGAAGTGTTCCACATCGTTCACGAGATGCTCGGCAGTTGCGGAACCGAGCAGCAGCACCTGTCGCTGCGGATCGTTCCGAAGTTCATTCAGCCGATCGAGAATTGGATTGCGCAAGTTCTCGAGCGACCCGGCGTTCCGTCGGCGGACGAAGTGCGAGATTGTTTCGCCGTGCCGCTGTTGGAACAGGTTCAGATCGACGCCGGACCGACGATCCACGAGCTCAGCGAAGGGCGCCTGGGAATCTCGACGCCCCCTCAAAGCGTGCGGCAGCAAGCCAAGCGAATGGGCGTAACTCGCGCGCGGATCTACCAACTGCTGGAAGATTGCAGTCGAATCATGGAAGTGCGCTGGCCCGAGGGGCAGCAGTGGATGGCTCAGTTGGAAGCCAAGTTCAACGCCGAGGCCACTTCGCAGGACGACTTGCGATTGTTCCGGGCAACGCGCGAGCTGTTTTATCCGGGCAAGCAAACGCTGGCCGACGAAGAAGAAGGCCCGTTGGCGCTCCTGGCGAGCGATTCCGACAATTAGCGCGGAACGACCGGTGCGTTTATTGGTGCCGACGACCGCAAGTCGACCGCTTAGCGCACGGGAGCGCGGGCCGCGGCCGGTTCGTTAAAGCTGGGCGTGTCGTGCGGGGCATCGACCCGCAGGTGTTCCCGCGCCGCCTTCGGGCGAGGGGCCCGTTGCCCCAGTTGTTCCAGCGCTCGGCGATGCCGCGCATAGCCGAGCACCTGGCTGCAGCCCCAAGTGCGAGCGGCCAGTTGGGTCAGCATCCGCGGCCGAGCAAAGCTGGTCAATAATTCCAGTGCAACCAGGCCGGCATGCGCCGCCAGCGATTTCGCCCGGCCCTGTCTGGGCAGATTGCGCCAGAACAGCCGTTCCTCGTGCAGGGCCCGCGCGAACGGGGCTTCCACAGCGTCGGTCTCGGGCGCGGCGAATACTCGCGAGCGCGGCTCCAGGGCGAAGCCGAATCCGGCACGCTCGAACACCAGCGCCAAATCCACGTCGGCTTGTCTCGGGCCTAGCTGGCAACTCGGGCCGCCGACAAAATCGAGCGCCGCCTTGCGATAGAAGGCCGCGAATCCGCAAGCGCCCCGCGCGGCCGATTCGGTCTCGGGCGCGAGTCGCGTCAATCCGCGGCCCACGAGCACGCGTGCGCCGCCGCGGCGATATCCGACCCCCGCGGCAAAGATGCGATCGCGGTTCGTCGCGTCCATGACCAAAGGTCCGACCGAGGCGATTTGGCGGTCGCCAAAGCGCGACAGCGCCGGCTCGGTCCAGCCCTCGGTGACTTCACAGCCGCTGGCCAACAGATGCACGAACGGGGCTCGCGTCGCGGCCAAAGCACGATTGATGCGCGCGATCGGCGCGGCGCCTTTTTGCTGTTCGACGAACCGGACGTCGCCTTTGAGGTCGTAAGGGTCCGCATAGGCCTGATTCAAGGCCACGATGATCTCGCAGTCGGCAGGCCGGTTTTCCAGGACCGAGAGCAAGGTCCCTTCCAGCGATGCGATGCTGCCAGTTGCTGAGACGATGATCGCTAGGCGCGGCACGGCAAACCTCACGAGCTGCGAGCAGAAGCGACTCGCCGATCCAAGACTGCCAATTTGGCGGCACACGCGGGTTGTGGTAATCGGAGTCGCTGTTCGGATTATGTCGGCATGCGGGAAGCGCGAAGTTTATTGAACCCTGTCGAAGTGGCAAGGATAGCGCCCTTAGGTGGAACAGCTCCCTTAGGTTCGCCAGCTTGCATGCGGCGGGGCGGGATTACGTGCTAGCACCCTCCGCCCAAACTTGCACCAGCTCGACGAGCATGCGGACGGCGTCGGCCATCTCCTCCAGACAGGTCCATTCCAGCGGCGAGTGCGGATTATGTTCGCCGGTCGAGAGGTTGGGGGTCGGCAGTCCTAGCTCAGTAAAGCGAGAGCCATCGGTGCCGCCGCGGATGATGGTCAGGCGCGGCTTGCGCCCCAGCCGCACGAGCGCCCGCTCGGCGAAGCGCACTGCCCGCGGCTCGCGCGACAACCCCGCGGCCATGTTGCGATACTGCTGGGTCACGTTGATCTCGATCGACGCTCCGGGAAACTCCTGCTCCGACTCTCTGGCAGCGGTGTGCAACAGCGCGGCCAGTTGAGCGAGTTGGGCCGCGTCGAAGTCGCGCAAAATAATTCGCATGGTCACTAGCGCCACTCCGCCTTCGAGTTGATACGGGTGCAGAAAGCCTTGCCTCGCGTCGGTGACCTCGGGAGCCAAGGTCTTCCGTGGCAGCCGGTTGATGAAATCGGCCGCCACGCGCAGCGCATTGACCATCCGGCCCTTGGCGATCGAGGGATGAATGTTCACGCCGCGCACGGTCACCTCGGCCAGGTCCGCCGAAAAGGTCTCGACGTCGATCTCGTCGACCCCCTGCCCATCCAGCGTATAGCAAACCACCGCTCCCAATTCGTCGAGATCCACGTGGTCGACTCCGTGGCCAATCTCTTCGTCGCATGTAAAGCAAACCCGCACAGGACCATGCTCGACTTCGGGATGCTCCATCAAGCAGTCGACCAGCTCCATGATCACGGCCACGCCCGATTTGTCGTCGGCGCCCAGCAGCGTCGTGCCGTCGCTGGTAACGATGGTCCGGCCCACGAGCGATCGCAAACCCGGATTGTCGTCAACGCGAATCACAAGTCCCGGCCGGCCCGGCAACGCGATATCGCCGCCGCCGTAGTTGCGATGCACCACGGGCCGCACATCCTTGCCGCTGGTCTCGGGCGACGTGTCGACGTGGGCGTTGAAGGCCACGACCGGGGTCGTGCCAGGAATCGTCGACGGAATCGTGGCCAGCACGATTCCCTTGTCGCTCTGCCGCGCGTCGGCCAAGCCGCTGGCGACCAACTCGTCTTTCAGCATCCGCCCCAATTCCAACTGGCCCGGCGAGCTCGGATAGACTGCCTGACCTTCTCGGGCCGTGGTGTCGACGCGCACATACCTCAAGAATCGCTCCAGCAGCCGCTCTTCGTTGACCATAGTTGACCGCTCGCGGAAATAGTTTTTCTTCCAAAGGACGCCTGCGCCATCTTCACTCATTTGCGTTGCATTTGGTAGGCTGTTGTCATTCCATGCCCCGGCGCGTCCGACCGAGAGCTTTGAATGACCGATGCAAACGTAAGCTACCTGGCCTTCGACATCGAGAGCGTCGCCGACGGCGAATTGATCTCCAAGATTCGCTATCCGGGCGAAAGCCTGGAGCCCGTGGCCG
>JANNQN010000009.1:0-8335 GCA_031400775.1 Planctomycetia bacterium | reverse complement strand
TGTGATCAGCTCGGCGGCCGATTTTTCGGGATCCTTGGGCTCACCGAAAGCACGGGCCGCGGGCCACGCGAGCGCCGCGCCGGCCGATGCGGCTTGCGCGAGAAAACGCCGCCGGCCCTCGAGCGACTCATCCAGGCGAGTCTGCCCATGATTTTTCACGGCATGCTCCTGTCGATTACTTCGAGGTCTGCTCTTCGGCCAGACGCTTGTAATAGCGCTCGATCAAAAGCTCGTATTGCGGCAGGAACCTCTCGGGCGAGTTTTGCAGCATCTCCACGCGAGCCCGCTGGGGCAGATGCCCCCAGGTGTCCTTCATCATTCCCTTGACCAGCTCGGGATCGGGCCGCGCGTCCTCGGCCTTGCCCATGCGGTCCGTGCTGTCGCGGGCCGGCTTGTTCGAATCCTTGCCGGGGCTGCCGGCGGCGTTTGGCTTCGACTGTTTCACGGTCTGCCGCTTGCCCGTTTGTTGCTTCTTGTCCTTCTGCGATGACTGCTGCGCCGATCGCTGCTGCTGCTGAGCCTGCTCGATCAGCTTGCTGAGATCTTCGATCACGCGCTGTTGCAATTGCTCGGTGCGAATGCGCTTGGCGCTTTGCGTAATGATGCTCTCCAACTCCTGCATCTCCTGGCCGATGTACGCCAGCGGATCGTCTTCGCCGGCCATGCCCACGTCTTCGCCGTCGGTGGGCGGTTGATCCGCGGGCTTGTCGGTCGAACCGGCCGGATCGACCGGCTTCTTGCGCGGCCGGTCTTTCAAATCGCCGGCGCCTTCCAACAGGTCATTGTTCAAATCGTCGAGCAGCGCGTCGTCGAGGTTCGACGAGTCCGGCGTACTTTTCTTGGTTTCGGCCGGTTTCTCGCCCGAGGGCTTGGGCTCGGCGGCCGGACAGGAACGCTCCAGCGACACGACAAGCCAACACGTCGCGCACAGCGCAACGCACACGATCGCCCAGCCGGAACTCCACCTGTTCGTCGAGAATCGCATTACGAAGGTTCCTTCTCGGCGGCCGGTTGCGGCGAATCGAGCGGTGGATCGATCGGCGGCACGAGTTGCGGCTCGGTATTCGGCTCGCCGGCGACTGGATCCGCCTGGCGCACGTCGGGCAGTTTCTCGGGATTGTCCTCAGGATTATCCTCGGGTGGCTGAGCCAGCTTCAGCGCCAACTCGGCCAGCTTGCCCTGCTCGGCGGCGATTTCGCTCAGCTCGCGCGCCGGCGGCGTGGCCGGATCTCCCTCGGCAGTGGTCAACGTTCGATAGCGGCCGTTGAGATCTTCTTGCAGCAGCTTGAGGAGTTTCAGTTGAGTCAGCACCTGGTTGCCGTCCGCGCGAGCCCCCTTGCCCCCGGCCGACCCTCCGCCTCCCTCTTCGCCCCCCTCCTTGGCCTTTTGTTTCTTGTCCTGGAAGGCAATCAACAACTGAGCCAGCCGCAATCGTGCCGCCTCCTGGCTGCTTTGCGTCGCACTGCCGGTGTCGCGGTGCGTCAGCAGATCGGCGGCCCGCGTCATCTGTTTAGCCGCGCCGCTCAGTGCCATGTTGATGACCTCGGTCAGCGCGAGCTTCTCGGCCAATAGCGACGTCTCGCCCTCGAGCGATTTCTGCTGTCGGGCCAGATCGTTCACCGTGCTCAACTGCGCGCGAGTGAAGCGGCCGGCGCCCGCGCGCAGGTTTTCCAGCCGCTCGGTGTCTTGAATCAGTTTTTTCTGGCGCTCCTGCAAGCTCTTGAGCGAATCTTCGAGCCGCGCCATTTGCTCTTGCGCCAAATCCTCTTCGGCCTGGCGACGCCGCTCGGCCAATTTCTGTTGCGCTTCCTCCAGATCCTTCTCGGCTTGTTCGGCCTGAGCGTCGGCGGCGGCCGCGTCACCCCCCTGCCCCGCTTCGCCGGCCTGCTGCATCTTGCCGGCGGCGCCCGATGTGCTCCGTCCGGCCTGCTCGGCCTGCAATCGCTCGAGCCGCCGCGCCAGGCGGCCGGCTTCCTCCTCCAGCTTTTTCTGCTCACGAGCAAGTCGCTCGAGCTGTTGTTTTTGTTCGCTCTGGGGCTTGTCGGCCAAGGCCCGCATTTGCTTGCGCAGACCGGCCTGCTCCTTTCTGAGTTGAGCCAGTTGCTGCTCGCTCTCGCGCAGTTGCTTGACCAGCCGAGTGAGCTCCTGCTCGCGACGATTGGAGAGGATGCTCATCAGGTCTTCGAGGTCCTTGGCAATTTTGGCCTGCTGCTCCACGGCCTGGCCGAGCTGATTCTTCTCCAGCCGCTGGCCGCTCTGCCGCATCTGCCCGCTGATGGCTTGCTGCTGAGCCTGGTGCAATCCGTCCGAAATCGTCGCGGCCGAAAGCGGATCGGACTGGGCAAGCGCCTCACCGGCTTGGGCCATTTCCTGCTGAACTTTTTCCAAGCGGCGGCTGAGCTCGACCTGCTGCGCGGCAAGCTTCTTCAGATCGGCTTGCTGCTGGGCGTCGAGATCCTTGAGATCTCGCCCGAGGGTCTTCTGCCCGACCTCCTTCGTGGCCTGGGCGATCTGCTCTTGATCGCGTTGCAAGCTGGCCACGTCGCGGGCAAAGCGGCGGTAACTCTCCCATTGACCCATCTCGCTCAGCATTTTTTCCAACGATTCGATCACCTGGTCCTGATTCGTCGCGGCGCTCTGTAGGGACTCCTTGACCAACGGATCGGCCGGTCGTTTCGTCTCGCCGGCTTCTTTCGGCAGATTCGACTGCGCGGCTTTGATCAGACTGGTCAAGTCGCGCTCGACCACGCCCAAATGCTGCTCGCCCAAACGGTCGAGCTCCGCGCTAACCGCGCTCATCTGCCGCTCGATCTCCGGACTGTCCACGCGATTGTTCGCCAGATCGGTCAGAAAATCGGCAATCTGCGCGGGAATGCCCTCGGTAGGACTGGTCAGGGTGCGCGTCACTTGCCGCTGATTCAGCTCGGCGGATTGCGCGTGGTCGACGTCCTGCTTGTTCAACTGGCCGACCTGTTGCAATTGGATCTCCAGCGATTTCGTCTGGGCACGCGCGTCTTGCTGCATCTTCAACACCCGCTGCAACTCGCCGAAGATCACGCCCTGTCGCTGGGCCAACCGCTCTTCCAATTCGCCGGGCGTTATGATCGAGATTCGCCGCACGGTGCTCTTGCCGATCTGGGGCAGATAGTCGGAGGCCGTGGCCCAAAAGGTGATCTGTGCGCCGGCTTTGAGTTGCAAATCGGCCAGCGACCAGCGATGCTCGGCCGTTTGACTCTCGCCCAATTGCCCGGCCGCCAACCCCAGCGACTCGCGCGGCGGGGCCTGCGCCGGACCGTGCCAGAGCGGCACGGAAAAATCCTCGACGTCGGTTCGATCGGAGCGACTGTAGTGTAGCGCGATCTCGTGAATGCCCAGGTCGTCCTTGGCCCCGATCCTTAGCGGCACTTCACCCTGGGGCGTCACAAAAATGTTTCCCGCCGGCTGCTCGATCGTGATCGTCGGCGCCAGGTCCGTGATGGCGCGGATATCCCAGCGGTCGTCGGCGCCGCCGATCAGTCCTTCGAGATCCTCGAGAATGATCCAATATGGACCAGACTTGTCGATGACAAAAGGCATCGTCGAATCGGCGCCCAGCGCGAAGCCGTAAGCGTCGGCCGAAAGCGTTAGCGGCATTTCCTCGCCACCTTCCTGTCGAATGCTGGCGCGGCGCAGCTTCTTGGTCGAGGCGCCGGCCATCTCCACGCGCGTGCCGCGCAGCGCGCGAATATTCTTTTCACCGGTCTCCGTGCCCAGTCCTGAATATGCCGGTGGAATCAAGGTCAGCTCCAACCCGTCGAGCCGGGGCGGCTCAACCACTTCCAGGCGGATCCAGGGCATCGACGAATCATCGCCCCCTTCGGCCCGATACCAAAACGGACGCGTCACTCCCTCCTTGCGCGCGACCATGACTCCGTTGAGCATGCTCATCGCTTCCGATTCGAGCTCCTCCCCGGCGCCGGTCTCGTAGCGGTAGTGCATGCGAACTTCGCCGGGCACGCGGTGAAGCGCATCGTCGACCAACTCGACTTCGAACGTCTTGCCGGCGGCCAGTCGCGTCGGCGCTTGGCGAAACTCCAAGTTGTAAAACTTCGGCCAGGTCTCGCCGCCCAGCGGCCGCGCCAAACGCACTAGCGCCGTGCGAGCGCTATCGGGCGAGACCAGCGAGATCACGAGCAGAACCAGCCCAGCCAGCCCGGCAGCCGCCAGGGCGCGCCGCGTCGGAGTGCGCTCAAAGACGTCGGAAAAATCCAGCCCTTCGACGTCCGAAGTCGTCTTGACGATCACGGCCCTGCGTAGCGCGGCGGAACCGGCCTGCGGATCGATTTCGCTTTGCTTCAGAAATTCGAGCGTGCTGGCCAGCCGATCGGACAGACTGGGAAAACGCCGCTCGATGCGCTGGGCAATCTCCACGTCACCCAGCGATCGCCCCCACCCGGCGATGCCAAATCGATAAGCAGCCCAGGCGAAGACCAAGAGCACGCTCAGGCTGCACATCAGCCGGATGCCTGGATCCTGAAACCGAACCAGGTAATCGGCCAGACCCACCAAAAACACTGCCAGGGCCAAAACCGCGAACGTCCAGCCCACGGCATAGAGTGCTAGCAAGCGCCGCGCCTGGAACCGCACCCGGCCGATTCTCTGCTCCAGCGAGTGTGCCATTCGATTGTCCTCTCGCTCCCCGACCATCCGTGTGCGCGGCCGCCCTGTGAAGGCGCCGAGCCATCAGAGCCTATCCGAGAACTGTCTAGGAGAGGGGGACAGTCCCATTTTTCTCGAAGCCATCGAAAAATTGGGACAGTCCCCGACAGTTCTCGGATAGGCTCTGATTATAACATTCCCTTACGTTTGCGCAGAATCCATTCCGACACGATCAGTCCTAGAAACGACGCCAGCAGCCACCACCGATTCCACAAAACCTCGGGCGGTAGCGTCTCGATCGGAACCTGGTGTCCGGGCGGCAAGTCCTCGAGCAAACGTCCGACTTCGGCCAGTTGATAAAACCGCCCGCGAGTCTCTTCGGCGGCCCGTTTCAGCTCGCCGGAGTCCATTTCCACCCGTTCCAATTCGCCCGGCGGCGCCACGACCAGAAAATCGGCCGAGGGGACTTTGCCTTCGAGCGTCGGCGCCGCAATCCAGGCGTGATACTTGCCGTCCATCGCGTCGCCAAAGGTTCCCTCGTAGATGCCGCGGCTGGTGGCGTTGCGCTCCAGTTTGACGCGTTGATTCTGCTGCCCCTCGCGCTCGAGCACGACCGTCACGCCGCTGTCGTCCGCGGGCGCCTGCCGCTCGTCGACGAATCGCACTCGCATTCGCACGATGTCGCCCCGGCGATACTCGCGCCGATCCGCCGTCAGCTCCACGGAATTGTCCTTGCCGAGCAGCTTCGAGCGGCTCAGGTACCGCACCGCCTGCACCCAGTAGCGGGCAAAGAACACGTCGCCAACCCGGTAGCGCCACATCCAGGTATCGTCGGTGGCATGAAACAGCACCTTGCCCGCTCCGACGTATTGCATGAGGAATACGGGCAAGCGCCTACCGTCGCTGGACAATCGCGTGGGATGCTCGGCCAGCACCCGCGCGGCGGGCTTGATTTGCGGAGCCTCGAGCAGCCAATACAACGGGTGCAAGTCTTGCCAGATCCGAGCCGTGTCGGCCTGCGTGTCTCCCAATTGCATTTGCGGGCTGGCGAGCCCCAACTCCGTGGGCTGCACGACAAAGCTCTGCTCGATGATCTGATTGGCGTCGGGGGCGCTGGCGGCGTTCAAGTGAATCGGAAACAGCGGCTCGAGCGGCGTGTTGCGATAGGCCAGCGGCGTAAATTGCGGACCCGAGATAAACGCGATCCCGCCCCCCTTCTTCTCGACGAAGTCCTTCAAGTTTTCCAGCACGCTGGCGCTCAGATACGAGGGGTTCACGTCGCCGAAGATCACCACGTCGAAGGCAAACAATTCCTCGCGCCGCACCGGAAACACGCGCAGCGCCGTGCGATCGAGCTCGGCGTATTCCAGGTCGGCGTCCTGCAGCACGGTCTTGAGCTCTATCGTGCTGTCGCGCTGCAGCATGTTCTTCAAGTAGCGAAACTCGTAGTTCGGATAAGCCTGCACGAGCAGCACCTTGATCTGTTCCTTGCGAACGCTGACCAGCCGCGACTGCGAATTGTTCTCCAGTTGCGCTTCGTCCGGCAGATGTTGCGCCTCGATGACATACTCGAACTCGCCGACTTTCGTGGGGCGATACGGCAAGTGCAGGCTCTGCGGCTTGCCGTCGGCGTCCACCGTGACCTTCATTTGCGCGAGCACCGCGGGATCGTCCTTCTCGCGCAATACCACCTCAACCGTCTTTCCGGCGAACCCGCGTCCGGAGAGCTTGAACTCGAAATTGACGACGTCGTCGACAAACACCACCTCGTCGACCAGCAGATCGACCAGCTCAACGTCGAGCACCGGTTTCTCGCTGCCTAAGCCGACGGTAAACAGAGGCACCGATTTGCGGCGCGAATAATGGGCCGCGTCGCCGAGGCTGAATCCGTCGGTGTTGATGCCGTCGGAGAGCAGAATGATGGCCGCGGGCGGCGTGCCGCGCAGATCGCTCAGCACGTACCGCAATCCGGCGCCCAGGCGGCTGCTCTCACCGCGAGGCTGAGCCTGGCGCACGGCCTCGCGCAGTTCGCCCAACGAACCGCCCTGCGCGCGGGCCGCGCTCGACACGAAATAGAGCTTCAGCCGATAGCGCCGGGCAATGGCGGTCAGCGCGTCCGTCTTGGGATCCAACAGCACACTCTTGGCGAGATTCAAGCGGCTCGCCAGGTCCAGCCCGGCAGCTTCCAGGCGGCTGGAAACCAACGCGGCGACTTTCTTGTCGTCGTACCGATCGAGAATTCCCATGCTGGCCGAATCGTCGATCACGATCGCCACGGTCGGCAGACCCGTGCGGCGCAGCGACAGCGTGAACTCGGCGATCATGAACACCACGATGGCCAAAAGCGCCAGCCGCAGCACGACCAGCAGCGACTTGATTAGCCGCCCTGCGGTGCTCGATTCGCGGGCGTAAAAGTAGACCACCCAGCCCACGGCGAACATCGCCAACAGCAGCGTGGCCCAGGGGGCCCAGCTCCAGGTATTTTCCAGGCTCCAAGTCGTGCCTTCACCCGGGCTGGCGGCTTCGACACCGAGCCATTTCTCAAGCCAATTTGGCACAATTCCATTCATCGAGCCGTGTGTCCCATGCGCCAGGCCAGAAACGTCTCGGCAAACAGCAAACCCAGCACCGAATACAGCAAGGCCCGGTGCAGCCCGCTGCGGCGACCGATCGCCGGCGAATCGGCTTCGTCCAGGCCGCTTTGCTTGTGGGTGGAAAACTCTTTGGGAAAATCCTCGGGAGCGATCCGCGTCAAGTCGCTCTCGGCGGTATCGACGTTGACGGCAAACGCCTCTTCGCGCGAGATCGGCGCGCCCAGCTCGACGCGGTACACGCCGCTCTCGCCGGTATCGGAAAACGACCAGTGGCTCGACTGACGGTCCATCTCCATCCGCACTTCCTCGCGCGATCCACCTGGGCTTGTCACGCTCACGGCCGAGCGGTTGGCCTGTGCCTCCAACGAATCGCCCAGCATCTGGCCGACCTCGACGTTGTGCTCGACCATCTGTCCGCGAACGGCCAGGGCCAGGATCTCTTGCACGATCGGCACGAAGCTAGGCCAGGCCGGCATCGTGGTCCAGGGCTCCTTGGTCACCGGATCGATCGACGACAACGAGCCCTCGGTCGCCACCAGGATCGATCGCCCGCCGTGGATCGCCTCTTCCACGATCGCCGGGTCGCCGCCGTAAAAGGCCAGCGCCACTTGTGCCTTGGGATCCGGCGCCAGTCGATAATACTTGTAGACCGGCGTGGTCAGCAGCCCGGCCTGCTCGCGACCTTGAAACACCGAAACCAGCGGATGGCGATAGTCGAGCGGATCTATTCGGTATTGATTCTGGGGTTAGACCTCGAGATCTTGCAAGCGCGCCGGCAACACCCGAACGCCCCCTTCGCCCGTCAACTCGCGGTTGTACCGCTCAGGCAATACCTGGTCTCCCAGGAAAAACACCAGCCCGCCGCCGCGCTTGAGCACCGTTTCCAGCACCCGGGCCTCGTTCGATGTGAACTGCGCCACGTTGCACAAGAAGATACAGTCGTAGGCGGCCAGGTCGCGTTCCAGAAGCGAGCTTTCGGCGATGATCTCGGGCTGCACCAGCCCCGGCGCCGTCGCGTCGCCAGCATCGGGGTTGAGCGCGAGCGCCAGATAGTCGGTCGCCCCGGACATGTTTTGCGCGCCCGGCTTGCCGTTGACACACAG
>JANNQN010000008.1:0-12886 GCA_031400775.1 Planctomycetia bacterium | reverse complement strand
CGGCTGACCTTGGCCCGCCGCTCGCCGATGCGTCGCTCGACGGCCACGGCGGTATTTGCGACGCGACGATCGTTCGTGCGTCGGTTGCGCTCCTTGCGTTGGTCAATCGCGACCGTCGTTTCTTGCTTCTTGATTTTGGCCAAGTCCATTTCCTCCGCTGGTAAGCTCCATAAACTTTGACGCCTCCGTCGACCTTGCTGGCATCGGAATTCTACAAGCGCAAAGTTCAGCGGTCGGGAAAAATGGGGGGATTTGCCGGATTGTCCGGTTTGGCGAAAGATTGCCGTCGCGCGAGCCATGACGGTTATGCGGGCCGGCTGGGAGATCGCCAAATCGGCGTGCCCGGCCAAGACGAAAATCTGGCGCGAGAAGGGGTCTGTAACGGGCCCGCAGAGGCGCGGCTTCGACCTTTAGGAGCGGCTGGCCAGCTCGGTGACGGGCAGGGCCTTCAGCAGCAACTGAAGCGTGTCGGTGACCGAATCGGTGACCGGCCGCAGTCCTTCGCTTACTTGCACGGCCCAAGCCGGCTCCGGGTCGACGACGCTGGATTCGGCGTCGATGATGCCGCGTGCGCCGCCTATGCCAGGCACATACAGCACAATCGCTGCCAACCCATTTCCGGTTTCCTTGGCCAACTCGCCGTAGAGGTCGCCGCGCGGGTCGCCAGCCAGAATCGGCAGGCTCGCCAGAATGGGTAGCGACTCGTGCATTGCCGGTCCCAACAACGCCCGCTGATTCAAACGCGATGCACCGTGCGCTGTTGCTGGGTTCGAGTTTCCTAGGTTCGAGCTCTGCAAAGAAACCGGCGAGACCGCTTTCGCGGCCAGTGGAGCAGACGTCGTTTTCTGGATCAAAGACTGCTGGGCCAGCGAACCGTTCTCGGGCGAAATCGAGCGCATCAGGGGCCCGATCGCCACGAGCAGACACGCGGCCGTGGCCAGCGCCGCATAGACGATTGTTCCCCGCGTGCTCGAGCGGCGCGGTCCGATGTCGACCAATACTCGCGCAGCCATGTCCGAGGGCGCTTGAGGCGCCGAAAACGCGCAAAAACCGTCCAATAGCGCGCCATACAGGGCCGCCACGTGCCGGCATTCGGGGCACGCTTCGACGTGCAGCGATATTTCGGCGTCGCACTCTGGACGGCCGCGCTCGTCGAGAACCAGGTTCAGACGATCTTCAAACTCTTCGCACTGCATGCCGCAACTCCTGCACAACTCCGCGATCTTTCAATTGCCCGATCAACTCGCGCCGCGCCCGATGCACCCAGGTCTTCACCGTTCCCAATGGACAATCGAGCGTGGCGCTGATCTGGGCGTAGCTCAGTTCGTGTTGATGGAACAGCAAAAACGCCTGGCGGTACTCGGATCTCAGCGTGCTCAAGGCCCGCTCGACTTCTTCGGCTAAATTGCGCGCCTCCGTCAACTCCCGCGCTTTGTCGCTCAGGTGATCGACCAGCGAGGTCAACGTCGGCTGACGCATGCGGACCGCCAACAAGGTTCGGCAGCGATTGCCCGCGATGGCCAAAAGCCAAGGCAGGAACTCGCGCTGCTTATCCCAGGTGTGCAGGCTCCGCAGAACTCGAACGAACGATTCTTGGGTCACGTCCTCGGCATCTTGCCGATGCCGCAGCATGCGATAGCAAAGGCCAAAAACCTGACCACGGTAGTTATCGACCAATTCGACCATTGCCGACTGGTCGCCGCGTAAGCAGCGCTCAACCAACTCACGAACGTTGTCGGATAACAAACGGCTCCTCAACGATCTGGCAAGCCGGCCAAAGGACAGTACCGCCGAATCGAACCCCCGGTTTCAAGCTTCCCGGGGGCTCCCGAAAGATCGCGGAGGCTATTCTACGGGAAGATGGCCGAAATTGCCAAGAAAAAGCCACAAGAAAAGGGGGGGCGGAAGCGCCGCCGCGGTGCCAATGGCTACCGCTCGACCTTTTCGCAGATATCGCGCAACTCGCGAATCGAGACGTCCTCCAGCCGGCGGCCGCGGCGGTCGAGGTGCTCGTTGATTTTCTGGGCCGTCTCCTGCATCAACTCGTGCGTCTCCGAGGAACCCCCACAGAGCACGAAGTTCTTGCCGCGGGTCAAACGCGTTTGCCCGTCGTCGGCGTCAAAGGCCAGGCCGACCAGCGCGGCGTTCTTCGGCTTCTTGTTGGCGGCCCGCATCGGCACTCCCTCGAGGACTCGTGTTTGCCCGAGCGTGCGGAAAACCGCAGCAGGTTTCCCGCCTATTTGAAGTATAGAAACCGGATTTGCACGATCAAGCCGCGGTCAATACCCACCCCGACGACCAGTCGGGTTACCGGCGGCTCAGTTGCCCGTCACCGAATCGCGTGCCAACTGCCGGGCCAGCTTAAAGGCGACGGCCAGCGTGTTCACGCGGACTTCCATTTGATCGGCCGTAAAGTTGAACGGACTTTCGCTCGTTGGCAATCCGGCGAGGTTTATCGTCAACGGCAACAGCTCCAGGAACTCACGATATCGGCGGCGCAAGGTTTCTTCATCCACGGCCATCGCCAGACTCCTCTTCGCACAACAGTGACATAAGTTGCTCAGGCCGCAAAGTCCGCCCAAGCGTTCGAGCGGCCGCGTCGGGACCTCGGGTGCCAAAGGGCCCGCCTGCGATGCCCCTGGCTATGATAGTTCGTCGCTTCGCGGCTGGGAATGCGGCGAGCTCAACTCGCCGCAGCTTGGCTGTGAACACGTAGCCCTGGGATGGTTGTGGCGAGCGATCAGCGGCGGCGGCGAAGCTGGTTCAACATGGCGGACGCCGCTTCTTGGCTGTCCTTCGATGAGCTGGGCCTGGGCGGCAACTTGCCGGGGGTTTTCTTGCCGGGCGGGCTCTTGGACGAATCGTCTGGTGCTCCCTCGGGCGCCATCGTTTGCGTGTTGCTCATCTGGATCGAATCGGTGTCGCCCGCGCCCACGGGCTGGGTGTCGCGGGTCGAAGCTGGCTTCGCCTCTTCCTCCGTTTCGGTCGCCAGCCATTGGGTGACGTCGAAAGGATCGTGCGCGGCGTCTTGAGCGGTCCGCGCGGCGGCTTCCTTGATGTCGCCGACGGGGGGGCGTTTTTTGGCGCCCAGGTTGTGAGCGACGTGAACCTCGAATTGCAAAGGTCCGACGGTCAGCCGGTCGCCGGGCTTCAACTCGCGCTCGCCGACGACGCGCTCTTGATTGACGTAGGTGCCGTTCTTGCTGCCGAAGTCGCGCACCCCGATGTAGCCATCTTCGACTAACAGCACGCAATGATGCCGGCTGATCAGTTCGCTCCCCGGGCGCAAGTTGCAATCTTCGGCGCGGCCGATGAAAAACTTCTTGCCGTGGACCGGGATTTCCTGGCCGACGTTCTTTCCTTCCAGAACCTTCAGCTTCAAGTCCATTGTTCTGCGCCGCTCCGCCAAGGCTACCTAAAAAGAAAACCTAAACGAGTGCGGACTGAAAACTAAAATTGCAGCCTTGCGATGGGGCGGCGGAATCATGGAGTGAAGCGTTCGTAGCGATCCGACGTGGCTCGCTTTTTGGCAAAGCACGCCGCCGCGATAGATGCATTATTATGTCAGTAACTCGAAACTGAAGCAAATCGAATACGCCTGGAAATGTAAGCCCTTGGAAGCACGTGCGCCCGCATGCAAATTGACCGGCCTGGGGGCCGGCTTTGCCGGTGAATCCTAGCGGCGTCGGTTCCAGCGCGCGGCGTCATATTTTTCCACCGCTAGCGTTCTGGAACGGTCCAATTCCGCGGCCGAAAGGCCCGCTTCGACCAGCTTCAAACCCAGGCGTGCCGCCAGTTCTTGGGTCCAGGAATCCCGCAAGAAAGCCAAATTCCAGCTCTTGCCGGTCAGTTCCTTGAGGCCGGGCAACTCGGGCGTAAGCTCCGAGGCCGCCAACAACAGGCTGCCATGCTGCAATACCGCTTTGCCGTGACGGCGCTGGGCGCTTCCGCACACCTTGGCTTCGCCGACGAGCACATCCGCTCGCGCTCGCCGCTGGAAGCAAAGAAACGGCTCGCGCATTCCCGTGCGAGCTCGCACGCCAGAATTGTTACGATTCCGTGAGATTGTCATGTCGCGCGTGAGGGTTGTCTGGTCGTCGAGCCGTTCAGGCATGCAGTCGCTCAGCCGCGCGTCGATGCCCAGGCTGGCCAGCACGTCGACTACCGCCGTGTGCACCACGTCGTAGAGCCGCGTCGCGACGCCGAGCCCGTGCCGATCATCCGCCACCGCCAGACTGTAGGTCAATTCGACGTCGTGCAAGATCGCCCCGCCGCCGGTTTGCCGCCGCACGAGCGGACAGTTGCGCGTGGCGCGGTGCGACGATCGCTCGGCGGACTGTTGAAAGTAGCCCAACGAGAGCGTGGGTTCCGACCACTGGTAGAAACGCAGTGACGCGCCGCCGCCGGCCGCGGCCGTTTCCAGCAGCGTCTCGTCGACCGCCATCTGCCAGGCGCCCCCCGAAGCGGGATCGATCAACAGCCGGCAACGAATGGGCGGGTCGTAAATCGGCATGGAGGGTCTTTCGCGAACGAGCCCGCTGGCCGAGGTTGATCATTCAGACCGGGGGGCGGTCCAAGCCACGATCGGCTGCCGCGCGGCACGCACTTCGTCCGGCCGGCTGATCGGAGTCGTGTGCGGCGCCTCGTGCAGCAATTCGGCCGGCTCGTCGCAGATGCGAAATAGCGTCTGTGCGAACGCGTCGAGCGTCTCCTTGGTTTCGGTTTCGGTGGGCTCGATCATCATGGCTTCCCGCACGATCGGCGGAAAGTACACCGTCGGAGCGTGGAAGCCGTAATCCAACAGGCGCTTGGCGATGTCCATGGCCGAGACGTTGCGCTGGCTGGCTAGCTTGGCGGCGCTGGCCACGAACTCGTGCATGCAGCGATCGCCCTGCGGCACCGGCAAGATGTGCTTCACCTTCGACAACAGGTAGTTGGCGTTTAGTACCGCATTTTCCGAAACCCGTCGCAGGCCCTCGGGCCCGTGTGTGCGGATGTAGCAATAGGCCCGCACCAGCACTCCCACGTTGCCGAAGAAACTGCGCACCCGGCCGATGGACTCGGGACCGTCGTAAACCAGGCGATAGCCCGAGCGGTCGCGGGCCACGATCGGCAAAGGCAAGTAGGGGGCCAGCGTAGAACTGACCGCGATCGGTCCCGCGCCCGGTCCGCCGCCGCCGTGGGGGCCGCTGAACGTCTTATGCGGATTGAAGTGCATCATGTCGGCGCCGAAGTCTCCGGGCCGCGCGATGCCCAGGATGGCGTTCATGTTGGCGCCGTCCAGGTAGATCAATCCGCCCACGTCGTGGACCTGCCGCGCGATCTCGGCGATGTGGCGGTCAAACATGCCGAGCGTATTGGGATTGGTGATCATGAACACGGCCGTTTTGTCGTCGAGCTTGGCGGCCAGGTCTTGCATATCGACGTAGCCGGCCGGCGTGCTCTTGACGGTCACGGCGTCGAAGCCCGCCATGGCGGCGCTGGCCGGATTCGTGCCGTGCGCGCTGTCGGGCGCGAGCACGCGCAGTCGGTCCTCGCCCCGGGCGCGAAAATGGGCCGCCGCCACCAGCAGAGCCGTCAGCTCTCCCTGCGCGCCTGCGGCCGGTTGCAGCGAGACGGCAGGCAGTCCGGCAATCTCGGCCAGAATCTGCTGCAAGTCGTACAACAGTTCGAGCAGTCCCTGCAGCGTCGACTCGACCTGGTAGGGATGCAGATCGACCAGCCCGCTCAAACCGGCCAGCCGTTCGTTGCGCTTGGGGTTGTATTTCATCGTGCAGGAGCCGAGCGGATAGAAGTGAGTATCCACCGACATGTTTTGCGTCGACAAATTCGTGAAGTGCCGCACCAGCTCCGGCTCGGTCAGCTCGGGCAGAGGCGGCGGTGACGCGGCAAACGAACCCGCGGGCAGCAACTCCGCCAGCGGAAGCGCGGGCGCGTCGACCGCGGGCAAACGATTGCCTCGCCGGCCGGGCCGCGACAATTCGAACAGCAATTGTGACGCTCGATTATTTCGCATGAGACGCTGCGGTCAGCTCCTCGAGGCACGCGGCCAATCCGTCGATCTCGTCACGCGTGCGCCGCTCGGTGACCGACACCAGAAAACAATCCGAAAGCTCGTCGTACCAGCGGGCCAGCGGCACGCCGGCCAGGTAACCGCGCTCGGCGGCGTCTTGAATCAACTTGTCGATGTTTTGGCCCGGGGCGCGAACGACAAACTCCTTGAACGTCGGGCGCGCGAATGCCGGTCGCAACGACGACAGCGACGTCAAACGTCCAGCGGCGTAACGAGCTTTGTGCAGGCACGACTCGGCCGTCTCCCGCAGGCCTTGCGGGCCCAGCGCCGCCAGATAAACCGCGGCACGTAGCGCGAACAGACCCTGGTTGGTGCAGATGTTGCTCGTGGCCTTTTCGCGGCGGATGTGCTGCTCGCGCGTTTGCAGCGTGAGCACGAAGCATCGTTTGCCGCGGCGGTCGACCGTCTCGCCGGCCAACCGACCGGGCATGCGGCGAACAAATTTCTCGCGGCAGGCCATGATGCCCAGATACGGCCCGCCGAAGGACATGGGGCTGCCCAGGCTTTGACCTTCGCCCACGACGATGTCGGCTCCGTAGTCGCCGGGGCGTTTCAGCAACCCCAGGCTGATCGGATCGACCGAGACGACGAACAGCGCGCCGGCTGCGTGGGCAATCTTCGCCAGCTCGTCGACCGATTCCAGGCAGCCAAAAAAATTGGGATGTTGCACCAGCACACAGGCCGTGTCCTGCGTCACGGCCGCGGCCAGTTCGGCCGGCGCAATCACGCCGTCGGGCGTGCCCACCGTGACCAGCTCAATGCCCAGGTTGGCCAGGTACGTGGCCAATATCTGACGATACTCGGGGTGTACGCTGCGCGCGGTGACGACGCGGCCGTGCCGGCCCGTGGCGCTACAGGCCATCAATACAGCCTCGGCCGCGGCGCTGCCACCGTCGTACAAGCTGGCGTTCGAAACATCCATGCCGGTCAATTGCGTGATCAGCGTTTGATATTCGAAGAAGACCTGCAAGTTGCCTTGGCTGGCTTCGGGCTGATACGGCGTGTACGAAGTGTAGAACTCGCCGCGCGAAGCGACGTAGTCCACGATCGCGGGAATGAAATGGTCGTAACTGCCGCCGCCCAGGAAACACACCTTCTTGCCGGCGGGACTATTCTTGTCGGCCAGGCGCTGCATGTGTGCCGTCAATTCCAGCTCCGTCAGTGCCGGCGGAATCGCCAGCGGTCGCTGCAATCGGAGCTCGGGCGGAATCACCGCGAACAATTCTTCGATCGAGCCCAGTCCAATCGAATCGAGCATCGCTCGCTGGTCTTCGGGCGTATTGGCTATGTAGGGCATGGCAGGCAAATCATGTTCAAGTGTTTCTGGGAGTCGACGGCCAACTTGCCGGCGGGAAGTTCAACGACGAATTGGCAACGGCAACAGGGAAGCGGCGCTCGGGCGCGCCAGAATTTGTCGCAATGATTTCTGGGACCGTGTTAATGTCCTTCCTCGGCACACTGCTTTTCATAGGCGGCGTGCGAAAGCAGATGCGACAGTTCCGATTCGTCGTTGACTTTGATCTTCATGATCCAGCCGGATCCATAGGGATCGTCGTGCAACTGATCGAGGTGATTCGCCAGGTCGCCATTCACGTCGACGATTTCGCCTGACAGGGGGCTGTACAGATCGCTGACGGCCTTGACCGATTCGACCTCGCCGAACGATTCGCCCGCCTTGAGCGTGCGGCCGACCTCTGGCAATTCGATATAGACCAGGTCGGTCAGCGCCTCGACGGCGAAGTGAGAGATCCCCACTGTGGCGATTTTCTCGCCGCTTTTGCGATCGACTTGCACCCACTCGTGGGTTTTGGCGTACAGCAATTCTTGCGGTTGCACGATCGTAGATTCCTTATGCGTTTCGACGATAAAATGGTAGAGGCACGCAACGGGCAGGTTCGAGCGAGCCGCGGATGTCGATCATCACCTCGCTGCCGGGCGCGGCCAGTTCGGCGCGGATGTAGCCCATCGCGATAGGGCGGTCCAGCGTGGGCGAGAACGTGCCACTGGTGACGCGGCCCACTGCTTCGTCCCCGCGGTAAACGGCGTAGCCCTCGCGCGGCACGCGTTTGCCGTCCAGAACCCAGCCGGCGCGGCGTGGGCGGCTGGTGTTGTCGCGCCGCTCGAGCAGTGCCTCGCGGCCGGGAAACACGTGATCGTCCAGATCGACCGCAAAGGCCAAACCTGCCTGAAACGGATCGATCTGGTCGCTCAGCTCGTGGCCGTAGAGCGGCATGCCCGCTTCCAACCGCAGCGTGTCGCGCGCGCCCAGTCCGGCCGCGCCGCCGCCGAATTGTTCGGCCGCTGCGATCAGCTTGTCCCAGACCTCAAGCGCAATGGCCGACGGCACGATCAGCTCGCAGCCGTCTTCTCCCGTGTAGCCCGTGCGGCTGATGATACCCAACACGCTCGAGATTTCCGTCTCGGCGCCGTGGTAGTACGGCAAGCGGGCCGCATCGATCTTGACCAGTGGGCGCACGATTTCCATAGCCCGGGGACCTTGCACCGCGATCATCGCGGTGTCGGGAGTGCTGTCGACCAACGCGTCCTGGGCGCCGTGGTTCGCGAGCCAATCGAGAATCTTCTGGCGATTGCTGGCGTTGACCACCAGTTGATAATAGCTCTCGCCTTGCGCGTTGCGCAGATGATAGACCAGCACGTCGTCCAGAATTCCGCCGTCGTCGCGGGTCATCAGGGCATAGCGAATCTGGCCGCTCTTCATGTCGGCCACGCGCCGTGTGACGAGCGAATCGAGCAAGCCGCCGCCGCCCGGATCGGGAAAGAGAAGGCGCCCCATGTGCGAGACGTCGAACAGTCCGACGGCAGCGCGAGTGGCGCGGTGCTCGGCGACGATCGAGGAATATTGCACCGGCATCGACCAGCCGGCGAAATCCACCATCCGCCCGCCATGCGCGGCATGCCAATCGTGGAGCGGCGTCTGTGCCAGCATGCTGGTCATCCGGGATTCGTCCCCAGAATAAAAAACTGGACGCTCGCCCCTTAAGGATCCGTGGATCCAATCGGCGTTCGAGAGTCCGTAAGTTGCCAAAAAGTCAAACCGCGACGGCATCACGTAGGACGGCGTCACGTAGGGTATTGTAGCGATCGATCGGCAACGTGCCAGGGTGCCAGATTGCAG
The DNA here is from genome assembly GCA_031400775.1 of Planctomycetia bacterium. Classification (GTDB taxonomy): domain Bacteria; phylum Planctomycetota; class Planctomycetia; order Pirellulales; family PALSA-1355; genus PALSA-1355. The sequence continues at coordinate 3,677 of JANNQN010000008.1, read as the reverse complement.
GCGCGGCGCGGTCTACTTGCGACGCCGGCTCTTGCCCTTGTCCTTGGGCCCGCGCTTGGCGGCTTTGGCTTGTTCGGCTTGGCGTTCTTTCTTAGTCGGGCGATGGTCCCCCCGGTCCGACACTTTGCCGCGGCCCACCAGCCGCAAGTCCAACTCGCGGCGGTCGACGTCGACACGCGCCACGGCGACTTGCACGCTGTCGCCCAGGCGGAAGCGATTGCCCGAGCGATAACCTGACAGTGTGTGCGTGGCCCGATCGTAGCGATAGAAGTCATCCTGCAACGAGCTGACGTGTACCAGGCCCTCGGCCGGCAGCTCGACGCCTTGCACGAACAGTCCGAACTCTTCGACGCCGGTGACCACCGCATCGAGGGTCGAGCCGATCCGCGTGCTCAGATAGTCCAGCAGCTTGACCTTGGTCAGTTCGCGTTCGGCCGCTTCGCTACGCCGTTCGCGGTCCGAGCAATGCTCGCCCAGCACGGCCAACTCGCCAAAATCATTGCGGGGCTTCTTGCCCGCCATCAGCGCCTCGAGCAGCCGATGGATCGTCAGATCGGGATAGCGGCGGATCGGCGAGGTGAAGTGACTGTAACACTCGCTGGCCAGCGCGTAGTGACCTTCTTCCTCCGGACTGTAAACGGCACGCTGTAAACTGCGCAAGAGCGAAAAGTTGACGGCCCGTTCTTCCGGCTTCCCGGACACGAGGGCCAACAGCCGCTGCAGCTCGAAGCGGCTCTCCAGGCTCTCGATCTGGAAGCCAAGCCCGGCGACAAATTCGGTGAGCGCTTTGAGCTTGCGCGGGTCGGGGGCCTGGTGAACGCGCCGCAGGAAATGCAACTCGGCCTTGGCCAGCAATTCCGCCACGGCCTCGTTGGCCGCCAGCATGAAGGCCTCGATGATTTTGTGGCTCTCGGTGTTCTGAACCAGGTGCGCGCCGGCCACGCGGCCGTCCTTGTCCAGATCGATCTTCACCTCGGGCATCGTCAATTCCAACGAACCCCGCCGCGTACGCCGCTCGCGCAGAATCTTGGCCAACTCGCGCATCTCGCCCAACAGTTTGTGAACCTGCGGCTCGAGCTTGCTGCGCCAGGCCGGCGGATCGGCCAGATACTCGTCGACCTCCTCGTAGCTGAACCGGCGGCGACTCTTGATGGCCGCCGACATCGGCTCGGTGTGCAGCGGAATGCCCTCGGGCGAAAACTCGATGAACACGCTCTTGGTGTAGCGGACCCGATCGGGCTGCAGGCTGGCCAGGTTGTTGGAGATGATCTCCGGCAGCATGGGAATCACGCGGTCGGGCAGATACGTGCTCGTGCCGCGGGCGTAGGCCTCGCGATCGAGCGCACTCTTGGGCCGCACGAAGTGCGACACGTCGGCGATGTGTACGCCCAGCCGCCAATGCCCCTTGTCGGTGCGAGTGAGCGATATCGCGTCGTCGAAATCGCGGGCGTCGACCGGATCGATGGTGATCGTGACTTGATCGGTCAGATCGGTTCGCCCCGGCCCGATGCTCTCGTCGAATGCCTCGGCCTGCAACCGCGACTCTTCGATCGCGTCGGCGGCGAATTCCTCGGGCAGGTTGAATTCGCGAATGATCGAGAGTGTGTCGACCCCCGGCGTGCCGCGCGGGCCGAGCACCTCGGTAATCACGCCTTCGCCTTCTGCCCCAATGGCCGGAAAGCGGACCATCTCGATCACGATCTTGTCGTCGGGCCGCGCGTTTTTGGCGCCCGGGTCGCCCAGCAGGATCGGCTGCGAGAAGGGCTTTCCGTCGACGTTGACGTAGGCGCTGCCATCTTGCTCGAAGTAGGTGCCCACGAACTGATGCGTCTGGCGCTCGATCACCTCGACGATCTCGCCCTCTGGATTGGGGCGGCGCGTTTCGGTTTTCTTCTTCAGCCGCACCAGCACCGTGTCGCCCGTGGCGGCGTCGCCGGAGTCCTTGGCGGCGATGAAGACATCTTGCGTGCGATCGGCGCCCGGCGCGCTGCCGGCGGGGCGGACGAAGCCAAATCCGGCATCGGCCCGGCGAAACACTCCGGTCACACGATACCCGGGTGCACCGGCTGCTCCGCCGCTTCCACTGGGCGCTGCCGCCGCCGGACCCACCAGGTGGTTGGCGCCGTAGCTGAGCTTGCCCACCTTGACCAGTTGCTTGACGGCCCGCTTCAGATCGCGGGCTTCGTCCTCGGAGAGTCCCAGTTGCTTGGCGATCGTGCCCGGCTTGCTCGGCTTGAAACCGGGCTGCTTGACCAGGTGCAGCAGTCGTTTTTCCATTTCATCGCTCGACAAGACAGCTTTCCTTCCTTCGTTGGCCGCTAACTAGTACGCCGACAAATACGCTCGCCAGCGATCGGCGAAACAATCTGCTGGCCAGTCTAACGGCCAATCTACTGGTTGTTGTTGCGCAACGGGTTCGCGCGCGGGGGATTTTCGGGCTCGCCCTTGAACAGCTTGCGGCCCAGGCCGTGGTGGAAGCTGGTCCAGCCGCTTTCGACGTTCGGGTCGTCGCGCATCAACTGGTCGAACGAATGAATCTTGGCGTCCAGATTGTCCAGGTGGTGCAGCGCCACGGCCTCGAGCGTCATGGGCAGCTTGGGGCTGCCGAATTCGTACTGCCCGTGATGGCTGACGATCATGTGCTTCAGTCGCAACACCAGCTCGTCGGGCAGGGTCTCGCCCGAGAGCCGCTCGGCTTCCTTCAGCTTGCGCTCCAGCATGCCCACCGCCATCACCACGTGGCCGATCAACTGTCCTTCGTCCGTATAGGCGAAGTCGCGCTCGTAGGTCAGCTCGTCCACCTTGCCGACGTCGTGCAGAAACGCGCCCATCAAGAGCACGTCGGCATTGATCGAGGGGTACAAGGGCATGATCCGCGTAATCAGCTCCATCAGGTTGACGATGTGCTCGATCAATCCGCCCAAGTAGGCGTGGTGGTTCTTGATGCCGGCCGGGGCCCGGCTCAGCTTGCGCATGAACTCTTCGTCGACCAGAAAGCACTCGGCCAGGTTCAACAGGTGCGGGTCGCGCATCTTCCGCAGAAAGGCGCTCAGCCGCAGCACGAGCTGATCGACTTCCTTGGATCCCAGGGTCATGAAGTCGTCGGGATTGACGTCGGTCTTTTGCGCGCGGCGGATGCTGCTGGCGATGAGTTGGATCGTGCCCTGAAAGAGCTGGGTCGTGCCCTCGACGCGCACGTAGTCGCCGTTCTCGAAGCTGCGATAGTCCTGCTCGCTGGCGTTCCACATTCGCGCGCCGATGGCGCCGCTGCGGTCCGAGAGCTCGATCTGCAAATAGAGGTTGCCGTTGCGATTGGGCCGCAACTGCTTGTCCGAGGCCAGGAAGATCTGGTCGATGGCCTCCTGATGAGCCAATTGACTGACGTAACGCCGAGACATGGAACCGCTTTCTAAGACGCCACTATTATTTTGGGCGCCGCTCGATGGGAGGGCAAAACTGCGCCGGCAAAAAGGGGCGCGCTGGAGCGATGAATTCTAGGGCGAGGGGGGGCGGATCACAAGTGGCGGGGAAAGGCGGGGTGCGATCATGGATTCTGGCGGTTAGGCGGCGGTGGACCAGTAAGTTTGCCATTGGTCGGCGTATTTGAGGGCACAGAGGCCAGCCATGCGATTGGCACGATCGGTTTGCCAGCGAGCCCCGGTTTGCTTGAGTCGGCG
>JANNQN010000007.1:0-1582 GCA_031400775.1 Planctomycetia bacterium | reverse complement strand
TGGGCGGCGTTGGCCACCCCGCTTTGCCAGTCGACCGTCCAGTTGAAGCTCCAGACATCGTTGGGCGCGTAGGTCAGCGAGGAGGTCAGACGGACGTGCGGAAGGACGGATGTCCCATTGAGTCGGCCGTCCAGCGTGGTGTAGTCGGCCGGGTTCTGCGCGTTGTTGAAGTTTTTCTGTTCGAGCAACCACGTCCCGGCCACGCGATACTCCAGACGTCCCCAGTTGTGGCCGAAGGCCTCATCCATATCCAGTCGGTACCGGCCGGTGAAGTCTAGGCCCCGCGTGGTGCGCTTGGCGTAGTTGATCGACCCTCGGATGAAGGCACCGATGGGATCCCCGAACGGGGCACCGATGGCGAAGGGCAGGTTCGGGTGGTTGCGGAAGATTGTGGCGCAGGCAGCCGCGTTAAGCGACGGACCGTCGACGCAGTTCTCGGCCGCAGTGTTTGGGGTTATCGCCGCAATGACGTCGGTGATCTCGATTTCGTAGTAGTCGAGCACCAGGTCGAAGCCTGGGAAGATGCGCGGCTGCAAGACGGTGGAGAAGGTAAAGCTGGTCGACTCCTCCGGCGTCAGGAACGGGTTGCCCCCGGCCGAGCCGGTGACGCTGCCCGTGCCGAGGGGCGACGGGTCGAAATCGTCGGACGTGATTGATGTGGCACCAGCAAAGTCGAACGTCAGTCCCCTCTGCTGGGCCAGGGCCGTGCAGTTGGCGATGCGGTTGGTGCGGACGGCCTGTCTGTTTGGTGCGTTAATGTTGGCGGTCGCGCACGGATCGTTGAGGGCGAAGTTCGCGAACGACTGGCTGAAGGGCGCGAAATTCTCCCCCAGGCTCGGTGCCCGGAACGAGGTGTTGAAGCTGGACTTGAACGTGATGTCGTGGATCGGACGATAGACCAGGTTGACGCCGTAGACGTCGCCGTGCCCGACGGTGGTGTAGTCGAAATAGCGGTAGGAGCCGCTCAGCTCGGCGAATTCCCCCAACCAGCTGTCGCGCAACAGCGGGATCGACAGTTCGGCAAAGGCCTCGTCAGATTCATACTGCACCGCCGGCTGGTTGCCGCCCGTGTTGGAGAACGTCACGTGGCCCGCGTTCTCGTCGTCATAGCCGATGCCCTGGGTGTACTCACGGCGGTGCTCAACGCCCAGGGCAGCGCCGATACGGCCTGCGCCCCAGAAGTCCCACAACTCGCCGGAGATCGAGGCGACGGCCTGTTCCTGCTCGATGTGCTCGTCCAGGTCGGACTGGAAGGCGATGTAGGCCAACGCCTCTGCGGACTGGTTGCCCTTGCCGAACATATTCAACGGGCGGCATTGGTTGATCGCGGCCTGGCCGAGAGCGTTCGCACGGAGATCGCCCCCGCGAACCTGATCCTCAATCAGCGCGACATTCTGGGCCCGCAGCAACTGGACACGGCAGACGATTTCGCCCGGCCGACCGTTCACCACACCCGCGTTATCGACGACCGCGTCAGAAGCATAGGCCTGACGCTCGAGGTCGATGGTGTCACTCTCGTTTCGAACATCCACCTCACCATAGGTGTAGCCGAGGTCCCAGTGGATGTTGTTCAGCAAGAGGA
>JANNQN010000006.1:0-16525 GCA_031400775.1 Planctomycetia bacterium | reverse complement strand
GTCGGCGGCCTGTTCGGCGGGAGCGGCAGGATGCAATTTCCCCCGTTCGACGACTCGTCTGGCTGCCGCGACTGCCTCCTTCTCTTGTCGCATGTCCCGTGGGGCCGCTGAGGCAAACCGCGGATCACCCGGCCGAAAGTCGCCACCGTTATCCGAACGACTGCCCAGATCCAGGGTCCAGTCCGACGGTCCGGCAACTCAGGGAAACGCCCGCGAACCACGCCAAAAGACGCCGTCGCTCCCGAGGTTTCAGGCTTGTCAGAAACCCGGGCCGATGTTAGCAATTGGCTACCGAAATCACTTTCCTTTCCCGAATAGCCAAGCCTTCCATGAGCCAACACGCCGCTCGCCGCGAGAAACTGCGCCGCAACCTGCGCAAGGCCGGGGTCGATGCCCTGCTGGTCACGAATTTTACCAACGTGACGTACCTGACCGGCTTTACCGGCGACGACAGCTACTTGTTGTTGGCAGCCGAGCCGGTGATCATCAGCGACCCCCGCTACACGACCCAAATCGAGGAAGAGTGCCCCAGTCTGACGGCCGAAATTCGCCCGCCGGGAACCGGTATCGTCGAGGCCGTGGCCCAGGTCGCCAAGCAGGCGAAAGTGAGCAAGCTGGGAATCGAAGCCAACTCGGTGACCGTGGCGTTGCGCGACCAGATCTCGACCGCGCTGCCCAAGACGGAACTGGTGAGCACGACTAACCTGGTCGAAGACTTGCGGCTGATCAAAGACAAGGACGAAGTGGCCCTGATCCGCCAGGCGGTGTGGTATGCCGAGCGGGCGTTCGGCGTGTTGCGGGCCTCGCTGCGGCCGGAGCGGACCGAGAAGGAAGTGGCCGACGAGTTGGAGAATCAAATCCGGCTGTATGGCGGCAAGCGCTGTAGCTTCCAGTCGATTATCGCCGTGGGCCCTCGCTCGGCGCTGCCGCACGCGCGGCCGACGAACCAGAAAATCAGCGCAAGCGACTTCGTACTGGTCGATTGGGGAGCCGACGGCGGGCTGTATATGAGCGACTTGACGCGGGTCTTAGTGACCGGTAAAATCTCGCCCAAACTCGAACGGATATATAGAGTTGTGTTGTCCGCGCAGGAGCAGGCGATTGCCGCGATCCGGCCCGGTGTCACCTGTCACGACGTGGACCAGGTCGCCCGCTCCATCATCGCGAAGGCCGGCTTTGGACGGAACTTCGGTCATGGCCTGGGACATGGCATTGGCCTGGAGATCCACGAGGCGCCGCGGCTGACCCCCAAGGCGTATCTCAAGCTCGAGCCGGGCATGGTCGTCACCGTCGAGCCGGGCATCTACCTGCCGGGCTGGGGCGGCGTGCGAATTGAAGATGACGTGCTGGTCACCAAGGGCGGACACGAGGTCCTAACCAGCGCCCCCAAACAATGGGAAGACGCCATCGTGGCATAACTCTTCGCGGAGGCACCAGAGGTGGCCAAAAAGCAAGGTAAGGCCCGCGAGCCACAGCGCCGCGGTTCAGAGTCTATGGGAGAAGAAACAATGGCCGGCTCGGGCTCCAGTCAGGGCGATATCTTTGACGTCAAGCGAATTCGGCGGCTCGTGGAGTTGATGAACGAGCACGAGTTGGCCGAAATCGACCTGCGGCAGGCCGACCAGCGGATTCGACTGCGCAAAGGGGGCGAGCCGATCGTGACGCTGGGGCCCGTGCGCACTGCCGTTGGCGAAGCGGCCGCGGGGGCGACCACCGCTGGCGAGCAGGCCGCCGCGGCCCAGGCCGACGCCGATCTGGTCGTGATCAGAAGCCCCATGATCGGCACCTTCTTTGTCGCACCGGGTCCCGACACGCCCCCGTTCGTCAAGGTCGGCGATCACGTTGGTCCCACCTCCACGGTCTGCATCATCGAAGCCATGAAGGTCTTTAACGAGATTCCGGCCGAGGTCTCCGGGTTGGTCGTGGCCGTGCTGATCGAAAGCGGGGAGCCCGTCGAATTCGGGCAACCGCTCTTCAAGATCGATCCGCACCGATAAGCGCGTCCCGCCCTCGCTTGTCGAGGCGCGCTTCCACGGTGGCCGTCCCCTGAGCCCAATACGACACACGGGTGTTTTGATGTACAAGAGAATCCTGGTAGCCAATCGGGGCGAGATTGCGCTGCGCATCATTCGCGCCTGCCGGGAATTGGGCATCGAGACCGTGGCCATCTTCAGCGAGGCCGACCGCGGCGCCGCGTATCTGGAACTGGCCGACGAGGCCTTCTGCGTCGGGCCCGCCAAGGGGGCCGAAAGCTATCGCAAGATCGACCGCGTGATCAGCGCCGCCGAAATCGGCAACGTGCAGGCGATTCATCCGGGCTACGGATTTCTGTCCGAGAACGCGCACTTCAACGAAATCTGCCGCAGTTGCAAGATCGACTTCATCGGCCCTACGCCCGAGGCGATGGCCCGGCTGGGTGACAAAAACATGGCCCGCAAGCTGGCCCGCGACGCGAAGGTGCCGGTGGTGCCGGGTAGCGCGGGATTGATCAGCGACGAGTCCGAAGCGGTGCGCGTGGCGCACGAGATCGGCTTTCCGGTACTGGTCAAGGCTTCGGCCGGCGGCGGCGGTCGCGGAATGCGCGTGGCGCTGAATGATCTGGCACTCAAGGGCGCGCTGCAGCAGGCCAGCACGGAGGCGGAGGCGGCGTTCGGCGACGGCAGCATCTATCTGGAAAAATATATCGAGCACCCGCGGCACGTCGAGGTGCAGGTGTTGGCCGACCATCACGGCAACGTGGTGCATCTGTGGGAACGCGACTGCTCGACCCAACGGCGGCATCAAAAGTTGATCGAGGAGAGCCCCTCGCCGGGCCTTTCGCCCGAGACCCGGGTGGCGATCTGCGAATCGGCCGTGCGGTTGATCAAGGCGGCCGGCTACACGAATGCCGGCACGGTCGAGTTCATCGTCGACGCGGAGGAGAATTTCTATTTCATCGAGGTCAACGCACGGATCCAGGTCGAGCACCCGGTGACCGAGATGGTGACGGGCATCGATTTGATCAAATCGCAAATCCGCATTGCCGCCGGCGAGCCGCTGCCGTTTTCGCAGTCGGACATCGTGGCTCGGGGCGTGGCGATCGAGTGCCGCATCAACGCCGAAGACCCCAAGAAGAACTTTCAGCCCTCGCCCGGCAAGATCGAGCGATTGATGGCGCCCGGCGGTTTCGGCGTGCGTTTCGACTCGCACGCGCACACCGGCTACACGGTATCGCCGCATTACGATTCGATGATCGGCAAGCTGATCGTGCATCAGCCGACGCGGCGCGAGGCGATCGACTGCATGCTGCGGGCTTTGAGCGAGTTGCGGATCGTGGGCATTCAGACGACGGTGCCACTGCACCGCGAGATCCTGCGGCATGCGGCATTTGTCGACGGCCGCATGGACACGACCTTCATCGAGCGCAGCGGCTTGACCCAATAAGGGGCGCGGCCGGGGCGCGCGGAAACCACCAGCCATGACACTCTCCCGGCCACCGAAAACAGAAACCGCCATTCGCCGCGTGGCGATCTTGTTTGCCGGCGGACCGGCGCCGGCGGCCAACGCCGTGATCTCGACGGCCGCCAATTCGTTTCTGCGCAACGATATTCCGGTGCTGGGGATCATGAACGGCTATTCGCGGCTGCTGGAATTTGGCGAGAACCGGCCGCTCGAATTGGGCCGCGACTATATCCATCTCGACCACGCCAAGCTGCGCCGCACGCGCAACTCGCAGGGAATTTTGATCGGCACGGCGCGGGCCAATCCGGGCCGCGAGGTTTCGCATCTCGAGCACTTCAGCGATCCGCACCGCGTGGCTCCGTTGCGCACGGTGTACCAGGCGCTGCGTTCGTTGGAAGTCGACGCGCTGGTTTCGATCGGCGGCGACGACACGCTGAAAACGGCCAACAAGTTCAAGTTGTTTCAAGATCGCTGCCCCGACGTTGGGCCGCGGATTCCGGTCGTGCATCTGCCGAAGACCATCGACAACGACTACTCGGGCATCGACTTCACGTTTGGCTATTTCACGGCGGTCGATACGCTGGCCACCGAGATTCGCAGCCTGCTGGCCGATGCCGAGGCGGGCCGCACCTATTACCTGACCGAGACGATGGGGCGCAGCGCCGGCTGGCTGGCTTACGGCGCGGCAATGGCCGGCGAAGCCAGTCTCGTGATCAGCGTCGAGGACCTGACCGGCCGCTATCGAGACAGCGAGGAAGTCGTCGATCCCACGACTGGCGAAAAAACGACCCGCGCGATCATGAACGTCGAGGAAGTCGTGAAGCGAATGGTCGCCACGATGCGCGTTCGCGAAGAGGGCGAAGGCAAGGAGTTCGGCGTGATCGTGATGGCCGAGGGCCTGGCCGAATACCTGCCGATGACCTACCTGCAAGGCGTCTCGCGCGACGAGCACGGTCATATCGCGATTTCGCAGCTCAACTTGAGCCGTCTGTTTTCGCGCCTGGTGGCCGAACAGTACCACGTGCAGACCGGCCGCAAGCGCAAGATCACGGGGCTGCAACTGGGCTACGAAGCCCGCTGCGCGCTGCCGCACGCCTTCGACGTGATGTTGGGCAGCCAGTTGGGCGTGGGCGCGTTTCGGGCGCTGGTCGAGGAACGGCGGGATGGCGTGATGGTGTCCGTCTCGGGGCAGCTTGAGTTGAACTACGTGCCCTTCGACCAGTTGATCGATCCCGAGACTCTGGTCACGATGGTCCGCTACGTCGAACCCAAGTCGGACTTTCACCGCTTGGCGCGTTTTTTGGAAACGTACATCAACGAGTAGGGGCGCGCCCGATCCACACGGATTCAAAAAGGGACCACAACGACACGGAGGACACAAAGTACGGAAGGATTTTTTGATTTCGTCCTCCGTGTTCTTGTGTCGTTGTGGTTCATCAAATCCGCTGCGAAAAAGCGAAGTCTACGGAAGGTGTCTGGGCAGCGACCATGGCGGCAAACCGCCGGGGCTAATCCCTGATGCCTGGCTAACGGCGCACCCCAAAGCTCGTCGGCGCTGGTCGAGGTCGCGGGGCTGCCACGTGCTACAAAATCGAAAACCGTCGATTTGACGGCGATGCGGCACTTTGAATTACGAGATGAGTTCTCAGGCCTCGCTGTCCGAAGGTTCGTAGTTCTCACGACTTGTGGCGACGAGTGCTGAAAATCGAACCATTATTGCGACGGACTTAAAATTCGATCGCCTCATATTGGTCTTGCGGCGACTGCCACGCCGCTCGCCGGCCAGACGCGATCGTGCTGTGCGGAACTTCCCTGAGGCGTGCGATTCCGCTCACTTGATGGGCGAAGCACGGCTTGCGCGCTTGGGCCTCTTCGCATCCGGCTCGCGCTTCGTCCGGGAAGTTTCAATCGGCAATAGCAAACGATTTCCGCGGCAGCTCGCCGCACTTTTCTAATCGCGCGCGGCTCAGGCACGCAGATTGCAACACTCGACCTGGCGACACTGTATCTCAGGTGGAAGGGCCATGCAAACTCGATCGATACGACCATCCGAGCTGTACGAGCGCATCAAGTCCGGCGAGGCGTTGGACCTGATCGATGTTCGCACGCACGCCGAATTCCGCGATATGCACGTCGGCGTCGCCCGTTGCGTTCCGCTGCAGACGCTGGATCCGACCCGCATCATCGCGGATTACGCCGCTTCGGCCGAGCCGATCTACATGATCTGCCAGTCTGGAGCCCGCGGACAAGAAGCTTGCCGGAAGTTTGCCGCGGCGGGCTACGACAACGTCGTCAACGTCGAAGGGGGAACCTCTGCCTGGACGGCGGCCGGACTGCCTGTCGACCGCGGTCGACAGGTGATTCCGCTCGACGGGCAAGTGCGCATCGCCATCGGCTCGATCGTGCTCGCCAGCGCATTGCTCAGCCTGCTGCACCCGTACTTTCTCGCGATCACGATCTTTATGGGCGCGGGGTTGATCTTCTCCGGCATCTCCGGCTTTTGCGGTCTGGCGATGCTGTTGGCCCGAGCGCCTTGGAATCAGAGCGACGTGTCCGCGGTCGCGTGTGAACAGCCGAGGGTCGCGACATGAAGCTTGTGATCGTGGGTGGCGTCGCCGGGGGGGCATCGGCCGCAACGCGCGCCCGCCGGCTGGACGAAAGCGCCGAAATCGTGTTGTTCGAACGGGGCCCCGACGTCTCGTTCGCCAACTGCGGATTGCCCTACTACGTCGGTGGCGAGATCGTAGAGCGCAAGCGATTGTTGGTGACGACGCCCGAGCGCCTGCGCGAGCGTTTTCGACTCGACGTGCGAAGCTTGTCCACGGTCGAGGCCATCGACCGCGCGCGGAAGGTCGTGCGCGTACGCGATTTATCCCGCGGCACCCAATACGAGGAGAGCTACGACAGGCTGATCCTTGCTCCCGGCGCCGCGCCCATCCGGCCGAATCTCCCGGGCATCGACCTGGTCGGCGTGCATACCTTGCGTAATCTGCAAGACAGCGACCGAATCAAGTCGTCGATCGACGTCGGAGCAAAACGAGCCGTCATCGTCGGCGCGGGCTTCATCGGGTTGGAGCTGGCCGAGAACTTCGTGCGGCGCGGCGTCGAAACAATTCTGGTGGAGCTGCAAAACCAGGTGCTACCACCGCTGGATCGCGAAATGACCGCGCCGGTCATCGACGAACTGGCCAGCCACGGCGTCAAGCTACTGCTGAGCGAATCGGCGGAGGGGTTTGAGCAAGTGGGCAACAGCCTGACCGTGAAGCTCAAGTCGGGCAAGTGCCTGTCCACGGATTTCGTGGTGCTCGGCGTGGGCGTGCGGCCGGAAAGCGGCCTGGCGGCCGAGGCGGGTCTGGCCGTTGGGCCACGCGGCGGCATTCGCGTCAACGAGCATTTGCAAACCGCCGACCCGGACGTGTATGCCGTGGGCGACGCCGTCGAAGTCCATGACCTCGTGACCGGCGAAGCAACGCAGATCCCGCTCGCCGGGCCGGCCAATCGTCAAGGTCGCATCGCGGCCGATCATATTTTTGGGCGCCGCAGCAGTTATCGCGGAACCCAAGGCACGGCGATTGTGCGCGTGTTCGGTTGCACGGCCGCCACGACCGGCGCTTCGGAAAAGACCCTGCGTCGCCTCGGCCGGCCGTTTCACAAGGTCTACACCCATCCGACGCAGCACGCCGGCTACTATCCCGGCGCGGCGCCGATGATGCTCAAGCTGCTGTTTGAATCGGAAACCGGTAAATTGCTGGGGGCTCAAGCAGTCGGAAGCGACGGAGTCGACAAACGAATCGATGTTCTCGCAGTCGCGATCGGGGCAGGGCTGAGCGTATTTGATCTCGAAGAGCTGGAGTTGGCTTACTCGCCCCAATACGGATCGGCCAAGGACCCCGTCAATATGCTGGGGTTTGTCGCGGCGGGAATGCTGCGGGGCGATCATCCTCAAGCGACGATCGAACAGCTCTCGGAAAACGGCGCGGCTGACCCCCGGCCACTCGTGCTGGACGTGCGCACCAGCGAGGAATTCAAAGCTGGCCACATCCCGGGCGCCGTCAGCCTGCCCATCGACGAACTGCGTAGCCGCCTCGACGAGTTGCCGCGCGATCGGCCGATCGTCACGTACTGCGAAGTCGGCCAGCGAGGATACCTGGCCACGCGGATTCTGAATCAGTCCGGTTTCGACGCGGTTAATCTCGGCGGAGGGTTTCGCACGTACCAGGCCTATCAGTCGACCGGCGCCATCGCGATCGAGCCGGTTCAAGCGACGGAAGCGGCCACTGTTGTCAGTCCAGAGCGGAAATGTGCATGCGGAAAGTGCAAATGCGACAAATGACGATCAAGAATCGAGCGTGGCGGTGTCGGCCATTGGCGACAATCGCGCTAGTGGCCGTTTGTGGCGCGGGCAACGGCTGTCAGCGTGCCGCAAGTCCGCAGTTCGTCTCCGCCGAGGCGCTGTCGCAACTCGATCCCGAGATGCAGTCGGCCGTGCAAAAGGAGCTGACCAAATGGTGCGGCACGCCGAGCGATCCGAAATTGATTGGCGGCGACCCCAAGGAAGTCGAGCGACTCAAACGCGGAGCCGACGTGTATCGGCGCTATTGCCAGCAGTGTCACGGGGTTTCCGGCGATGGAGAGGGACTGGCCGCGGCCTATTTGACGCCACGGCCGCGCGATTATCGCCGCGGGATCTTTAAGTTCACCTCGACTCCTTACGGGGCAAAGCCGCGACGCGAGGACCTATTGCGGACGATCGAACGCGGCGTCGTCGGCACTTCGATGCCCTCGTTTCGCCTGATGCCGAAGCGCGATCTGGAGGCCGTGCTCGATTACGTGCTGGCACTCACGCATCGCGGCGAGTTGGAACAACTGCTCATCGTGCAGGCGGAAGCCGATGGGGAACTCAGCAACGAGGCGGTCGACGAGTTGGTGCAGAGCATCGTCGATCGCTGGAAAAGCGCCCACGATAATGTCGTCGAGCCCGCATCCAAGATGCCGGTCATGACGACCGAGACGGTGGCCGCCGGCGCGAAAATCTTTCAGAAGCGCGAATGTTTCAAGTGCCACGGCCGCGATGGACGGGGCGGACTGGCCGGCGGCATCGAGGTGGGCAACGATGCCTGGGGGCGGAAGGATCCGGCAGCCGATCTGACCTCGGGAATGCTGCACGGAGGACAGGCGCCGCTGGACATCTATCGCCGCATCTCCTCCGGCATCAATGGAACTCCGATGCCGGCCTTCAAGGACTCGTTCACGAACGAGCCGGAGGCGATCTGGCAATTGACGCACTATGTTTTGTCGCTGGCGAATCAGCGGCGGCGCGGCGTGCAATTTCCAAAAACGGTCGCTGCCGCCCCGGATGCGCCGCCCGCGGAAGTGAAATCCGATTCGCAGCCTGATCCCGCGGAGAACACGCCATGACGAATAGCACCGACAAGCACCAGCGTCTGGCGGAACTTCGAGCACAAGTCGGCGAACTCGAAGCCGAGCTGAGCCGCGACGGCCAGGCGAAGGAACCTCAGTGGCAGGCGACCGGCTATTACACGGCCTATCATGCCACCACCGGGTTTATCCTCGGCGGTATCGCGGCGATGAGCAGCTTGCTGCTTAATATCGTCGGCGCGCTCTTGTTCGGAAAACAGCCGCTCGAGCTGATTCGCGTTTACTTGACCTTTCCGATGGGCGAGCAGGCCCTCGATTTGAACGCCGTCGACAACGGATTGATTCTGTCGATCGGCTGCTGCCTGTATATCGCCACGGGCATGCTGTACGGCATGCTGTTTCAAATAGTGCTAACGCGTTTCACGGCCGACTCGTCGCTGGCGGTGCGATTCGTCGTGGTCAGCTTGCTGGCCATCGCCGTGTGGCTCGTGAATTTTTACGGAGTCCTGTCGTGGCTGCAACCGCTGTTGTTCGGCGGGCGGTGGATCGTCGAGCAGATTCCCTGGTGGGTCGCGGCGATTACTCACCTGGTCTTCGGCTGGACCATGCTTCTGGTTTATCCGCTGGGGCGCTACACGCCCTATCGCGTGCAAACGGAGAATCCATGATCGACGTACAAGCGGCCCATCCCGATACCCCTCGCCACGAGCAATTGGTCGACGAGCCAATCGTGGTGTGGTACTTCCTGTTCGCATTGGGCTATCTCACCTTATCGATGTTCGCCGGGCTGTTGATGGCCCTGCAACTGGTGTACTGGAATCCGCTGAACGGGCTGGAGCTGCTGTCGCCGGGCCGCTGGAGGATGGTGCACACGAACGTCATCGCCTACGGGTTTCTTGCGAATGCATTCCTAGGCGCGCTGCACTGGTCGGTCCCCCGGCTGATGCTCAGGCCGGTGCTCGATCGGCGCTTGTCTTGGTTCATCCTGGTCGCCTGGCAAATCGTGGTGCTCGGCACCGGCGTTGCGATCGTCCTGGGTCCGACGCTGCAAGCCAACGTGGCGTCACTTGAGAGCTTGCCGTTCGGTCTGGGCGCCCAGGGGCTGGAGTGGGGCGAAACACCAGTGTGGATCGATCCCTTGGCGCTGGCCGGACTGCTGCTGGTGGCCATCAACTTCATGGCGCCAATCGTACGCTCGCACGGGCCGATGTACGTCACGTCGTGGTACTTCATGGCGGCCTTCGTGTGGACGTTCCTCACCTATGCGATGGGCAATTTTCTGCCGCAATACGCACTGACCGGCACCAGCGCCGGCGCCGTCGGCGGACTATTCATCCACGACCTAGTGGGGCTTTTCGTCACGCCGCTGGGTTGGGGGCTGATGTACTACTTCGTGCCCGTCATGCTCAAGAAACCGATGTGGAGCCACGGTCTGTCGCTGGTCGGGTTCTGGGGACTGGCATTCTTTTACCCGCTCAACGGCATTCACCATTTTCTCTACACGCCGATCCCCATGTTCCTGCAGTACGGAGCCATCATTTCGACGATCGCCGTGGAGATGGTCGTGACGACCGTGCTGGTCAACTTCTTTGCCACGATCTGGGGTTCCGGCCGCGCCGTGGTGACGAACCTGCCGATCCGCTGGTTCTACACGGGCATGGTTTTCTACGGCATCACGTGCGCTCAGTGTGCCCTGCAAACGACGCTCACGTTTCAAGCCTTGATTCACTTCAGCGATTGGGTCGTCGGCCATGCCCACCTGGTCATGTTTGGCGTGTTCAGCATGTGGTTGTTGGGCATCATGACGTATCTCTTTCCGCGGCTGTGGCGCACCGAGTGGTACAGCCGCGAGCTCTCCGAGTGGCACTACTGGCTCTCGGCCGTGGGGCTGTTCGTGATGGCTCTCGACTTGACCCTGGCGGGCGTGTTCCAAGGCTATTACTGGGCTTCGCTTGCGCCTTGGGAGGTTTCGGTCGAGGGCTCGCAGCCATTCTGGATCCTGCGCGTCTTCGCCGGACTGGCGATGATGACCGGCCAGGGGTGCTTTTTCTACAACCTTTACATGACATGGCGCAAGTCGCGGGCCATGGGCGTGATGGCGGCGGCGGCCGTCTGGCCTGAATCGCCCTCGACGATTGCCACGCAGGGCACTACTTAGGAGATCGTAACCCATGTTCGAGAGTAAGTCGGGCGTTCTGCTCGTGGCCGGGCTGGGCTTCTTCGCCTTCGCGTTTTTGTCGAACGCGCTGGTTCCGGCGCTCATGTATCGCAACTTGCCTGAAGCCACCACCGCCCAGTTGGTCGAAAAGAACAGCAACGTGATGTATCAGTTCGAGAACTTGAGCCACCGCTATCCCGAGCAGTTCGCCAAGTACTTTGGCGAGGCATCGCAAGAAAGCTGCGCCGAGGCGCTCGACCTGGGGCGGCGAGTCTACACCAGCGAAGGCTGCTGGCATTGCCACAGCCAGTTCGTGCGGCCGGTCTCGCGCGAGGAAGATCGCTGGGGACCTGTTTCGCGAACCGAGGAGTATCAGAACATCCTGCAGCGGCCCGTCATGTTCGGCACGCGGCGAGTCGGTCCCGACCTGTCGCGTGAGGGCGGACGCCGGGCGAACGATTGGCACGCCGTGCATTTCTTTCAGCCCACCATGGTGTCGACGGACTCGCCCATGCCCTCTTACCCGTGGTTCTTCGACGGCGCGCCCGACAAACCGAACAAGCGGGGGCTGGCCGTGATCGCGTATGTGCAATGGCTCGGCTCTTGGCTGGAGAGCTATCCGTATTACGAGGCCTTCGAGCCGACGGAGTCGCCGCGCCAGGACGACACTCCGGCGGAGCCAGAGGCCGTGGAAACATCAAGCCAGTAGAGATCCATCATGACTCGACACGAAAAGTCTTCCCGCAGTCGTCGCGTCCTCATGCTGCTGATGGCGGCGGCCGTGCTCGTGCCCAGCCTGTTTGGCTTTGGCACCAAATTCCTGGAGTTTATCGCGCTCTATCGTGGCGACGTGGAAGGCGCGTTCGCCATCAGCCCGATCTTGAACTACTTGTTCGCCAGCCTCGGATTCTTGTTTCTATTTGGCTGGGCGGCCCTGGGAGGAATGTTTCGCGACATCGAAGAGCCCAAGTACACCATGCTGGAAAATGAAGCGCTGTTGGATCGAGTCGATAGCAGCGCCGCTGGGGCGCAATTCCATTCGCCATTCGGCGGCGACACCATGCGAGGCCACGGGCCCGCGGCACCACGCACGCAACGTTTTTGAGGTTTTCCATGACGACAACCGATCCAACCACCGTCGCGCCGCGGCCAGAAGATAACGATCCGGCCGACGTCGAGAATCAGTTCCATCACTACACTGGCAATCGCATTCCCTGGTATGTGCGCCTGTTGTGGATCCTGTTTTGGATATTCGCGGTGTACTACACGTTGACGTATCTTTTTCCCGCACTGCGTATCGAACTGACGACGCCGCCATGAGCGATGCCGCTTCGCAAGTGAATCCGCACGACGGCGCCTGTGACTATTGCCATCTGCCGGTGACCGCCGCCAGCGAGACCGATGGTCCGCTCTATTGTTGCTACGGTTGTCGTCTGGCGGCAGAGATCACCGGTCGCGGCGGGGCCGAGGGCGAGGCGCGCTGGACGCTGGTTCGACTGGGAATCGCGATATTCCTGTCGATCAACGTGATGATGTTCACGATGGCCCTCTGGACGCAGGAGTTGTACGACGCCCGCGCGGTTGGATCCGGACCCTTGGCGGCGTCGTTGGCGGACTTGTTTCGTTATTTGTGCCTATTACTCAGTCTGCCGGTCTTGTGGCTGCTCGGCGGACCATTGCTCAATGGCGCGCTGGCGACCAGGCAGCGCGACGTGGCGGCGGCCGATCTGTTGATCGTGGTGGGAGTTGCCGCGGCATACCTCTATTCCGCCATCTCGGTAGTGCGGGGCGCGGGTCACGTCTATTTCGAAGTTGGCTGCGCCGTATTGGTCATGGTAACGATCGGCCGTTGGCTGGAAGCCACGGGAAAGTTGCGGACGACTTCTGCGCTCGACGCTCTGGAGAAACTATTGCCCGAGCGCGTGCGAACGATCGACGCCTTAGGACAACCGCGCGATACGGCACTTGGCGACATCGCGCCGGGCGACCGGCTGCGCGTGCTGGCCGGCGAGCGGATTGCCACCGACGGGCGCGTCGAGTGGGGCCGGGCGAGCGTCTCGGAGCAACTTCTGACTGGCGAAAGTCGGCCTGTGACAAAGCGTCCGGGCGACGAAGTGTTGGGCGGCGGCTTGAACCTGGATGGCGAATTGGTGGTGTGCGTTTCGGCGGCGGCGGGCGCGGGTTCGCTGGCCAGGCTGATTGAGCTGGTCCGAACCGCTCGCTTGACCAAGGGACGCTACCAGCGGCTGGCCGATCGCGTGTCGGGTTGGTTCTTGCGTGGCGTGCTAGTCGTGGCCTGCGGCACGTTTCTGTTTCACTTCTGGCAGAGCGGCGTCGACACGGCGCTGATGGCCGCCTTGGCCGTCTTGCTGATCGCCTGTCCCTGCGCGCTCGGCCTGGCTACGCCGATGGCGGTGTGGACCGCGCTAGGCAACGCGGCGCGGCACGGCGTGTTGTTTCGCCATGGCGAGGCGCTCGAGCGATTGGCGAATGTGCGGGCCGTGCGATTCGACAAGACAGGCACCTTGACGACCGGCGAGCCCTGCGTCGAGAACTTCGCCCTGGCCGACGCAGCGGAACGCGACCAGGTCGCGCACCGCGCAATACGGCTGGCTGGCGCTTCGACTCATATTTTTTCGCATGCCATCGTTCGCCATCTTGAACCATCGACGGCCATCGGCAATCGCCAGGATGTCAGCGACATGAAGGCCGCGGCCGGGCAAGGAATCGCGGCTCGCTTCGACAACGAATCGGGCGAATCGCGACTGGGTAGCCTCCGCTGGTTACAGTCGTCCGCGATGAGAATTTCTCCCGAACTCGCGCGCACCGTGGCATTGGCACGGCAGGGCGGCAGGTCGCTGTCGGCGATCGGCTGGGGCGGACGAGTTCGCGGCGTGTTCGCATTTTCGGAAACACTCCGAAGCGAAGCGACTCAGGCACTGGCCCAATGCCGGGCGCTGGGATGTGACGCGGCCGTGCTCACCGGCGACGAAGTGGCGCGTGGGCGGCTGTTGGCGGAGCAACTCGGCGTGACAGTAGTGGCCGGCTTGATGCCGGACGCAAAGGTGGCCGCGCTCGCTAACGCACGCCGCTCGATCGGTCCGGTCGCCATGGTGGGAGACGGAGTCAACGATGCCCCGGCGCTGGCCGCCAGCGACGTGGGAATCGCGCTGGGGTGCGGCGCCGATCTGTCGCGCGAGTCGGCGCTGGTTTGCCTGATATCCGACGACCTGGCCCGAGTGCCTTGGGCCATCGAGCTGGCCCGGCGAAGCGTGCGCGTCATCCGCCAGAATCTATTTTGGGCTTTTGGCTACAACGCGCTGGGCATTGCGCTGGCCGCCAGCGGCTGGCTCAATCCGGCTTGGGCCGCCGCCGCCATGGTTGCAAGCAGCCTGCTGGTGGTAGCCAACTCATTGCGGTTGCAAGGGGACGCGAGAAATTCGCTCAACGAACCAGCCGCTTCCGCGGACCAAGGCGAGCCGTTCGCCGAAAAGGTATCGGACGCCGAACTCGGTGAGCACCTTCTTCCACTGGGCGCGCCATGATCGAGCTGCCGCTAGTCTTCCTGGGAGGCCTGCTGGGCTCGGCGCACTGCGTCGGAATGTGCGGCGGTTTTGCCCTGCTCATCGGCGCGCCGGCGCCGCGCTGGTCGAGCAATTTCGCTCGCCAGATCGTGTATAGCGGCGGGCGTATCTTCACCTATTGCGCGCTGGGCGCCGTGGTGGGCTATGGCGGATTGCGACTGGCCGACGGCCTGGGTGAGTTCGTCAACGTCCAGGCGATGATCGCCATCGCCGCTGGCGTGTTGCTGGTGGTGCAAGGCCTGATCTCGAGTGGAACCGTGGGCTACGCGACTCGCGCCTATCGCCTCGCCACGGCCGGAGCGGGAGTGGCCGTAAGCCCGCCGGCTGGCAGCCCGGGCGTCGGCTGCCTGATGGGCGGAATGGTCGGCGCATTTCTGCGCGATCGCCGCATGAGCCACGTCTTTCTGGCCGGGGTATTTACCGGTCTGCTGCCTTGCGGACTGGTGTATGCGTACGTCGCCTTGGCGGCCAGCAGCAGCGACTTGTTCGGCGGCATGGCCACGATGGCGGCGTTTGGAACCGGCACGATGCCGTTGATGATTCTGACAGGCACGGGCTCGTCGCTGCTTTCGCTTGCCGGCCGTCGCCGCATGCTCACGATCGCCGCCTGGTGCGTGGTGCTGATGGGCGTGCTGTCGATCGCCCGCGGCGCAGGCTTCTTGCAATTGTCGCCCGGAGCGCCGGCCGCAAGCTGCCCTCTATGCGATTGAGAGAACTCAACCGCCGGGCCCTCGAATCGTCAGGTACGCCAGCCCGACCAATAGCCCCAGGATATTCATCACGACGATCAGCATGCCAACGCCCCTCAGGGTCTGCTGGCCGTCATCGAGTTTCTGACCGGCTCCCGTGCGGCGGAGCAGCTTGGTTACGACGACGCCGCAGACCCACGGCCAGTGCAGCATGACGTGCAACAAAATGGCCAGTCCGATCACGGCCACCAGAGCGAACTGAAAATTCGCCCAGGCATCGTAGCCGCGGCCCCATAGCGTCCAGCCGGCCGATGTCGACGGCGCTGGGAAGACGAATCGCAGCACCGCGGCGGTGAATAACATCAAGACGACTAGCGCGAGCAACGACGTGTCGACGGCAAAATTCACGATGGTCTTGGAAACCCGAGGACCACCACTGCGGGCAGCGGTCTCGATCGGTTTCAGTTTGCCCTTGCTCGCGAGGCGGCCATGTGAGCGTGGCAGCATATCTAACTCGGACCGCGGGCGGATTTCGTCGACCAAAGAATTCGCCGGCTCGATGTCGGAACTTGCGTTGTTTGTCATGGTCGTAGGTCGCCAACTATCACATTCGGCCGGTTAAATCGCCTGATACGATCGATGTTCAGAGTCAGGAAAGCAACTGCCATTCCCAATTGGCCCTGCAATTGAGAATTCGTTCCATTACGCATCAAAGAGACGTAAGAGCGAGCGGTCGGCCGGAGCGAAATGCAGACAACTAGTGCGATTTCGCGCACACTGTGCCCTTGGGCACGGAACGTGCGAGTCGCCGCATCGATTGGCAGTGGCATCAAGTCAATCGTTGAACTAAACGCTGCGCGTGGGCACTTGACGCCGACCTCGTTGGCGCACTTCTGGCGAGCTCCACGGTCAGTTGGCGTCCGGTCCGTGCATACCGGTTGTGTTGATTCTACCGATTTGCGCTCTGCGGTTTTGTGAGCCACGTTTCTGTGACGCGATAGGTGCGTCCAGGAAGGTGGCGACATGACTCCGTTGCGACGTCGGTACATCGAAGACCTGCGGTTGAAGAACTTCTCGCCGAACACGATCCGGGTGTACACCCACGCGGTCGCCGCCTTTGCCCGGTTCTTTGCGCGATCCCCCGAAGCGTTGGGCGAGGAAGACGTCCGCAAGTACCTGGTCCACTTGGTCTCCGACCGCGGGTTGTCGCGGAGCCAGTACGTCTTGCAACTGAATGCCCTGCGGCATCTTTATCAAGACACGCTGGGCCGTCC
>JANNQN010000005.1:0-1960 GCA_031400775.1 Planctomycetia bacterium | reverse complement strand
ATTTCTTGTCGGGCTCGCCCTCGGGCTGCTTCTCGAAGGCCAGCGACGCCGAGTTCATGCAATAGCGCTGCCCGCTGGGTTGAGGCCCGTCGTCGAACAGATGGCCCAGGTGCGCGCCGCAGTTGCTGCATGTGACTTCGGTGCGGACCATGCCGTGGCTGCGATCGACTTCGTTGTGGAAATTCTCGGGCGTGCCGGGGGCGAAAAAGCTGGGCCACCCGCAGCCCGAATCGTACTTGGTGTCGGACGTGAACAATTCGGCTCCGCAGCCGATGCACTTGTAGGCGCCCTGCTCCTTGTTGTTCCAATACTTCCCGGTATAGGCCCGCTCGGTTCCCTTATTGCGAGTGACCTCGTACTGTTCGGGGGTCAATTGCTGCCGCCACTCGGCGTCGGTCTTCTGGATTTTTGGCATGAACGTCGCACCTCGTGAGTTTGAAGAAGCCGTTTTCTGCGATGTTTCATTGGTCGACGTCGGTCCGGGCGGTGCCGCGCGCCAGGTCGCCAAGGCCGTGGCCGACAGCAACAGCCCGCCGGCGATCCACAAGCCGAACGCGTACATCTTGCCAGTGGAAAGGGGCTTGCCAGTGGAAGGGGGACTGTCAGCGGGCATGGGTATGGGATCGGGGGTGTTTCAGGGAAATTCCGCTCTTACGTCGCCAAGATTCTGCGAACTCCGCCGAATTAACGATGCGTCGACGTGGAGTCCAAGAGCATTCTACGAGCGCCGCCGGGACGAAGCCAAGCAGGTCGCGGGACCTTGGCTACCCGTCGTCCGGGGCACAGCCGAGTCAATCCGGTCGATGGACAAGCCGGCAGGTGCCGGCCGCCTGTTCGTATTACGTCACCGCCGCGGATTTGGGTCCACTGAATCGACAAATGCGGGAAATTCGCGATTCCGTAGGCAAAACGCTTGCAGCCGCGCCGGCCAAGAGTATTCTGAGTAGGAGTTTTCAGTCAGCCGTATCGCCCGGCATTGTTGCCGGTCACGTCTAGACCCGCCAGTTGGCACACCAGTTTTAGTCAAACGGAGGATTCGATGAGGAAGTTCATGTTGGGCATTGCCGCGCTAGCGGCCTGCGCGTGGAGCACGAGTTCAGTTCTGGCCGAGGATCTCGAGACTCTCGATCCGCAAATTTCACAGGCCTTCGCTCAGGTTCTGGCCGAGGCCGCCGAGAAGATCGAAAAACCGCAGGTCAAGATTGAAGGAGACATCGAAAAGGCGTGTGGAGTACACAAGGAACAGGTCGGACTCATCCTCGTGCCGCAGAAGGAACTGAACGCCGAGAACATTCCCGACGGCGTCAACAGCGATCCCGGCGCCCCCATGGCCCACTTGTTCATGTCCAAGGGTTTCACGCCCGTCATCGACGGCAAGCCGCTGGATAAGTCCAAGTTGCGGACCGTGAAGTTCATGGGACAGGACGGCAACGAGCAGGAAGTTCTGTACCTGGCGCTGGCCGCCCGCCACACCGACGACGACGTATGGCACTTGTACGGCTACGGCTCGGAAGAGAAGCCCGTTGTCGACGCTCGCATCGGCGAAGGCGCCGGCCCCGGCACCCAGCCGTTGGCGATCGAGGTCAAGGATCTCGAAGACAACGAGGGCACTGCCTACGTGACGATCTACGATCGTTTCCAGTGCAGCTTCAAGATCAGCTTCAAGCCCGAATAAGTCCTCTGGCCGCAAGGCCCGACGGACTTGCCGAGTGCGTCGCCGTCACACGCGTCGCGCGCGCTTGGCTCGATCGAATCCGCTGGCGTTCGGGAGAAATGGTCTCCCGGACGCCAGTTTTTTATTGCACAGCGCAATTGCAATGGGCGTAACTCGCATCCCTCGCGTGCTAGCTGGCTGATTCACAAAGAGTTGCGTTGGGTGCTGGCGTGGAGATGAAGAAGGGGGCCTCCGCGGGTAGAACGGGTTGTGATGGCAATCCTTCCCACGCACACCGGAGGCCCG
>JANNQN010000004.1:0-8384 GCA_031400775.1 Planctomycetia bacterium | reverse complement strand
CCGGCTTGCAGACCGTGTAGCAGATTTCCTTGGTCTTGGTCTCGTAGACGGGTTTGCAGACCGTGTAATGGATTTCCTTGGTCTTGGTCTCTTGGACCGGCTTGCAGACCGTGTAGCAAATCTGCCGCGTCTTGGTCTCGTACACGGGCTTGCAGACCGTGTAGGAGATTTCCTTGGTCTTGGTCTCGTAGACCGGCTTGCAGACCGTGTAGCAGATCTCACGGGTCTTGGTCTCGTAGACCGGCTTGCAGACCGTGTAGCAAATCTCGCGGGTCTTCGTCTCCTAGACCGGCTTGCAGACCGTGTAGCAAATGTTCTTGGTCTTGGTCTCGTAGACCGGCTTGCAGACCGTGTAGCAGATCTCGCGAGTCTTGGTCTCCCACACCGGCTTGCACACCGTGTAACAAATGTCGCGGGTCTTGGTTTCCCAGACCGGCTTGCAGACCGTGTACTCGCAATCGCGATACGCGGTCTCGCTGACGTAATTTACGCAGTTGATCGTCTTATTCTCGCAGACTGTCTCGTACACCGTCTTGTAGCAGGTGTAGTTCTGCTTCTCGTAGACGACCTCCTTGCAGGTCCTCATCACTGTGTGGCACTGTTGGCGTGCTGGCGCGTAGCCGCACGTATCGCAACAGGTGGCACAGCAGCGGTACCGGGCCGCGCCGCAGTATCCCGCTTGTGCCGTGTTGGTCCACACGACACTGAGGATGACCGCAACAATCGGCACACCCAACAACGTTCTCATGATTCTTGCCTCCTTCGTGGACAGCTCAGGATGGGGGGTCTGGTCAGGCGAGGAGTTTTCCCGCCGTAGGTTCATTCGGCTTGCGCACTCCATGTGCGTTAGCTGGGCATCCCAAATTACGTCTTCTTCCGGGTCATTCAGAACCCTCCAGAAGTAATAATTTGTCTGCCCACCTTCCCGAACCTTTCGTAGGCATCGTCAAATTAGGTTGACAGCTTGATGTAGATGCTTTGCAGAACCTGCGAGTTTCTAGGGACTGGTATGGATTTGGCCGGTTGTAGGTTTGATAAGGGCGGAAGGATGGAAAGCAGGAACTCAGCGGAGCAGCGGGCGAGTGCGCGCAAAGGGCTATGGATGTGGAAGTTCGAGTGGAAGGATTACGGACGGTGACGCCGCCGGAATGCGAGGAGGAGCGGGGTCAACTGAGGGTTTGAGATGGAACTGATACGCAGCGCCTGCCGCGGCCTTGTCGACCGAGCAGGGCTTTTCTTTTTTGTCGTCACGCGGCAAGCTGTTCGATGAGCTTAGAACCCAAATAAACGCTGCAATCGGGCTTGCTCGAATGACCGGCCCGACGGACATCAGCTTGCCGCCCGAGCTAGCATCGTTTACAGTGAAAATCCCCTCTCCGCATGGGGCCAACCATTTCGCAGTGCTGCGCGAGCATGAGCCCCTCGAAACCGAAACCAGCCCTGCCCGCCGCCGAGGTTCCCGTACCCAAGGCGGTGGTCAGCCGATTAAGCCTGTACTTGCGCGAGCTGCAACACCTGGTGCGCGACGGCCACCAGCGGACCAGCTCCAGCCAACTTGGCCGCCTGCTGGGCTTTAGCGACGCTCAGGTGCGTAAGGACCTGGCCTATTTCGGCCATTTTGGCCATCCGGGCATCGGCTATCGTTGCGATGACCTGATCAAGGCCGTCCGCAAGATCCTGGGGACCGATCGGGACTGGCCCGTGGCGATGGTCGGCACCGGAAACCTGGGCCGCGCGCTATTGGGCTACAAGGGTTTCAGCCACCAGGGCTTTCGCATCGTGGCCGCCTTCGATATCGATCCGGGCCGGGTGGGGGCCACGATCGAGGGTGTGCGCGTGTTCCATCTCGACCGGCTGGCCGAGGTGGCCGCCGAGAACAAGATCAAGTTGGGCATGATCGCCGTGCCCGCCCCCGCGGCCCAGTCGGTGGCCGATCGCCTTGTGGCGGCCGGCATCGAGGGCATCGTCAATTTCGCCCCGGTCACGATCTCGCTTCCCGACGGCATTCGTCAGGTCGGCGTCGATCTGGCCATCGAGCTCGAGCAGCTTTCGTTCTCGGTCGTGAATCGAGCGATCGCCGACGGCACGGCGGAGGTGTGAGGCCACGCGCCGTCACTTCATGAACGCGCAAATTCGTCGACGGTTAATGCGACATCCTTCGCGATTTTTCTCAGAAGAGCCGGTGAGATGTCTCGCCCTCGATGAAACGGGACCGTTGTCCGGCGGCCATCGGAGTGAAGGAACTGCTTGTGGCTACCGCGCTGGCGAACTTCAACGAAGCCAAGCCGGGTTAAGATCGCGACGACTTCATGGGGTTTAAGCACGATCCCCATGGCGGCTCAGGCAACTTCCACGGTTTGGATGCCCACGAATTGCGATTCGAGCAACGGCTCGCCGTCTTCCAGCAACATGCCAATCACCTCGCGCATGTTGGCCTGCAATTCGTCAAGCGAGTCTGCCTGCGAGTGGGCACCGGCAAAGCCTGGCACATGGCCTACGAATAGCCCGGTGTCTTTGCAGCGTTCGACGACAACCGAGTAGGTTCGCATGGTCCGATTTCTCCAGATTCGCTGGCTGATGATGGTCCGCTCTTGTCCCACAAGCGCGAATTCGCGTTACCTCCAGTCTACCGCGTCAAATGCAGGCGTGCCAACCTGCCTTGACGCCCCTGACCCATCGCTTAAGCTACGAACTGGCAAGGCCTTCAAAAGAATCGCCTGGCCGCCCTACCCGGTGGTGTAATGGTAACACTAGAGATTTTGGCTCTCTCATTCAAGGTTCGAGTCCTTGCCGGGTAGCTTTGCTTGGATGCCTCAAGCTTATATCGAACGCCGTCCCGCGTGACCGCCGGAGAATCCATGCTGAAGATTGAAGTGGAACGCGAGGACGACGGGCGGTGGCTGGCCGAAGTCCTGGATTTGTCGGGCGTGTTGGCCTACGGCACGACTCGACAAGAGGCGGTCGAGCGGGCACAGGCTCTTTCTTTACGAGTCCTCGCCGACCGCCTGGAGCACGGCGAAAGCGTACCGCAGATGGGCGACGTCTTCGCCGTCATGTCGTGAGTCATTGGAAGTCCGTCAAAGCAAGGAAATTGTTGGCGGCCTTGGAACGCAAAGGCTGGTCGCAGAAGCGGCAATCCAGTTCCCACCGTGTCATGGAGCGGGTTGGCTGGCCCGACTTTGTCTTCGCTTTTCGCGACAACGAAGAAATCGGAACCCGGATGCCGGTCCGCATCGCCAAGAGAACGGGGCTCGAACCGGCGGACTTGTGATTTGTACTTACTCGCCGCGCGAATCGCCTTAGCCGCTTTGTGGTGTACATTCAAAGTGCGGAAACGTGCTATAATTCAGTTTGCAGGAGACACATTCGTCCATGAGCACTGGAATGTCGGCCGACAACGAGCGATACCTTCAGGAACTGATCGAACGTGGCGTCTTTCATGATCGCGCTGCGGCCGTCGATGCGGCGATCGCGTTGCTCAGGCAGCGAGACCAAATCAGAAGCGACGTTCAAGCAGGGATTGAACAGGCCGACCGGGGCGAAGTGCTCGATGCTGAAAGTGTCTTTCGGCGTCTCCTCGCGCGTGCCCAGCAAATCGAAGCCAGTGCGCGCTAGGGCATGACCCGCCTTGTTTTCACCAAACTCGCGGACGCTGATCTCCACGAGATTCTTGACACTCCCGCCGCCAAATAGCTGCAATCCCCTTCGCCGTCGGCTAGTATAGGAAGCCAACAGGGCGTCGCGAACGGAGGCGCCAGCGAACTTCGCATTGGCTTTCGATTGGGGAGAAACTGCATGAACGCGCTGCGGCATCTGGCACTCGGAATCTTCTTGCTCTTGGCATCCGCCCTGACCGCCTCGGCGGCGGATCCAGCGACAAAACCGGCCACCGAAAACGTGGTGCTGCTGATGACCGACGGTCTGCGCTGGCAGGAGGTTTTCGGCGGCGCCGAAGAGATCCTGATGACCAAGGAGAACGGCGGCGTGACCGACGTCGACGCACTCAAGAAGGACTACTGGCGCGATACTCCCGAGGCGCGTCGCGAGGCCCTGATGCCGTTCCTTTGGACGGTCGTGGCCAAGCAGGGCCAGATCTTCGGCAACCAGGCCAAGGGCAGCGTGGCCGAAGTCACCAACGGCATGAAGTTCTCTTATCCCGGCTACAACGAGACGCTGTGCGGGTTCGCCGATCCGCGCATCGATAGTAACGACAAGAACCCCAATCCCAACGTGACCGTGTTCGAGTGGCTCAATCGCAAGCCGGCCTATTATGGCAAGGTGGCGGCCTTTGGCGTGTGGGATGTGTTCCCGTACATTTTCAATCGCCAGCGCTGCGGATTCTTCATCCATGCCGGCTACGAACCGATCGAAGGCAAGCTGTCGCCGCAGTTGGAAATGCTCAATACGCTCCGCGACGAAACCACGCGCAAGTGGCAGGCCGAGCCGTACGACACATTTACGTTTCACGCGGCGCTGGCCTATTTGAAAGCGCAAAAGCCGCGGGTTTTCTTCCTGTCGCTCAACGAAACCGACGCCTGGGGCCACGAGGGCCGCTACGACAATTACCTGACCTCGGCCCGGCGTTCGGATCAGTATTTCCAGACCCTCTGGGAAACGATGCAGGCGATTCCGCAATATCAGGGCAAAACGTCGTTCATCTTCGTGCCCGACCATGGCCGCGGTGACGCGCCGGTGGAGTGGAAGAACCACGGCAAGAAAGTGCCGCGTTCGGAATACATCTGGATGGCGTTTCTCGGGCCCGACACGCCGCCGCTGGGTGAGCGCTCGAATGTGCCGGCAATCACGCAGAGCCAGGTCGCCGCGACTCTGGCGGCCCTGTTGGGCGAAGACTATGCCGCCGCCGTGCCGCAGGCCGCCAAGCCGCTGGCCGCGGTCTTGAAATCCGCGAAATAAATTCGAGCCCGCGACGATTCCTGCCCGCATTACGCCCGGCGGCGCCAAACGCGCCCGGTTCCTCCTTGCTCGACGAAACTTCTGGGAGACTTGGAATGCACAGTGTTCTGTTGTGCCTCGCGATAGCCGTGTCGGCCCCTGCCGCGTCCGACGCGATCGCCGTGCCCAAGGTCGTCGACCCACGGCTGAAGATAGAGCTTTTTGCCGCCGATCCGGACGTGGCCACACCCACGGGCATCGCCATCGACGCTCGCGGTCGCGTGTTGGTGGTCGAAAGCCATACGCACTTTCGACCGCCGGGCTACGAAGGGCCGCCGGCCGATCGCATTCGCATGTTCGAAGACACCGACGGCGATGGCAAGGCGGACCGCATCACCACTTTCTTCGAAGGCACGACCTGGACGATGAACCTGGGTATTCATCCCGATGGTTCCGTGTATGTCGCCACGCGCGGCGAGATCTTTCGCCTGCGGGATAACGACAACGATGGCCGGGCCGACGAGCGCACGCCGATCGTGCATCTCGAGACCCAGGGCGACTATCCGCATAACGGCCTGTCGGGATTTGCCTTCGATTACGACGGCACGGTCTATTTCGGTTTGGGCGAAAACAAAGGGGCCGAGTTCAAGCTGATCGGCGCGGACGGCTCCACCGCCAGCGAGCTCGAGGGCGGACAAGTCTATCGCTGCCGGGCGGACGGCACGCGGCTGGAAATGATTGCCTTTGGGTTCTGGAACCCGTTCCATCTGGCGTTCGACAGTTTCGGTCGCTTGTTTGCGGTCGACAACGATCCCGACTCGCTGCCCCCGTGTCGCCTGATGCATATCGTGCCGGGCGGCAACTATGGCTATCGTTATCGCAATGGCCGCAAGGGAGTGCATCCTTTCACGGCCTGGAACGGCGAACTGCCCGGCACGCTGCCGATGGTGGCCGGCACGGGCGAGGCGCCGTCGGGAGTGCTGGCGTACGAGTCCGATCAATTGCCGGTCGAGTATGTCGGCGACCTGCTGGCCACCAGTTGGGGCGACCACCGCATCGAACGCTTTCGACTGGAGCCGCGCGGCGCAAGCCTTCGTTCCACCGCGTCGCCGGTCGTAACCGGGGACGAAAACTTTCGGCCGGTCGGCATTGCCCTGGCGCCCGACGGTTCGCTGTACATCAGCGACTGGGTGCTGAAATCGTATGAGGTCCACGGCAAAGGGCGCATCTGGCATCTTTCGGCCGCCGGGAAACCATCTTCGACGCGCCCCCAATCGCCGGCCGACGCGATCCACGCCTCGCATCGCCCCTTGCGCGAGGACGCCGCCCGCCAATTGGCAGCCGACGTCAACGCTGGCCGGCCGCTGCTGGACAAGCTCGCGGCCCAGGATGCCTCGCCACGGACGCGCGCCTTGGCGATCGCAGCTTTGTCCAACGTGCAGAGCTTTGCCGCGGCCGAACGCGCTTCGGTGTCTGACGCGGACAGCGGGGTGCGGGCCGCGGCGATTCGTGGACTGCCACCCGGGTTGATCGCGCCGTCGCTACTGGCGCCCGAGGTGCCCGCCGAAGTTCGGGCCGAGGCGATGCGCCGGCCGGGCAATCCCGCACAAGCCGAACTGCTGTGGCGAGCGGTTGCGGATAACGACGCGTTCGTCGCTCAAGCGGCCCGCGAGGGCTTGGCGCGATTGCGGGCGGCGAGTGCCGAGGCGGCTTCGGCCCGATCGAGCCCCGTGGAGCGTTTAGCTTGCTTGTTG
This sequence comes from Planctomycetia bacterium, assembly GCA_031400775.1. Lineage (GTDB taxonomy): Bacteria > Planctomycetota > Planctomycetia > Pirellulales > PALSA-1355 > PALSA-1355. The sequence goes on along the minus strand of JANNQN010000004.1, from coordinate 1,737 downwards.
ATTCTGCGGGAAACGCGCGATCCCCAGGGCCGTTCGGCGCTACCAAAACTGTTGCGCGATGCCGACGCCAACGTGCGGTTTGCCGCGGTGCAATGGGTTGGCGAGGAGCGATTGTCGCCATTTCGTGCCGGCCTGGCCGACGCGTTAGCTGCTGGGCCCGCCAGCAGCCGGTTGTTCGGCGGATACCTGGCAGCGCTCGAGCGATTGGACGGCGTCGTGCGAACCTCCGATGACGAATGGGCCGGCGAGCAGTACATCGTCCGCGCGCTGGAAGATCCCACGACGCCGCCCGAGGTGCGCCGCTGGGCGCTGCGCATGCTGCGCCCCGACCATCCGTTGCTCTCCGTCGACCGACTGCGGCAATTCGTGGCAAGTGGCGACGCCGAGTTGCAGCGCGAAGCCGTCCGCACGCTGCGCGATTGCCGTCATCCCGATCGGGTGGCCCTGCTGTCGCAAATAGCCGCCGACGCGCAGTACCCGTTATCGCTGCGTGCCGAGGCGATCGTGGGCCTGTCGGGCGACGAACCGCAACCGCGTTCGCTGCTGGTTTCGCTCGCCTCGCTCGACGAGCCGCCGCTTCGCGACGAAGCCCTGCGTTCGTTGCGCGGCGCCGACTTGGACGATGCCCAGCGGCAATCCCTGACTAAGATCGCCCGCGATCGGCCGGTGACGGCCGAGCTCGTCGAGCGTGTGGTCAATCCCAGCGTCGTGCCCAAACGGCCTGAAGCGGACGATCTGCCGGGCTGGCTCCAGTTGATCGACGGATCGGACAACAAGGCACAGGGCGATGCGGCGGCCGGTGAACGAATCTTTTTTCACGCCCGCGCCGCAGGTTGCTCGCGCTGCCATCAGATCGCCGGACGCGGTGCGCTCGTGGGACCGGAGCTGACCGCGACGGCCGGCACGCTTTCGCGCGAGCGCTTGATCGAATCGATCGTGCGACCCAGCAAGGAAATAGCTCCTCAATTTTCGTCCTGGACAATCGTGACGACTTCCGGCAAGACAATGGTGGGAATGCTCGTCAAGGAAGAGGCCACCGGCGAACAGACCTATGCCGACCAGAAGGGTGAACTGTTTCGCTTCAAGCTCGACGAAATCGAGTCCCGGCAGGCCCAGGCGGTGTCCATCATGCCCGACGGGCTGCCGCAGCTCTTGACCGTGCAGGAATTTCGCGACTTGCTGGCCTTCATGCAGTCGCAACAAAGTCCGCGGCAGTAGTGAACGTCCGACGCCGGAATGCCGCTATTGCTTCCGACCATTTGCGTCGAAAAGGGCATCGAGCAATTCGTCCAAATCCAGGGCGCCGCACTCGATTTCGTCGCTCAAGAGAGCCAAACTGTCTTGCGCGGCGCATTCAAGCGTTGCGCCTAGCACCGCGGCGCCACTCCGAACAGAGTGCAAGGCAACGTCGTGCAAGCGGTTGGCAAACGACCTCGGAATGCCAATCGGGTACATCGCCGGTCTAGCCGCCGCCAACGCGATCGCGGTGGTTATGGCGCCGCCTTCATCATTGCTTGGCACTTTTTCCATCGGTTCCTCAACCGCTACCAATGCGACCACCAGCGGCTCGGCCTCGGGCGCTGCAGGGGGAGCGCTGATGTTGATGAACCTCGTCGCGTTGGTGGAATTCGTGGGGTTGAGGCGTGCGATTCCTTCGTCGATGACGTTGACGCTGCCATCGCGGTTGAAGTCGTAGATGTTCGTGATTGGGATGTTGTTGAACAGGGACTGCGGATT
>JANNQN010000003.1:0-7782 GCA_031400775.1 Planctomycetia bacterium | reverse complement strand
GGCCCCCTTGGCCCACTGCTATGCCACCGCCCTGGAGACGCTGGGAATCGTCGAGCGGCTGACCGTCGTCGCCGGTAGCGACTTCCAGCGGCTCACGGCCTTGGGTCAGGCCGTTTTCCTCGCAAGATTTGTCGCCGATTAAGCTGCTCGACCGGTCGTTCGCCAGCCGCGAGCCGTTCCCCCAAAGTGTTCTCAGCGGGATTCGCTTAGCTTATGATGTCTTGCATCGTCTGAGCGTGCCGTTTGGCGATGATCCCACCCCGATCCCGCGCCCATGATTCCCGCGTTCCAAACATCACCGCGATCAACCGCCCGGGCTTTGGCCCCGAAGACGGCAGCGGCGTTTTACGTCGCTGCGTGGATCGTGCTGGCGTCTGTGTCGCCGGCCAGGGCCGAAGAACCGGTGGATTTCGCGCGCGACATCCGGCCCATCCTGGTGGCACACTGCTTCGAGTGCCACGCCGCGGCCAAGCAAGAATCGGGCCTGCGGTTGGATAGCGCTGCTACGCTCTTGGCCGGAGGCAATAGTGGTCCGGCGCTCGTCGTTGGGAAAGCGGCAGAAAGCCTGCTCATCAAGGCGGTGCGGGGCGGGGATGATGAGATCTCGAAAATGCCGCCCAAGGGCAAGCCGCTTGAACCGGCCCAGATCGATTTGCTCGCCCGCTGGATCGACCAGGGAGCCGCGCTGCCGGCCGATTCGCCCCCCAGCGCTGGCGACCGGCTTAGCGATCATTGGTCGTTCCAGCCGATCGCCGCTGCGAATCCGCCCGTGGTCGAGCGCCGCGATTGGCCGCGCAGTCCGATCGACGCCTTTATCCTGGGGCGACTCGAAGCCGCCGGGTTGCAGCCATCGACCGAGGCCGACAAGGCCACGCTCATCCGCCGCTTGAGCCTCGATCTGTTGGGCCTGCCGCCGACGATTGACGATGTGGACCGGTTCCTTTCCGACACGGGCGATGACGCCTACGAGCGGCTGGTCGATCGACTGCTCGCGTCGCCGCACTATGGCGAGCGCTGGGGGCGGCATTGGCTCGACGTGGCCCGCTACGCCGACTCGAACGGGTATACGATCGACGGCGGGCGCTCGATCTGGAAGTATCGCGATTGGGTAATCAATGCCTTGAATCGCGATCTGCCGTTCGACCAGTTCACGATCGAGCAACTTGCCGGCGACCTGCTCGACGGCGCCGACACCGATCAAATCATCGCCACTGGCTTCCATCGCAACACGCTGGTCAACGAGGAAGGGGGCACCGATCCCGAGCAGTTTCGCGTCGAGGCCGTGGTCGATCGAGTCAGCACGACCGGCGGAGCATTTTTGGGGCTCACCTTGGGCTGCGCCCGTTGCCACGATCACAAGTACGATCCGATTTCGCAGCGCGAGTTCTATCAACTGTTCGCAGTGTTCAACAATGCCGACGAGCCGACCCTGAGCGTGCCGACCGATCAGCAGGCCAAGGAGTTGCCGGCCCTGGTCGCCGAAATCGAGCAGTCGGAAAAGCGACTGGCCGAAGTCGACGCCAATTTGGGCTCGCGACAGGCCGCATGGGAGGCCAAATTCGCCGGCCGCGTCGACCGTCCGTGGACCGTGCTCGACGCGACGATTCAATCGGCCGAGGGCGCGACCTTTACGAAGCTCGACGACGGCTCGCACCTGACCGGCGGCACGATCCCAAAGAACGACGCGTACACCTTGACGGCGGCACTGCCAAATCACGCGATCACGGCGCTTCGACTGGAGATGCTGCCGCATGAGAGTTTTCCGAAGCAGGGACCCGGTCTGGCCAAGAACGGCAATTTCGTGCTCAGCGAGATTGCCGCGAGCGTTGCCGCTTCCGGTCCGGCCGCCGGCGAGACTCGGCTGGCCTGGGGTGAAGTCTGGGCCGATCACTCGGGCGAAGGCGGCGCCGTGGCGCTGGCCATCGACGGAGACTTGAAGACGGGTTGGAATATCTCCGCGCCGGGCAACGCCAACGTGCCGCGGACCGCGATCTTTTATCTCCGTGAACCGCTAACCGCGACTGATGGCAAACTGACGCTGGTGCTCGAGCAGCGATACAACCGCCCGCACTACTTGCTGGGGCGGTTTCGGATCTCCGTCACGTCGGCCGAAGGCGACGTGCTGAAATTGCCGACCGAGGTGCGCGAGGCGCTCGCTGTGCCCGCCGACAAGAGGACCGACGCCCAGAAGAACGCGATCCGACTAGAGTATCAGAAATACGATCCCGAGCGGCTGCCGCTGGCAACACGGATCGCCGAGTTGGAAAACAGTCGCAAGCAAATGGCCGCCAAGATCACGACCACGCTGGTCGTGCGCGAGCGCAAGGAGCCGCGCTCGACGCATATCCACCTGCGGGGTGACTTCTTGCATGCCGGCGCGCCGGTCACGCCCGGCGTTCCCGCCATTTTGCCCCCCATCGCCGCCCGCGGTGCGCATCCAGACCGCCTGGATTTTGCTCGCTGGCTGGTCGATCCCCGAAACCCGCTGACATCGCGCGTGACGGTCAATCGGCTGTGGCAGCACTACTTCGGGCAGGGGCTGGTTGTCACAGAAAACGATTTCGGCTTGCAGGGAGATCGGCCGAGCCATCCCGAGTTGCTCGACTGGCTGGCCCGGCAGTTGATGGCCGACGGCTGGAGCATGAAGTCGCTGCATCGACGCATCGTGACCAGCGCCACGTATCGCCAGTCGTCGGCGATGCGCGCCGACCTGACCGCCGCCGATCCTTACAACAAGCTGCTCGGGCGGCAGCAGCGACTGCGACTCGAAGCCGAAACGATTCGCGACTCGGCTCTGGCCTCGAGCGGGCTGCTGTCCGACGAGTTGGGCGGGCCCGGCGTTTATCCGCCTCAACCGGAGGGGATTTATCGCTTCACCCAGCAAGTCAAATTTTGGGGCGAGAACAAGGACGCCGATCGCTTCCGCCGCGGGATGTATACGTACTTCTGGCGCTCCAGCCCTTATCCTTTCCTGAAGACGTTCGACGCGCCCGACGCCAACGTGGCTTGCACGCGCCGCCCGCGCTCGAACACGCCGCTACAAGCGCTGACGATGGCCAACGATCGGGCCTTCTACGAGATCGCCCAGGGCTTTGCCACGGAACTCTGCGCCGCCCAGGTCGACGACACCCAGCGGCTGCGAACCGCCTTCCGCCGCTGCCTGGCTCGCGAGCCCTCGAACGACGAATATGCCAGCTTGGCCGAGTATCTCGACAGTCAACGGGCTCGCTTCGAGAGCGCGCCGGAAGACGCCGCGCTCGTGGCGCCCCGCTCTGGCCCGGCCACCGGCGATCGAGCCAGGGCCGCGGCCTGGACCATGGTGGCGCGGGTGCTTTTGAATCTCGATGAATTCATCACGCGAGAATAAGTCCATGCAGCCGACAACTCCGCACGATCGATCGCGCTTGTTGGACGCCACGCGGCGGCATTTCTTCGCCAAATGCGGCGTGGGGCTGGGCTCGATTGCGCTGGGCTCGCTGCTCGCCGACGAATCGCTGGCCGCGAGCAATCCCCCGTCGCTGCGCGATCCGCTCGCACCCCGCGCCCCGCACTTTGCTGCCCGCGCCAAGCGCGTGATCTTTCTGTTCATGGCCGGCGGTCCCAGCCAGTTGGAATTGTTCGACTTCAAACCCAAGCTGCAAGAGCTGGATGGCCAGGTCATTCCACCGTCGTATACCAAGAACAAGCGATTCGCATTCATCAAGGGCGACGCCAAGCTGATGGGCACGCGACGTAAGTTCACCCGGCACGGCCAATCGGGGGCCGAATTGAGCGATCTGCTGCCGCACCTGGCCACGGTCGTCGACGACGTGTGCATCGTCAAAAGCATGGTCACCGACGTTTTCAATCACGGACCCGCCAAGCTGTTCGTCAACACTGGCTCCAGTCGTTTCGGTCTGCCCAGCATGGGCGCCTGGCTGACCTACGGCATCGGCAGCGAATCGCGCGACTTGCCCGGGTTCGTGGTGTTGCAGTCGGGCCCGCGCGGTCCGCGCGGCGGGAATCCTCTGTGGGGAAGCGGCTTCCTGCCCACGGCCTATCAGGGCGTGCCGCTGTTGTCCGGACCCGAGCCGATCCTGAACCTGGCAAATCCTCCGGGCATCGATCGCACTCGCCAGGCCGAGTTTTTTTCCACCGTCGGCCGACTGAACGCACAGCGACTGGCCGCCGTGGGCGATCCTGAAATCGCGACCCGAATCTCAGCCTACGAAATGGCCTATCGCATGCAGACCAGCGCGCCGGAGCTGATCGACCTGTCGGGCGAGACCGCCCGCACGCTCAATTCCTATGGCGCGGAGCCCGGCAAGCCTTCGTTTGCCAACAATTGCCTGCTCGCCCGGCGGCTAGTGGAGCGTGGCGTGCGTTTCGTCCAGCTTTATCACACCGACTGGGACCACCACGGCAACACCGACACGCATCTGGGCAAGCCGCTCGATGATCGTTGCAAAGAGGTCGACCAGCCGGCGGCGGCCTTGATCAAGGATCTGAAAGAGCGCGGCATGCTCGACGACACGATCGTCGTCTGGGGTGGCGAGTTCGGCCGCACTCCGATGGGCGAGCCACGCGACCTGGTGGGACGCGACCATCACGTCGACGGCTACACGATGTGGCTGGCCGGCGGTGGTATCCGCGGCGGACAAACCATCGGCACCACCGACGAGCTCGGCTACTACGCCGTCGACGATCGCGTTCACGTTCACGATCTGCAAGCCACGATCCTGCACCTGCTGGGCTTGGATCACTTGAAGCTCACCTACCGCTTTCAGGGGCGCGATTTCCGCCTCACCGACGTCGCCGGCAACGTCGTGCAAAAAATGCTCGCTTGACCGGACATGCGGCGGCCGCTCAGCCAGTCGATGCTTTCTTCCGCGCCCGAGTGACCGGTTTGGCTTTGGCGACGAGCGATTCTTCGCGAGCCAAATCCACGGCCCGCCACATATACCAACTGGCGACCGAGCGGAAGGGACGCCAGCATTCGGCGTGATCGATCATTTCTTTCGGCGCCGGCAACTTCGCGGTGCCGTAGGTCAGCATGAACCCATTGCGGACTCCGAAGTCGCTGACCGGCAGTACGTCGGGACGCCCCAGCCGAAAGATCAGCAACATCTCGACCGACCAGGGGCCGATGCCGCGGACCTGCACCAACCGCGCGACAATCTCCGCGTCGTCCATTTTCTTGAGCCGGTCCAAGGTGGGCACGGTGGCATCGAGCGTCTTGGCGGCCAGATCCTTGAGCGCCAACACCTTGCTACGCGACAAGCCGGCACCGCGCAGCCGCTCGTCGGGAGTCGCCAGAATGGTCTCAGGTTTCAAACCGCCGCGCGGATACAAGTCGATCACGCGCCCCAAGATCGTGGAGGCAGCCTTGCCGTTGAGTTGCTGATAGACGATTGCCCGCATTAGCGCCTGGAACGGGCTCTGCATCTTTTCCGGCACGTGTGTGAACGGCCCGGCCTGCTTGATGACGCGCGCGAGCAATCGATCGGCGCGGCTTAGTCGCTTCACCGCCTCCGCTGGATCGTACGACAGTTCCATAGTCACTCCCAGGACGTTGGCGAGCTCGTGGACGGCGCATGGCCGGCGAAAACTAGAATCTATCGTGCCCGCGGTGCTGGTCAAAGGGTGGACCAAACTCCCCAAAGAGGGGCCAATCTCGACTGGTAATTGCCCGGCGTGCTTGCTTACAATGCATGAACCCACGCCGATGCGTTCGCCGACGCCCGTGTGACCGACAACCCAACAAGCGCCGGCGACCCCGCCCCAAGTTCGAGCACCCCCCGCATGACACGACTCGATCGGACCGCTGTCGCACGCCCGCTGGGTACATCCCCCTGTGCCGACTTGCGCCGCCTGGCGGCCGGGTCGCTGAATCGCCGCCAGATTTTGCAGGCGGGCGGGCTGGGATTTCTCGGGTTGGGACTATCGCAACTTTGGGATGCGCAGGCCCAGGCGGCCTCGAACCCGGCGGCTTCAAACCAAGCCGCCATGCCGGCCGGCTTTGGACGCGCCAAGCGGTGCATCTTTTTGTTCATGTGGGGCGGCCCCAGCCAGCTCGACACATTCGATCCCAAGCCCGACGCCCCGGCCGAAATCCGCGGCTCGTTTCAGCCGATTTCCACCCGCGTGCCCGGCATGGCGATCAGCGAGCATTTTCAGCGGCTTTCTTCCCTGACCGACAAGCTGGCCATCGTCCGCTCGCTGTGCCACGACGACCCGGCGCACCTGTCGAGCGGCCACACGACGCTCACCGGCCATCTGGCGCCAACGCTTAAGAGCGATGCCGCGCCCCCCAGCGATCGCGACACGCCGCATCTCGGCTCGATGCTGGCCCGGCTGCGGGGCGGCTCGGGCACTCTGCCGCCGTTTGTGACCTTGCCTTGGATGGCATTGCACCCGGCGGCCCCCGGTGGACGCGCCCCCGGACAAAACGGCGGTTGGCTGGGACGCAAGTTCGACCCCATGGTCGTGACCGGCGATCCCAATCATCCGGACTGGAAGGTCCAGGAACTGGGACTGCTCGACGGCATCAGCTTCGAGCGGATGGACTCCCGGCAGGAACTGCTCAAAGAGATTGACCGCGGCCGAGCCGAATTGGGCATTGGCGGGCAATCGGGGCTGAAACAGCGGGCGTTCGACTTGCTGGCTTCGGAAACGTCCCGCCGGGCCTTCGACCTTTCACAAGAGCCGGCGGCTGTGCGCGACCGCTACGGCCGCAACATCCACGGGCAGTGTGTCTTGATGGCCCGCCGATTGGCCGAGCAGGGCGTGCCGCTGGTCAGTGTCAATTGGCATAACGACGGCCGTAACTTCTGGGATACGCACGGCGCGAATTTCTCGCGGTTGAAGGACGACTTGATCCCGCCGGCCGACCAGGCGTTGTCCGCCTTGCTGGAAGATCTCGACCAGCGTGGCATGCTGGAGGACACGATCGTCGCCTGGGTCGGCGAGTTCGGTCGCCGTCCCAGGATCGATCCAGGCGGCGGAGGCGGAGGCCGGGCGCATTGGCCCTTCTGCTATAGCGGCTTGCTGGCCGGAGGGGGCATTCGAGGCGGCGCGATCCATGGCAAAAGCGACAAGCACGCCGCCTACCCGATCGAATCGGCCGTCAGCCCTCAAGACTATGCCGCCACGCTTTTGCACGCGCTGGGCGTCGCGGCCGACGCTACCGTCGCCGACCGCTTCGGCCGGCCCATCCGCGTGTGCGAAGGTCGGCCGATCACCGAACTGTTCGGCTAGCTCGCGGCCGCGTTTGCTATCCCTCCCGCTATTTGATGTCGATCAATTCGACCAGGAAGTGCAGCCGCGCGTTGGGAGGGATCGCGCCGGGCGAGCCGGCGGCTCCATAGCCGAGCTCCGAGGGAATTTCCAACTCGATCATCCCGCCTTTGCCCACCAACTGCATGCCCTCGGTCCAGCCCGGAATGACCCGATTCAAGGGGAACGTGGCCGGATCGTTTCGCTTGTAGGAGCTGTCGAACTCTTTGCCGTCATCCAGCCAGCCTCGGTAGTGAACCGTCACCGTGTTAGCTCGCTTGGGTTTCTCGCCGTCCGACTTGCGGCGAATTCGATACTTCAGACCGGAATCCGTCTTGGTGAATTGCTCGGGCGCGTCCTTGTCGACCGGGCCAGGGTCGGCTGCCCTCGCACCGCCGATTGACATCAACGCGATTGTGGCAAAGACCAAAACAAACGAGCGCGACCAGGCGTCCGACGAGCCAGCCGCGCGCCCAGGCCAGCACTGCGGCCCCCAGCGTGAAGACGACGAGCAGCGATGCCGGCACC
>JANNQN010000002.1:0-21715 GCA_031400775.1 Planctomycetia bacterium | reverse complement strand
ACACAACGTCAATCCTCCGCAGATCGAAGGCGTGGTAATTCGACTGCTCAACGCCGCGGGCGTGACGGTTCGCACCACCACAACCGACGCCAACGGCAACTACAAATTCGATCAACTGGTTGCCGGCGTGTACACCGTCGTCGAAGAGCAGCCGGCGGGTTACTTTCAGGGTGACACCGAGGTCGGATCGCTAGGCGGTGTGAGCAATCGGCTGGATGAGATCAGCCAGATTAGGCTCGTCTCCGACATGCACGGCGTGCGGTACGACTTCTGCGAACTGCTGCCGGTGAGCATCAGCGGCAAAGTCCACGTGAACACCAACGGCGATTGCGACGACCCGGCCAATCCGCCGTTGGCCAATGTGACGATCGAACTGCTCAACAGCACCGGCAGCGTGATCGATACGACCCAGACCGATGCCAATGGCGAGTACGAATTCGTCAATCTGCCCCCTGGCAACTACGGCGTCCGCGAGATTCAGCCCGCAGGATATTTTGACGGCGAGACCGAGGCAGGATCCGCTGGCGGCATTGTCAGCAACAACCTCGTGACCCAGATCGAGCTTCTCTCGGGCGTAGACGCTATGCACTACGACTTCTGCGAGATTCCGCCGGCCCAACTGTGCGGATTCGTTTACGTCGACATGAATAACAATGGCCTGAAAGAGGCCGGCGAGGCGGGAATCGCGAACGTGACCGTCGAGCTGCTGGACGCCAATGGCCAGCCCACCGGCGTGACCGTCGTCACCGACGAAACCGGCGAATATTGCTTCGTCGGCTTGCGACCCGGGACGCACGGCGTGCGGGAGTTTCAACCTGCTGGCTACTACGACGGTCTCGACACGCCGGGCGATGCGGGCGGAACGGCCGTCAATCCGGGCGATCGGATCACCGGCGCCGTCCTCACGGGAGGCCAGCACGGCGAGAATTACAACTTCGGCGAATTGTTGCCGGCCAGCATCGCGGGCAAGGTCCACGTCAACACCAACGGCGACTGCGACGACCCAGCCAATCCGCCCCTGGCCGGCGTGACGATCGAGTTGCTCAATAGCAATGGCACCGTGATCGGCACGCGAATCACCGATGCCAACGGCGAATATCGCTTCGATAATCTGGCGCCGGGAACCTATTCGGTCCGCGAAATCCAGCCGGCGAACTATTTTGACGGCGAGACAGAAGCGGGATCCGCCGGCGGCATAGTGTCCAATAACTTTATCACGGCCATCGCACTCGGTTCCGGCGTGGCGGGCATGCACTACGACTTCTGCGAGATCCCGCCCGCCCAATTGTGCGGCTTTGTGTATGCCGATCTCAACGACAACGGCCTGAAGGAATCCGGCGAGCAGGGAATTTCTGGCGTGACCGTCGAGCTGTTGAATGCCAATGGCCAGCCCACCGGCGTCACGGTTCTGACGGATGCAACCGGCGAATACTGCTTCGTCGGCTTGCGGCCTGGGACGTATGGTGTGCGCGAGTTTCAGCCGTCTGGATATTACGACGGTCTCGACACGCCTGGCGATGCCGGCGGCGCGGCCCACAATCCGGGCGACTCGATCACCGGCGCCGTCCTCAAGGGAGGCCAGCACGGCGAGAATTACAACTTTGGCGAACTGCCGCCCGTGAGCATCGGCGGCATGGTACACGTCAACACCACCGGCGATTGCGAGAACCCGGCCAACCCCCCGCTCGCCGGCGTCACCATTCATCTGCTGGACAGCCGGGGCAGCGTGATCGCCACGGTCACGACCGGCGCCGACGGACATTACCTGTTCGACAACCTGTCGCCCGGCACCTACGGCGTGCGCGAGGTGCAGCCAGTCGCATATTTTGACGGCGAGACCGAGCAAGGTTCCGCGGGCGGGTTGGTGGCTGCGAATCTGGTCACCGACATCGTACTGGTGGCGGGCTTGCATGCCGTACACTACGATTTCTGCGAGATTCCGCCGGCCCAGCTCTCGGGTTTCGTGTTCCAGGACGGCCCTCCGATCGAGGTCGAAAACGCAGGCGACGTACCCGACGTGCTGGCCCTGCGCGATGGCAAGCTGACCAGCGATGACACCCGCCTGGGCGGAGTGCTGCTGCAACTGCGCGACGGCGTCACGGGCCTGCCGATTTACGGCTCCGCGGCCTTGCCTGGAACGTACGCCGCCGACGAGCCGATTACCACGCTGACCGACGCCAACGGACATTACCAGTTCGTGGGTTTGCAGGCCGGCATCTATGCCGTTTACGACGTCAAGATCGAAGACACCTATACCGGCATCGACACGGCCGGTTCGCTGGGCGGTATTGTGATGAGCGAACTATTCCCCGTCGATCCGGCCGTTCTCGCCCAATTGCAGTCGCTGCCGGAGCACGATGCGATTCTGCAAATCAACTTGCCGGTCGCCGGAAACTCGGTCGACAACAACTTTAGCGTGGTGGTGACCACGGTGTTTACCCTGCAAATACTACCGCCGCCGCCCGCGCCGCCGGAGCCGTTTGTCGGCGGCGGGTTCTTCAATCCGCTTCCCCCGCTGTTCCCGGCGCCCGAATATGTGTTTCCCTATCTCTTGCAGCCAGTGCTCACCCGAGCCGGCGGCTCGCTGTATACCTGGCACTTGAGCGTCGTCGACGCCGGTCAGCCGCGCGGACTGGAGGCGACGCAGCAAGTCGTGCAATTGACCTCCATGCGCCCGCAGGATGAGATCCTGTGGGAGGGCGCCGATCTGGACGATGGCGAGTGGGTGTTTGCCGCCGGCACGCCCGGTCAGGTCAGCGTCCGCAAAACGCGATTCGGCATCCGCGGCGGAATTCCCATCGCCGGCGACTTCAACGGCGACGGCAAGTCCGAAGTCGGCGTCTTCAAAGATGGCCGCTGGTATATCGATCTGAACGACAACGGCGTTTGGGACGAAGGCGATCTGTGGGCCCAGCTCGGCCACAAATGGGACAAGCCGGTCACCGGCGATTGGGACGGCGACGGAAAAACGGATATTGGCATTTACGGGCCGGCCTGGCCTGGCGACCCGCGAGCCGTGGCCCACGAACCGGGACTGCCCGATCCGCACAACGCGAACACGCGCGTTCACAAGAACATTCCCCGACAGGCGGAACGGACCGCAGTGGGCGAGCGGACGATGAAGCTCACGGCCAACGGCCAGCCGCGTGCCGACTTGATCGATCACGTGTTCTTTTATGGCACCCCCGGCGATCATCCGATCGTGGGCGACTGGAACGGCGACGGCACACACACGATCGCCGTGTTCCGCGACGGCGTCTGGCGGCGCGACATCGACGGCGACGGCAAGTGGAGCGAGAGCGACGCCAAGGTCAATTTCGGGCGTTCCGGCGATCGGCCGGTCGTGGGCGACTTCAACGGCGACGGTGTCGACGAGTTGGGAATCTATCGCGACGGAATGTGGTACATCGATACCAACGGCAACGGCGAGATCGATCCCGAAGACCAGAAGTTCCAACTCGGCGGCCCGGGTGACACGCCGGTCGTGGGCGATTTCAATGGCGACGGCACGGCCGAGCCGGCCGTCTATCGCGATGGCGCCTCGCCGGGCGCAACGGCGGCAATCGAATAGCGGGAATCGGGCAGTTGGAGCCTACTTCAGCTTTTCCAACTCCGCTTCGGTCGCCGCGACTTCCTGATCGAGTCGCCGCACCTCTTCGACATCATCCATTTGCCGGCGGGCTCCGGCAAGCTGCTGTTGCAGCTTTTGTAGCCGGTGGCGGAGAACATCCTGTTTCTTCTTGATTTTCTTGTCCATCGAACGGCCTGCGGCTGGGATTGTGCTGCCGGACGGACGGCCAGCGACGTTGGATATTCTATCGCAATTGGTCGGCGCCGCCCGAGCGGTCTTTCAAAGCCCGCACGAACGATAGCGCGTCGATCGCCTGGAAGGCAAAGCACTCGCCCAACAGCGTGGCGGTGGCGTACTCGTTGCAAGCTTCCAGCGAAGAGCTCAGATCTTCGATCCGGCGGGCAAGCTCTGGTTGCTCGGCGATCTGTCTGGCAAAGGCCTGCGCCGCGCGGCGTGCCTGGCTGGGCTTGATGTCGAACAATTCGGAAATCAACCGGCTTGCGGTCGCCAGGTCGGCCGTCTGGGCGTGGCGCACGATATTCTGAAACGCGACGGCGTGTTGCCGTGTTGACGACTCCTCGGCGTGCGATGGCGCGGGCAAACCCAGCAAGCGAGCGCTGGGCGCGGGCTCTTGTTCGAGTCCCGCCGGATAAGCCGTAGCCAAATCGGCGTAAATCACCTCGCTGGCCGTGGGATCGGCGGCGGTCGCGGAAGCCGTCGGCGGGAGGTTCGAGAGCATCGCGTTGAGATGGGCCAGCCGCCCGCCAATTTGCTCATAGATCGTTTCGATTTCGCTCAGATACGATCCGCCCTCGGCGTCGGCCTCGATGTCGTCGCGCGATTCGATCACCCGCTGCGTGAGCCGCTCGCTCAGTGCGTCGCGGGCCTTTTGTAATACAGAGATGGCCAAGGATCGGTCGTTCATGGTCGTGTCGAGCTGGTGTTTGTGATGCGAGCTTCGCGAGGAAGGAGACATCGCCTCAATCTGGCGATTCCAGGACTTGCTCAAATTCCAGATTAATCGAGACAAACGTCAGTGCAAAGCGCCCCTCAGTTTTGCCCGCTATTATTCTGTTGAGCGGTCGGGGCGGACGTCGATTTCGCAGTGCGTTCGGCCGTCCGCAGCACGCCCGAGATGCAAACGACGCACACGGCCAGCAGGATGTTCAAATTAAGCCAGAAACGGGCGTGTTTCCGCAAATTGTCGGCTGCGTGCGTTTTGCCCGACAACAGGCTGGCGACGGCGAATATGACCAGGGCCATCAGGAACTTGACCCCGAACAGCGGCATGTACCAGCGTGGCAACCGAAAGCGAACGGAAGTGATGCCAACGTTGTACAGACCACTGACGATCAAGAATCCGATCGCCGCGGCCACGATGATCGACCAACGGGCTCGAAGAGCCGCGTGCAGCCGAGACCGCTCGTCGGCGGGCAATCCGTCCAGGGTCGGAAAGACGACCGCGCGGGCGAATATCGTGCCGCCCACGGCCGTGATTGCGGCCAGGATGTGCAGCCAGCGAGCGATGAGGCCCAGCAGAAATTCTCCATCCATCGCGGGCACTCCTTCGATCAAAGGGCCGATCAAGCCTGGGGATTCGAATCCGGACCGCGCTTTCGCAGCGCATCGACTAGCCCAAGCGCTTCGGCGCGGGTGGAAATTGTCTTATTCAACTGCGCGTCGCGCACCGCCTCGAGCAACGATTGATACTGCTTTCCCCGAGGTACGCAGTGCGCGAGCAGGTCGTCGCCGGTCAAAAGAGGCGGCGGATTCAGCTCGTCTGGAGGCATCTGCAACAACTCGCGGCAATAATTGACTGCGCCAACATCGTTTCCCGCGGCCATCGCAGTTGTCTCGTGCAGTTGCAGCAAATCTTCGATGCCGTCTGAGATCAAAAGACGTTGCAGCCGGGGCCAGCCCATTTGCCGCGCGGCAACCAGTGCCTCGCGATGCTCCACCAGCCAGCGCACTTGCTGGCTGTCGCGGTTCGAGAGCTTCCAGCGACGGCAGATTTCGTAGCTGATCTGCGGCGAAACGGCATCGTGCAGCAACGCGGCCAGCGCCAACGAAAAACGGGGCTGCTCTAGCCGATCGAGCACCTTATACGTGGCGGCCAGCGATCCGGCTTCGCGAGCGGCGGACAGTTCCGGCAGAATCGCCTCCAATAGCCCCACCTCGCCCAATAGTTCCACAGCGGCGCGACGTGATTTATCGAGCAGCATGAGCCGTATTTCGGCGGCGATGCGCTCCGCGCTCACCTGGGTGACCTCGGGGGCGAGCGCTTCGATCGCGCGGCGCGTAGGCGGGTCGAGCGAGAAATCAAATCTGCTGGCAAATCGCACCGCCCGCATCAGCCGCAGCTTATCTTCGTTGAATCGCTCGACCGGATCGCCGATTGCACGCACCACCCGCCGCTCCATGTCGTCGCGTCCGCCGACGAAATCGATGACCCGGTCGTCAATCGGATCGTAAAACAGGCCGTTGATCGTAAAATCACGGCGCTGGGCATCGGCCTCGGGAGTGCTGAACTCGACGGCTTCCGGATGCCGCCCGTCGAGATAATTCTTGTCCTGGCGAAATGTCACGACGTCGAGCTGCCCGGCCGGTTTGGGACCGAGGACAGAAATCACGCCGAACGCCGCTCCGACGGCGACCGTGCGGCGCATGCCGAAGATCTCGCGTACTTCCTCGGGCCGGGCCGAAGTGGCCACGTCGTAGTCCTTGGGCGTGTGCCCCAACAACTGGTCGCGGACACATCCGCCCGCCCACAGCGCCTCGTGCCCCCGAGCGCGCAGCCGTCGCACAATCTCGACGGCAAACTCGCGCTGTTGTTGGGGGTCGATCGACGGCAAGTTGCGCACGCCTCTGGAAACTCACGGGCAATTCAATCGCCGGATTATAGGACCAAGTGGTCGCAGCGATAAGTGCGCGCACGGTCCGCTAAGTCGCACCAGCCCCTGCGACACTGGCGGCGATGCCCGCTTCGACCAGCCGCACGGCCCGCTCGCGAGCCGCGGCGTCCCAATCAAAGGCGTGCTCCGCCCCGGTGCGCAAGAAATGCAACGTCAGGCTGGCCGGCGGTACACCCAAAATCTGCTCGGTCGCCAATCCATATACCAGCATTTGCATTTCGTAGGCGGCGGCCAGAGGGGCAACGCCCGATTCCCCCACGCGGTTGGTCTTGAAGTCCAGAACGTGCCAATTGCCGCGGGCGTCGCGGTAAAGTCGATCGAGGTATCCGCCAATCAGAGTTTCTGGCTCGGCGCTCGCCGGCAAGGGCCATCGCAGCAAGAACTCGATCTCGGCGTGATCCTCCTGAGCCGCCGCCAATTCCGCGAATCGGGGCGAGGCGACGAACCGCTCGATCATCTGCACCGCTATCGCTGCCTGACCGGGATCTTCTCCCAGGTGCCGCTTGGCATATCGGTTGACCAGTTCCTGGCAGTTGCTCGGCTGACGAAGATCCAAAGCCGCCAAGACCGCATGCACCAACGTGCCCAGTCCGCGCGGATCGACCGATCGCTCGGCAAGCCGATCCGGGTCGTCCACAACCTGCGGTGGCAGGTGCAACGTGCCGTATAGTCGGGAGAAGGAATATTGCCGTCGAGCTTTCTTGCTGGGCACGATTGTGTCGATCCCGTGGCGATGCGCGGCGGACGATCCCGGACTGTGCAAGGCTTCGTCGATCATGGCTTCGACATCGACTCGGGGCGTTCGTTCCCAGCGACTTGCCGGCGGAGGTTCCTGGCTCGTGACGCGCACCTCGGGCATCGTCGCGCCGGCGGGCAATATTCCTAGAAAGCGTCCGTCGTTCAGGTCGAACCGCCGCGACAACAATTGCAGCCAAGGCCCGCTCGCCGAACCCACCTCCGGCACCCCGCTGGATAAAATCAGGTAGTCGGCTGCGCGCGTCGTGGCAACATACAATAGCCGATTTAGCTCGGCCGCGTCCTCGGATCGTTCGACAAATCGCCACAGATCGTAGCCGCTTAGCGTTGCCTCTCCATTGTCGGCTTCCGGCAAGCGCACGAGCGGGCCGAGCACAGGGTCGAAGTGAACGCCGGCAGCGCGGTTGTGCCGGGGCCGATCCAAGTCGGGTACCACGACGATCGGAAACTCCAGGCCCTTGGATTGATGGATCGTCATCAGTCGCACCACATTCGTGTTCTCCGAATGCGTGGCTGCCAGCGGCTCGTCGGGCTGGTGAACGACGTAGTCGGCCAACTGGACGATAAAGTCCGACAAGTCGAACAAGTCGCCGCGCTGGAACGTACGTGCTTGCTCGATGAGCTTTCGCAAGTTCGCCAGTTTGCGCTCGCCCATGAATTCGCTCAGCAATACGGCGTCGTATCCGGTTCGTTCGAGCGCCACCTCGATCAACTCGCAAATCCGCACCTGGTCCTTGAGTTGCCGCAATTCCGAAATCGTGCGGGCCGCGAATCGAACCCGCTCGGCTTCCGTGGCCGAAATCTCGGGTGCCAGTTGTGCAGCGAAGAGCCCGGCCGACAGACCCTCGGGATGGCCGGCCAGCCAGAACAGCGTTTCGTCGGCGAGCGAGAACATGCCGCTGCGCAACACGCCGACGAGGCTCACCAGGTCGCTCGAGCTATTGATCGCCCGGAGCAAGTTCAAGAGGTCGAAAATCTCCTGCTGTGCGTAGAACGCGTGGCCGCCGACGACGTAGTAATCGAGGCCGTAGCGGCGCAGGGCCTCTTCATAGATCTCGACGTCCGACAGCGCGCGAAACAAGATCGCGACGTCCGAGAGCCTCGCGGGCCGAGCGGCCGGTTTTCCCGCGGCCGCGGCGTCGGCATCCCACACAATGGGTTGCCCGGAATCGATGAGCGCTCGCAGGCGCAGGGCAAGCCAATCCGCCTCGCGGCTGCGTAGCGATTCTTTGTTCTCGCGATCGCTGCCCGAGGCCGGCGCCCACAGGAACTCGACGGCCGGCTTCGGACTGACCTGCGGCCGGCTGGGCCGAAGCGGTTCATAGCCGTCGCCCAGATCGTCGTGAAACAAGGCGTTGACGAAGTCCAGAATTGCTGGCTGGCTGCGAAAATTCAACGTCAGCGAAAGTTGCCCGGTCGCGGGAGTCCGCTCGCGAAGTTTGCGAAACACGTGCGGCTTGGCTCCGCGAAAGCGATAGATCGATTGCTTGTAATCGCCCACGAAGAACAATTTGCCGCCGGCCAGGTCTCCGCCGCATAGGGCCTCGACCAGATCGACTTGCAGCGGATCGGTGTCTTGAAACTCGTCGACCAGGAGCAATTCGATCTGCGAGGAAAGCCGCTGGGTCATCTCGCGATGGCGCGGATCCATCAGCAGCGCGCGGGCACGCGAGAGCAAATCGTTAAAGTCCAGCGCGTTCAGCTCGCGCTTGCGCTCGGTATAGCGAAGCTGGGCAGCATCGGCCAGAGACAGTAATTGCAGGCCCACGACTGCTGCCTCGCGGGCCGCCTCGCGGTCGAAAACGGCCATCGCACCGGCAGCTTCGGCGGATTCGCGCAATTTCGTCGCTGCCGATTTGAAACGTTCATACGCAAAGGCGCTGTCCCATGCCTTGGCCGAGCCGCCGCCTTGCACTCGGGCGTTGGCTTGAATCGCTTCGAGGTCTGCGAGTAAGTTCGCCGATGGCGCGTCGGCCGCCGCCAGCGAAGTCAGTTTATCGAGCAGTATGCGGCGCCGCTCGCGCATCACCGGATGATCCGGTTCGTGCTCGCCGAGTACCGCCAGCACCACTTGCGCGGCAGGTGTGTTGGCCAACTCCCGACCAATTTCGGCCAGCACGGACTGTTTGTGGAAGTCGCTCCAACGCGCGAGCTGGTCGTCCGGTGAAACTCCCCGCCAGGCGTCGAACTCGGCGGCGGTGCAACCGCGCACCAGGTCGTGCAGCATCTCGTCCAGCAGACGCAGGTCGAAGCGCGCGGCCAGCTCGATTGTCAGCGGATCCCGATCGGCAACAAGCTGCCGCAACACTTCGTCGATGATTTCCGACAACAGTGTGTCGGCTTGGGCCTGCTCGAGCACGGAAAACTGCGGATCGAGCTGGGCCTCCACGGCGCGCGAGCGCAAGAGCGATCCGCAGAATGCATGGATCGTGCTGATGCGGGCCGCATCGAGCGACCGAAGCAGCTCGGACCAATAGTCGGCCGCTTCAGGTTCGGCCGCGAGCAGTCGCTCGTAACATTTCGCGCGGATCCGGTCGCGCATCTCTCGCGCGGCGCGCTCGGTGAACGTAATTGCTACCAGGCGCCCCAGGTCGCCGGGACTAAGCGCCTTGTCGTCGACCGGGTCGAAATGGGCCAGGAATCGTTCGGTCAGCACGAACGTCTTGCCGCAACCGGCGCCCGCCGAGAGCGACACGGACACGGCGTTGGTCTCGATGGCCCGCTGTTGCTCGGCGGTAAGCCTGTTCGCGCTCGCTGCCGTGCTCGTCATGGCGACTCCCCTTCTGGAGCCTGCCAGGTTTTGTTCCGCTGCCTTGCCTGGTTCACTCGGCAGACGGTGGCAAAATCGCAATAACTTGTACACTTGTCGTCGGCGCTATACATCGGGAACTCGCCACGGCGAATGCCCTCGACCAGCGATCGAACCCGCAATCGCAATCGCGCTTCGAGAGACTCCCACTCGGGATTGAGCTGGATCTGCCCCGCGGTGTCGAGCTGAAACTTGACGGCGTCTTTTTCCTGATATCCCTTGGCCGCCACGTGCCAATAGGCGGCACGGTACGACACGGCCTGTTTTTCGGACAACAGCTCGCGGGCGGCCAGGGCATAGAGCGGCAATTGCAGCGAGTACCCCTCGTCGATCGAACGGGCGCTGGTGCGGGGCGATGGCCGTCCACTTTTGTAATCCACGATGTTGAAGACGGTCTGCTCGCCGGCCTGGCCGAGATCGATGCGATCGATACGCCCGGAGAAACGAACGGTTTCCGAGCCGCAGACCAAATCGAACGGTTCGGGTCGCGAGAGCGGGTCGCGATTCTCTTGCCCTGACCGGTTCGGCCCGGGCTCCCCGCCCCGGCGAGGAGGACCAAACTCGACCTCGAAGTGCGCGGGCCGCAGCGGAATTGGCATCGCTTGCCAGTGCTTGTCGTAGGCGTCGTGTTGGCCGTGATATTTGGCCAGCCAGGCGGTGACGTGCCGAGCGTCGATTTCCAACATTCCATTGGCAAGCTTGTGTTCGCCCTGCAATAGGTTCATCAATTCGTCGAGCAATTCCCGACTGGTCGTCAGGAATTCGTCGGCGCCAAAGCTGGCCGGCGAGGTCGGCCCGCCGGACCGCTCGTTAAGCCGCCGATGGGCTTGCCACAGGATCCAATGCAACATGTCGCCGCGGCCGCCGTAGTCGATTTCCAGTGCCGGCTCGTCGAGCGGCCGAAGTCCGAGCACGCGCTGCAAAAAAAACTGATAGGGGCAGCGCGCATACTGCTCGAGCTGACTGGCGCTCCAACAACGCTCGGGACCGAAGCGCGCCGCCAGCAACTGGCGCGCGGCCGCCGATTGCAGCATGCCTTCGAACGGGCCGAACGAGTCGCCTTGACGGCGAGACCAGGACGTTCGCAGTCCGGCCACGATACTTTCGGCGGCTGCCGACATGACGGGATGGCGCACTAGTTCTGCCAACATCGTGTTGTCGCCGCTCAGGGCCTGCGACACCGCGCGAACGCGGAAGTCGCGCGGCGAGAGCACGTCGTTCGAAGCCGGAACACTCGACAACTGCGGCGCCTGCCCTCTGGACTTGCGCAGGGGCGTAAAGGTGTTTTCGAGCTCGGTCACAAACGGGCTCGGCGAAAGCGGCAGCCCGGCCTGGTCCAAGGCCGGATAGCTAAGGACGAGCTTTTTCGTGGCGCGGGTCACGATCTCGTAGAACAAGAGCATCTCGTAGCTGCGCCGATCGGCGTGCGGCACCAACGGCAAGCCGGCGGCGATCAACTCCCGGGTCTCGGCCTCGCTGTGAATGCAATCCTCGCGATGAGGCGGCGGAAACGCTTTTTCCGAAAGGCCCGCGGCAAAAACGTACGGAAGCGACAAATTGCGGGCGTTTTCAGCCGACACGACCCGCACTCGGCCCGTCTCGTCGCGATCCGACGGCGCCGACTCGACTTTCAAGATCTCTTGCAAATGATCGAAGAATTCGCGACGAGAAACCAGCGGCGGCGCTTCGCCCAGCCAGGCGGCCAGGTGATCGCGGGCGTGCAGCGCAGCCGTCAATTGGCCCCAGGCGCCCCGAGGCGAGTCCGGCGATGGTTGACCGGCCGATTCGGCCGGGCCCAACATCCCCGTTGTTTCAGCAAGCGCGTCGAGCGCAGCGGACCACTGGTTGAAAGTCGCGCGCTCGGGCAGTGCATCGAGCACGCGGCCCATGCGAGCCAAGAGCGGCAATGCGACTCGCGCCTGCTCGGCCAGCGACATTCCGGGGCGCTCGCTGGAAGACACATTGGCGGTCGAACTGGCGGCCACGCGCTCGATCGCGGCAAGCAGCTCCGCGCGGCCCGAGGGAATTCGTAGTGCATGCACCAGCCGTTCGGCCGCGGTCGCCCCCTTCCCTGCCTTCGACTCGGGCCATTCGGGCCGAAACAAGTTATGACCGAGCAACCGCAAGACTTGCCGAAATGGCCAGGCTTCCAGATCGAGTCGCAACCAGGCCATGAGCGCAGCCATCACAGCCGAGCGGCCCAGTGGCGGGCGACGCCCGATGGCCAGCGGAATGCCGTATTGGGCGAACACTTCCCGCACCAGGTCGGAGGTGTCGGAGAGCGAGCGAAATACGACAAGGATGTCTTCGGGCGGCACTGGCTCTCCGGGCAGCTCGTCGTCGCCATGAACGAGCAGCCGTTTGATCCGCCGACTCAGCAGTTCAATCTCGTCCGTCGCACCAGCGGCGGGCAGCACTTCGATGCCGTGTGCCTCGGGGGCGGAGTCGAGATGGCGCGGGTTGGCAAACAGATTCAGTTCCAGGTGCCCGAATGCCGGACACGCGATTGGACGTCGAGCCAGTCGTTCGATCATGATTCGCGGATGACGGCGCTCCAGCTCGGTGGCGGTCTTTGCCGACTTGGAAAATAACTGGGGCCGCCGATCGCCGTCTTCCAGCGGCAGGCTAATGGTCAGCGAATCGATGCGGCCGGCCAGGATTTCGAGCATCTCGTGCTCGGTGCGCGTGAAATCGGCAAACCCATCGACAAACACATGCCGCAACTTCTGGAACGGAGCAAGTTGCCCGTTGCGCAATTCTGCCCTGGCAGACCAGAATTGTCCTTGGGCGTCGTACAGATTGCGATCGTTCAGGAGTTGCTGATAGGCCTCGTAAATGCCCAACAGCTCGTGATCTTTCTGCGACGGCCGCCGGCCGCAGGCCTCGGCCAATTCTTCGGGCCAGATTTCGAGTCGCTTGAACTCTTGGACAAAACCGGCCAACAAGTCGAGGAAGCCGCCGGAGTCGGCGATCGGTTTGAAATATCGCAGCTCTCCCCGAGCCCGCGAGTCATCGATCAGTCGCTTGAGCAGCACCCGCACCAGTGGCTGCGGGATCGAACGGATATCGAGCGACGAGCTGTCCAAAACACGCCCGGCAAACTGTTCGAATGTGAGGCAATGGGGGTTGAAGCACCCCGAAAGAGGTCCCACGAGAATTCGCCGCCGGATTTCGGCAGCCGCCCGATGGGTTGGGCAGATCCACAGAGCGGCGCCCAAGGGACCGTCAGCGAGCACTTGGCGATAGGCGGCTAGCAGACGTTCTGTCTTGCCGCTTCGCGCCGCGCCGGACAGGATGGTTACGCCCTGAAACATGGCCCTGAGTCCCGAAACTGCTTGGGCGGCGGAAACCGGTTCGGAGCCGCCCACGCGTCTAGATTTGGCGACAGGTAGTGAGTGGACAAATGGCTACTATAGGGCTTGTTTTGCGTGGCGACCAGTGCCGCCCGTCGACGGGCACCATAAGCAAAAAAACGGACGGCGACTGGCCTTCATGCAATGTCCTCGCGATCGCTGGCGATGACTAGCGTGAGGAAGGCGAACGGCAAAAACCAAAAATTCCTATTTGACACCCCTTTGCCGACCCATTAGATTACATTGCATCTATTGGAGGGCCCTGCGTTTGCGGCGCGCCCATCCGTGGAGAGGCGTTGCATCATTTTCTTCATTGGTTTCCTTACCCCAAGGAGGTGACATATGGTCACCAAAGAGAAGGCACGAGGTTTTACCCTCGTTGAGCTGTTGGTGGTAATTGCCATCATCGGCGTGTTGGTCGCGTTGTTGTTGCCAGCCATTCAGGCCGCCCGCGAGGCAGCCCGACGCAACTCGTGCCAGAACAAGTTGAAGCAAATCGGGCTGGCGCTATTGAATCACGAGAACACGTACAAGAAGTTCCCCTTGCTGACCTGGTGTACCCCCGCCACCAATGCCAGCGAGCCGGGCGCCCCTGGTCCGACGGCATTGCCGAACATTTACGGCTCCGTGCCTGGCAGTTCTGTTAGTACCGGCGCCAAGGGAACCCCGGCCGGTTACAGTTGGATAGTCAAGATATTGCCCGCCCTGGAGGAATCCGCGACCTATAATCTTTTGAGCTCCGCCTCCAAGAGATTCTCCTATCCCGCTTTTACGCAGCAGGGTGGTAAACAGACGGGGGGCCCTGCCACTGGTCCCGGTGTCCGATTCAACAACGGCGGTTCGGCGGCGTCCGGGGGCATCTGGTGGCGCCATTTCTCGACGATCGACCTGGATCAGGTGCGCTGCCCGAGTTTCTCGGGCGACGCGATTGTGCCCATTGGCACTCTTCCAGGTTGGGATCGTTGTCACTACGAAGACTCCATGTTCCCAGACAAACCTACGATGAACGGCCCGTCGGCGCCCTGGGGAGTGGTGACCACCAACTACAAGGCCATGGCCGCGACGCATTTCGGCTGCCTCCAGGAACCGCCTCCGCTTGGGCCGGTGATCGACGCGCAATATGCCGAGCGGCCCAATGGCGTGATCGTTCCGCCTGACAACAAGTCGAGCCAAGGTACCGCCGTTCGCGCGATTATCGATGGAATGTCCAAGACGATCGTAGTCGTGGAGAGCAAGGAACAGAGGTTCTCGTCGTGGTTCGACGGGACGGCGTCCTATGTCACGGCGGTGCCGCTGGGGGCCTCGAGTCTAATCGCTCAAATGGCGGTGACCAACAAACAAGCCATTCAACCCAAGCGAGTCATAGGGGGGGCTTCCGGGGGCAGCAGCATTACGACCTACTTTTGGCAGTTTGATCCAAACAGCGGGGCCCAAACCGCCTTGAATTTCGGCAGTAATACCGAGCTCAAGTACTACAACCTGGGGGCCACCTTTCCTGTGTGCAATCCCACCCTTACCAATTGGGAATTCGGGCCGAGTAGCGATCACTCCGGCATCGTATTACACGCCTTTGGCGATGCCCACGTGCAGGGAATCGACGAGGCGATCGACCCGACGGTGTACATCCAGCTATGCACCAAGGCCGGCAAAGAGCCGACGGCGGTGCCAGAATAACGACTGGCGTCGTCACTTGAGTTCATCGCAGGCTGCCCCGGAACTTACACGTTCGGGGCAGCCTGTTTCGTTTCGCTCGCCATCGATTTTTCCGAGTGACCTCTGCCGAGCGACAAACGTCGCATATCGGCCCAACGACGAACAGCACACTCCGCGAATTCGAAGGAATTCTTATGCCCGAGGAACTCCAGCTCGAGATCGACTGCCAAAGCGTGGCCAGCAAGCTTGGCAATCAGGACGACTTCGTGCTCATCGATTGTCGCGAAGCCGACGAGTATGCCACGGTGAGCATCGCGGGCGCCAGGCTGCTGCCCATGAGCGAGCTGGCAAACAGGGTCGGCGAACTGGAGGAGCTTCGCGACCATCAGATCGCCGTACACTGCCACCACGGCGGCCGCAGCATGAAGGTGACCCAATGGCTGCGCAGCCAGGGTTATGCCAAGGCACAGAGCATGGCCGGCGGCATCGATGCCTGGGCCCTGGAGATCGATCGCTCGCTGCCGCGTTACTGACACGCGCGCTTCCGACAACTTCGACTCCTTCCTCAGCCCTGAGCGGGCGACACGGCGCGAACTGGCCACTCGTCACCGCGCGCTTTTCGAGTAGGGATTCAAGTGCAGCTTGGCGTTGATTTCGCTCTTCAACCGCTCGAGCACCGACTTCTTGTCGGTGGCTTGCAAGATGCGGGTTACCACGGCCTTGGGCGCCTCGCCGCCCCACGATGCCCCGTGCTCGAAGTAATACTTCGCGGCCTGGCCCACGATGTACGATCCATACCCGGCCGCCGCCCCTTGCGGTAGAGCCGTCAGCACGGTGCCCGAGCCGAACGTCAGGCCTTTGAACAGCGAGGCGGCAATGTGCGTGGCCATCTCGCCCAGCATGACCCAACCGGCCGCCTTCAGGATCGACTCGATCAGCCGCCGGGCGTTGTTCCAGGTGAGCGACATGCCGTAGACGTGGGCCAAGGTGACGACCATCGTCGCGTCCGCGGCACTGCCCCCCACGATATCGACGGCCGGTAGCGGCGTGAGGGCCACGCCAATGGACTTCATCGCAGCATAGCTCCAGATGATCGCCGTAGCCTGCTCGTCGCGCATGCGCACTTTCAGCGCCGCGATGCGATCGCTCTTGTCCGCCGCGTACATGGCCGCGTTGAGCGCCAACAGCGACTTGCCGTCGCGATCCAGCACTTCCAGAATGCGGGCCTTGAGGGCCTCGACCTGTGGCGGTCCTTGGCGAAACTCGCTGCGTATCGTCCCGTCGGCCGCTTCGATCATGTATTCACGCGGCAACGGATCGGCCGCGGTCTCGACGACGTCGTCCGGTTCGATGACTCCGCGAAGGCGGCTGTCGGACAGCGCCCTGCGGAGCTGGGCTCGCTGCTCGCGCGTGTAATTGTCGATCTTGTTGAACACTAAAATGATCGGCTTGTGGCTGGCCGCCAGTTCGCCCAGGGCCAGGTATTCGGCATGGTTCAAATCGGAGTCGGTGACGAACAGGATCAAATCGGCCCGGCTGGCGGCCTCGCGCGACATGACGGCGCGCCGTGCTCCGTCGACTTCGTTGATGCCCGGTGTGTCGAGCAGCATGACCTGCGATTTTTCGAAACCGGGTACGAGATAGCTGCAGCCGTTCCACTCGGCGCTCCAGACCTCCTTGGTCCAGCCGCCGCGCACGTCGACTTCGGCCACGTTCTGGCCGATCAGGGCATTGATCAGGGCCGATTTGCCGGTGTCGATTTCGCCGAACAGCACGATCTCGACCCGGCCCTGCTCGAGCTTTCGCGAGATTTCCTCCAGATCCGCCAGCTCCTTGGTCAGCGCGGCCTTCTCGGCATCGCTGCACCCGCCAAACTGCTCGATCGCATGCCGCACGCTGGCCAGCGCGTGTGCGTAGTCCTGATCGTGCTGCGGCGTAGCACCGGCTCCGTCGGGCGCGTCGGAAGTTGAGGCATCGTGCGGCGTCATGATTGCTGCTTGCCCCCCAGCCGCGCCACGCCGGCTTTCACCAGTCGAGCCAATTCCTCGGGCCGGGTCACTTCGTCCCATTTGGCCCGCGCCAGACTGGCCCAGCCGGTCGGCGGAGTGCGCATCTCGTTGCGGAAGTATTCGATGAACACATTGCCGATCCAGCGCGTCACCAGCACCTGCACCAGACCTTGCAGGACACCGCCGGTGATCGTGCCGATGCCCGGCACGGTCTTGAGCAGCGAGGCGATTCCGCTGGCCGCCACCGGCGCGGCCACGTTCGCCCCCGCCACCGAAAGTAGCTGCTTGCCTAACTCTGCGAGCAATCGAGTGACGGTGTCCAAATCGATCTTTTGGCGATACACGCGCGCCAGCTGCAAAACCATGTGCGAAGTGATGCCCAGTCCGGCCGCCAGATCGATGACCGGAAGCGGGCTGAGCGCGGCGGCCGCGCCGGCCTGCCACATCGAGCGATCCACGATCTGCGCCGCGCGCGCGTCGAGCTCGGTCTGCACCTGGGCTTTGGCCTCGGCCAGCAGGCCGCGCGATTGCAGTAGCAGATTAGCCAGTAACAGGTCGCGACCGTCGCGCGAGACGATGGCCCGCATCCGATCGGCCAAGGCTCGAATGTCGCTATCTACCTCGACGGCTTCCTCGCTTTCCGATCCATCGCTGAGCACCCGCGTGCGGACTCGCGAGGCCGGCCGGGCTCGCAGCGCGACGACGTTCTCGCGCGGCACGAATCGCCGCACCTGGTCGGCAATCTGGCTCAACAACAGATCGCGATCGGCCGGCTTGAACCAGTCTTCTTTGTTCAGGCACAGGACAATCCGCTTTTCCATCGCAGCCAGTGTTTCGAGAAAGGAGAACTCGAAGTCCTTGAGCGCTCCGTCCACGACGAACAGCACCAGATCTGCGTCGCGGGCCGACCGCTTGGCCAGCTCTTCGCGCTCGGGCCCGTTGATCTCGGCCAGGCCCGGCGTATCGACCAGCACCACTTCGTCGGCGCCCGGCCAGGGGATTTCGTTGCGGTTGACGGTGGTGCCGCCGCGCGCATCGGCGCGAAAGACTTCGCGGCCGGCCAAGGCATTGAGCACCGACGACTTGCCACTGGAAACCGTGCCAAAGGCCACGATCTCGAGCCGCTGCTTTTCGAATTTCGCTTCCAGGGCTTCCAGCGAGCGGCGGATCGGCTCGCGAGCTTCGGGGCTGAGCGTCGCGTCGTCGGCCAGCGTCCGACCTTCGGTAAAATGCGATTCGATCTCGCTCTGTTGCTCGCGCTCGGACATCTGGCTGGGGTTTCGCGCGCCGGCCGTGCGGCGCTCGGCCTTTGCCCGGGAGTTGGAGAGCAGGGTCCAAACGGCCCAGCCGGCCAGCAGCACAAAGGCCCCGCCGCTGATCCCAACGATGGCCAAATAGACGTAGCCCCAGACAGGGCCAAACCGTGAAGCTTGTTCGTACTCGGTCAGCACGTTGGGCACTAGCGACCGCAGCAGGTAGCCGGCGGCACAAATGGCCACTAGCAGCATGATGCCCGAGAATTTACGAGACCAACCCATCGTGAGTCCAGAGAGGCGCGTAGCAAATACTCCCGGCTCATCCATTCTACCCCCCTGGCCGCTTCCAGCACTAGAACAGCTCGCCGGGGGCCAGGTTACCGCGATATCGCGGGCCCGCCGAACGAAGCTCTCTCTTGCGGCTCCCGAAGGTTTTCGTAGAACTAGAGCACTTCTTGGCGGCTCTTCTTGGCACGGCGCCGAAACCCCGACTACCGACGAATATCGCAATGAAAATTACGGCCATTGAAACCCAAGTCTGCCACGC
Source organism: Planctomycetia bacterium (assembly GCA_031400775.1). Taxonomy (GTDB): domain Bacteria; phylum Planctomycetota; class Planctomycetia; order Pirellulales; family PALSA-1355; genus PALSA-1355. The sequence continues at coordinate 2,849 of JANNQN010000002.1, read as the reverse complement.
CCGGATGCGAAACTGGGTTTTCGTCAAGGTGTTGACCGACCAGAGCGGCTTGTGGGGTTGGGGCGAGGCGACCTTGGAGTGGCACACGCGAGCCGTGGTGGGGGCGATCGAGGATATCGCCCAGTTGCTCGTGGGCGAGGATCCCACGCGGATCGAGCACCTGTGGCAGATGATGTATCGCCAGCATTTTTGGCACGCCAACGGAATCGTGCGGGGCACGGCGCTTAGCGGAATCGATATCGCGCTGTGGGACATCCTGGGCAAGATCCATGGCGTGCCCTGCCACAAGCTGTGGGGCGGCCCGGTGCGCGATTACATTCGCACCTATTGCCACCTGGGCGGAGGACGGATGGAAGATTTTTACGTCACCGACCCGGCCGACGCGAAGCGATTTGGCGAACTGGCCGCACGCGCCGTCGACGAAGGTTTTACCGCGTTCAAGTCGATGGCCGTTCCGCCCACGATGCCGCTGGAGGGATTGCGCCCGTTGCGCTATGCCGAGGCCTGCGTGCGGGCGATGCGCGAGGCGGTGGGCGATGATATCGACATCATGGTCGATTGCCATGCCCGGCCGTCGCCCCGCATGGGATTGATGTTGGCCAAGGCGCTGGAGCCGTATCAGCTTTATTGGTTCGAGGAACCCTGTTGGCCGGAGAGCGTGGCCGGACTGGCCGAGATACAACGGGCCGTCGCCACGCCAATCGCGACCGGTGAGCGGCTGGTCGGTCAGTATGCTTTTCGCGAGTTGTTGGAGCAGCGGGCGTGCAGCGTCATTCAGCCCGACGTCACGCACTGCGGCGGTCTGAGCGAGGTCCGCCGCATCGCCGCCATGGCCGAAGCCTATCGGCTGGCGATCGCGCCGCATAATCCCCAGGGACCGGTCAGCACGGCCGCTTCGCTCGAATTCGGCTTTGCCACGCCCAGCTACATCATCTGCGAAGCTGTACACAGCGACGTGCCCTGGCGGCAGGACGTGGTGCGCGAAGGGTTCAGCGTTGAACCCAAGGGCCGCATTGTGCGCCCCAGCCAACGGCCGGGCCTGGGCATCGAGATCGACGAAGCCGAAGTGCGCAAGCACCCGTTCCAACAGGAAATCGTGCTGCGCGAGTTCTACGCGGACGGCGCCGTCGGCGATTGGTAACGCGCCGCAACGTGTAATCGTGCAATCGCCGTTATTTGGCGGCGGTGGCCGGCGGAACCACGTATCCTGGAGCGGCGATGAACGACGCGACAGAAGCGCCATCTTCGGCGTTCCAGATTCGCACTTCGCCGGAGAAGCTGCCGGCGGCGACGCGAGCCGGCATGACCACTTCAACCTTATCGCCATTCTTGGCTACTGTGCCGGGATGATAAGCCACGCAAAAGACGGCATCGGTATGCCCAGGATACGTCTTGAATGGCTTCAGTCCCTCGACGCGATGCTGCTGAACTGACTTGTCGCCCGAGGCGCTAAGGATCTTGTCCTGGTGCGTAACCAGTCCGAAAACTTCCTTGGAAAAGCCCGCGATCTCGCCCTTCTTCGCTCCGTCGTCGGGGTTCCAGGCATGTATCTTCTTGTCGGCGCCGGCGGTGAAAATCAGCTTGCCGTCGTTGCTGAAAGCGACACCGAACACTTGCTCGCCTTGTCCGGAATAGGTCATCATCGATTCGCCGTTTGCGGCATTGAAGAGCTTGGAAGTCTTGTCGCGGCTGGCCGAGGCGATTCGGGCGCCGTCGATGCTCCAAGCCAGTCCGACGACCCAATCGGCGTGGTCCTCGATCAGAATTTCCTGCTTGCCGCTGGCGACGTCATACACGCGGATCGATCGATCCGCCCCGCCGACGGCCAATTTGGTGCCGGCTGGATTGAAAACCGCGCGATACGCCACGTCTCCCATCGAGCCCAGTTCCTTGACCAGGGTTCCTTGCGCGGGATCGAAAAGTTTGGCCTCGCCCATTTGTCCGGGCGTTCCGCCGGCCACGGCCAGCAGCGACCCGTTGGGAGCATAATCCAAAGAATAGGTGCGCTCGGCGACATTCTTGATCCGCCGCAGTAGCGCGCCGCTCTCGACGTTCCAGATCGTGACCTCGTGATAACCGCTGGCCGCGATCTCCTTGCCGTCGGGGCTGAAAGCCACGGCCGTGATCGGCACGCTGCGGCGATAGGTCGCCGGCGGATCGGGCTGGGCAAGCTTCGGCACGATCGAGGCCAAGGGTGCATTGGGATCGGCGCCGTCGTACTTCGCGCCTTCCGCGATCCAGCGGCGGATCAACTCCACCTGCGGGGCCGGCAATGCCTCGGCCTCCTTGGGCATCCGTGTGTCGGCGTCGGTCGAAGTGATCATCGTTAGCACTTCGCTTTCCTCGGGCTTGCCGGCCGTGAACGGCGCTGCCCCGGAGTCGCCCGGCTTCGTGACCAGGGCGAAGTTCGATACCTGGTAGCCCCCCTTGGGTTCCGGCGCGCCGTGGCAGGCGTGGCAATGCTTGAGCAGAATCGGCGCTACGTCCTTGCTGAAGCTCAGCGGCGCTTCGTCGGCCAGCGCCCGTGCGCCAGCCGCGATCGACAACAGGGCAACCAGCGCCAAACGAACTAATTGGACAATCGACCCGCGTTCGACAATCGACACAGTGTCTGCTCCTCGAAACCAAGGACGCTTAATGTTGGAAGAGAAACTCATTCGCGTTGAGCACGGCCCAGCACACGTCTTCCAAGCCGCGCATGCGATCTCCGGCGTTGGCGATGTGCTTGGTCGCGGCGGCCATCTCCGGCTCGCTGGGCTTGCGGCACAGGGCCGCCAGGTAAAGCTCGCCCACGATCTCCTCGTCGGTCTTTCCGGCCGCGGCCAGCACCCGCAGGCGGTTCTTGTCGT
>JANNQN010000001.1:0-19635 GCA_031400775.1 Planctomycetia bacterium | reverse complement strand
CACTAGGCTGGGCACACCCAGATTTGTTCCGTAAAGCCGATTAGAACTCCGGCAGATTCAAATTGCAAAAGAAAAGCTCGCCTGGGTGAAGATTGTTGGAAAGCCGGTTTGCCGGTGGTACAATTCGGCCAGGGGGCGACTGCCGAATCCCCGCATTTCTCGGGAGCAGAGCGATGGGCGCAAGGCCGATCTGTCGGATGGATACTCTGGCCGGTCGACTGCGAAGTCCAGCCAACTTGCTGGGCATTTTCTCGCGGGCCTTGCTGCTGGCGATCGGACTCGTCTGGTTGCCTTGGCCCGCTAGCGCAGCGGCACCCCAAGCACCGGTCCCCGTTACGGCGGTGCCAGTCGCCGCGCTGCCAGCGGCCGATCTTCTCGACAGCGAACAATTGACCGCGGCGATTGACCGCTCGTTGGCCGACGCTTGGGCCCGCGACAAAGTCGAGCCCGCCCCGGCAGCCAGCGACGCCGAGTTCTTGCGTCGGCTCTATCTGGACGTCATCGGCAAGATTCCCTCGGTCTCCGAGCTGCAACAATTTCTGGCCGACACTTCGCCCGACAAGCGCCGCCTGGTCGTCGACGAGTTATTGCGCCGCGGCGCGCACGCTCAGCACTTTGCCAACACGTGGCGGGGGTTGATGTTGGCCGGCGCGGCCGAGAATATCGAGGCCCGAATTTCCACGCCGCAGTTCGAGACCTGGCTGCGGCTGCGGTTCGCCATCAACACGCCCTACGATCGGCTGGTCAGCGAACTGTTGACCGCTCCGATCGAGACTCAGCAGCCGAACGCGCCCAACAATCCGCGCCGCTTCGTGCCCAGCCCCGCGGCATTCTTTCAAGCCAACGAACAAAAGCCCGAGCAGATCGCGGCCAGCACGACCCGCATTTTTCTGGGAGTCCAGGTGCAGTGCGCCCAGTGCCACGATCATCCGTTCACGCACTGGACCCGCAAGGAGTTCTGGTCGCTGGCCGCATTCTTCGACAGCCCGCCAGGGCAAGCCGCCAAGAAACCGCCCTCGGGCAGTCCCAACGCGGTGCTGATTCCGGAGACCGAGATCGTGGTCGAACCGGCTTTTCTCGACGGCTCCGAGCCCGACTGGGTCAGCGGCACGCCGAAGCGCGAGCTGTTGGCTCGCTGGATCACGCAAACCGACAATCCGTTTTTCGCCCGCGCCGCGGTCAACCGGCTGTGGGAACATTTCCTGGGTCGGGGGTTCGTGCATCCGGTCGACGATCTGGACAAGACCAACCGCCCGTCGCATCCCGAGCTGCTGGACGAAATGGCCCGGCAGTTCACGCTGCATCACTTCGACTTGAACTACCTGATCCGCGCGATCACGCTCACGAGGGCCTATCAACTTTCGAGCCGGGCCACGAGCGTCGGCGAGGATGACCTGGCCCGATTCGCCCGCATGCCACTGCGGCGAATGACCGCCGACCAACTGTTCGCCAGCATCGTGCAGGCCACGGGCTTTCGCGAGGAGCGGCGCGCGCCACGGGCCGGCGCACTGCCGGACATGACCAGCGCGGCCGCCGAGTTTCGCAATCGATTTGCCGATCAAGCCGTGCCGCGGACCGAGGCCGAGACGTCGATCTTGCAGGCGCTGGCCTTGATGAACGGCAAGCTGGTGAGCGACGCCACCGACCTGACCAAGAGCGAGACGCTAGCCGCCGTGGCCGACGCGCCGTTTTTGACCACCGGCCAGCGAGTGGAGTTGCTATTCATGGCAGCGCTCGCGCGCCCGCCGGCGCCCGACGAGCTTGCCGAGCTAGTCGCGTATCTCGAACGCGGCGGCGCCGACAAAAACCCCAAGCAGGCGCTGGCCGATGTTTTTTGGGCACTACTCAATAGCGCCGAATTCGCCTTGAACCATTGAGGCTGCACGAATCGCGGAGGATTCTCTCATGAGCCGTCGAATTCATTCTGGCGCCTACGAACCTTCGCGCCGCGACGTGTTGCGCCTGTCGTGGGCGGGCCTGGTCGGCGCTTCGACCCTGGGCTGGCTGGCGGCCAAAGCTGACGATGCGGCGCCCCCTGTCCCGCACCGCAAGCGGTCCTGCATCTTACTGTGGATGAACGGCGGCCCCAGCCAGTTGGATACCTTCGACCTGAAGCCGGGGCACGAGAACGGCGGCAGCTTCAAGGAGATCGCCACTAGCGTGCCCGGCATCAAGATCTCCGAACACTTGCCGAAAGTCGCGGCGCTCGCCGAGCACATGGCCATCATTCGCTCGATGAGCACCAAGGAAGGCGACCACGGCCGTGCCACGTACTTGCTGCGAAACGGCTATCTGCCGCAACCGCCGGTACGCTATCCGACCTTGGGCTCGCTCGTGGCCAAAGAGTTGGGCGATCCGGCCGCCGAGCTACCCAACTTTGTCAGCATCGCGCCGTTCCGCAGCTTCAATCCGGCCGCGTTCAGTCCGGGCTTTCTCGGATCGCAGTATGCGCCGCTGTTCGTGGGCGAAGCGCGCCCTCAGAATTCCGACGGCGCCGCTAATGCCGCCGACGAAGACTTGACCGTTGCCGATCTGGAAGCTCCCAAGTCGGTGTCGGCCGAAGCGGTCGGCGCGCGGCTGGGGATCTTGAATTCGCTCAACGGCCGCTTCATCGGCCAGCACGCTGGGCCGCCGGCGCTGGGATATAAAACGGCGCACGAGCGTGCCGTGCTGCTGATGCGCACTGAGTCGGCCAAGGCATTTGACCTGGACGACGAGCCGGCAGCGGTGCGAGATGCCTACGGCCGCAACCGTTTTGGCCAGGGATGCCTGCTGGCCCGACGACTGGTGGAGCGCGGCGTGCCGTTTGTCGAGGTGACGCTGGGGGGAGTGAACAGCATCGGCTGGGATACGCACGCCGATAACTTCAATGGCGTCAAAACGCTCAGCAAAACGCTCGACCATGCTTGGTCCACCTTGATGACCGAGCTAAAAGCCCGCGGACTGTTGGACTCGACCCTGATCGTCTGGATGGGCGAGTTCGGCCGCACTCCCAAAATCAATCCCAACACGGGCCGCGACCACTATCCCAACGCCTGGTCGACCGTGCTGGCCGGCGGCGGCATTCGCGGCGGGCAAGTCGTGGGCCGCACCAGCCCCGACGGCACCACCGTCGAGGATCGCAAGGTGTCGGTGCCCGATCTACTGGCCACGGCCTGTCAGGCCCTGGGAATCGATCCCATGACGCAGAACGTCTCCAACGTGGGCCGACCTATCCGGCTGGTCGATCCGGCGGCCAAGGTCATCGAGGAAATCGTGGGATGAAGCCCCGCCACGTCCTGCTCCCCATCGCGATCGCCCTGGCGGCCGGTCTCGGATTTCAGTCCGCGCTTGTAGCCGACGAGACGCCGTCGCAAGACGTTCAAAAATCTTCGCGAGACGCCCTGGATGTGATCTTTCTGGGTCCGACGCGGCCGCTGCTCTTCCGGCTGCGGGTGGAGATCGACGGCAAGCCGTTTCGCCAGGTGTGGCAAGAGCGATTCGACGAGCTGTTTGCACTCGAGGATCACGATCGCGATGGCCGGGTCGACTTCGAAGAAGCGAGCGCCGTCGAACGCGACATGAACGGCGGATTGCGCGACTCCGGCGACAGCGGACTGAAAAGCCTGTTTGAGGGAGAGACGATCGCACGGCCAACGTTGGTCGCCCACATCGAACGGACGCTGCCACCGTTCACCGTATTGCGCCGCGCCGTGATCGCCCAGGGTTCGGCCTTGGCCCTGTTTCCGCTTCTGGACACGGACCAGGATCATCGGCTCTCTCGCGCGGAGCTCGAAGCGGCCGAGCGGCAACTGCGGCAGCGCGATTTCGACGACGATGGGGCGATCACCGGCGCCGAACTGATCTTGGATCCCAACGCCATAGCCGCGGCCGCCGATCCGGCCAGCGCCGATGCCCGCCTGACGGCGGACGAAGGCTCGGTGATGGCCATCCTGGGCACGACAACGCCCGAGCAAGTCGCCGACAAGCTGCTCGCGCGTTACGATCGCGACCGCGACGGCCGTTTGAGCACGGTCGGAGCGGAGCTCGAAATCAGTCTGCCGCCGCCGCTCGTGGCACGATTCGATCGCAACGGCGACGGCGCGCTCCAGCCCGACGAGCTGCGAGACTTTTGCGACCGCCCGGCCGATTTGGAACTCAGCTTTGCCATGGGCCGTGCCGCGACGGGCCAGGGCCGATCGCGGAGCCGATCGACCAGCACCAGCGCGGGCGAGTTTCGCGTCCGCAAAAAACTCAACGGCGGCTATGAGCTCAAGCTGGGCGAGGCCGACGTCGACATCAACCGCAACAATCGCGATCCGCGGCAAGCCGACCTGGTCGAGATGCGCACCTACGACCGCGACGCCAACGGCTATCTCGATCTGTCCGAGGCGAGCGCCAACAACATCGGCAAGTCGGCATTCGCCGCCATGGACAGCGACGGTAACGGCAAGGTGTTCAAAGGCGAGTTGACGAGCTTCATCAGCCGGCAGAATGCGGCCGCGGCCGCCCGCTTGCAGTTGCAAGTGAAGGATCTCGGCCAGGACCTGTTCAGCGTGCTGGATACCGACATGGACGGCGTGCTCTCGGCCCGCGAGCTGCGCGGCGCCCGCCACGTGCTGGACACCGACGACAAAAACGCCGACGGATCGCTGGGCGGAGACGAGGTGCCGGCCCGCGTGGAGTTGGAGCTGGTGCGCGGCGTCGACGAGCGCACCGAGGCCGACACCCGCATCGCCCGCCGGGCCACGCGATCGACGACCCAAGCGAACACTTCCGGCCCGCTCTGGTATCGCAAGATGGATCGCAACAACGACGGCGATCTCAGCCCGCAGGAATTCATCGGCCCGCTGTCGGCCTTTCAGAAGCTCGACACCAACGGCGACACGCTCGTGGATCGGGAGGAGGCGGAAGCGGCTGGTGGGAAGTAGCCGTCGGATCGGCCCCGCTTCGCTTGACCGGCGCGAGCGGCAGCGGCGATATTAGCCGCATGCGAATGGTGGACCAGCAGAATGCGGAGGAGTATCTACGCGAGACGTCGCGCGTGGCGGTCGATGAGCGGATTGTGGTCGGCGAACTGGCCGGCGGGGTCTCGAACATGGTGCTGCTGGTGGAGCGGCCCGATCGGCCTGCCGACGAGTTTGTTCTCAAACAGGCCCGGGCGCAACTTCGAACCAGTCAGCCCTGGTTTTCCAGTGTCGAACGCGCGTGGCGCGAAGCCGACGTCTTGAGAATCTGCGGCCAGTTGCTGGAGCCGAAAAACTCGAATATGCCGGACAGTGCAGAACTGGTGGCCCGAACGCCGCGGATCGTGTTCGAGGATCGCGAGAACTGTCTGTTCGCCATTACCGCGGCGCCGCGCCCCAATCGCACCTGGAAAGAAGACCTGCTCGCCGGGCAAGCTGATCCGGCCGTGGCGGCGGCTTGCGGCCGGCTATTGGGCACCCTGCATGCCGGGAGCTGGCGCGATCCGGGCATCGCGCGGCAGATTGGCGACCGCACATTGTTCGAGGAACTGCGAGTGGCCCCCTACTACCGCACGCTGGCGGCGGCCCGCGACGACGCCCGCGCACCGATCGAGCGGCTGATTGATTCGCTGGTCCCCAACTCGTGTTCGCTGGTGCATGCCGACTTCAGCCCCAAGAACCTGCTGCTATTTTCCGGCGGCCTGTTGATGGTCGATTTCGAGACGGGCCACTACGGCGATCCGGCGTTCGACCTGGGGTTTTATCTGAGCCACCTGGTGCTGAAGGCCTGCCACCAGATTCAGCGACACGCCGACTACCTGGCCCTCAGCGAAGTTTTTCAACATGCCTACAATGGCACGATCGAGCCCAAGGTGTCCGCGGGCGAGAGCGAAAATCTGTGGGCCCGCGCCAACCAACACTTCGCCGGGTGCGCCTGGGCGCGACTGGACGCCAAGAGCCCGGTCGAGTATCTAACCGATACGCGCCGCCGCGAATCGATCCGCTCGCTGTGCCGCGAAGTGTTTCGGCAAGAGCCGACCGACTGGCCCGAAGTCATCGAAATTTGTCGTCAGCAATTTGACGGATTGCAATAGATTCTAGGAACGTGCATTGAGTCGCATCCATCGCATCGTTGCTCGCGAAGTGCTCGACAGCCGAGGCAATCCCACGGTCGAAGCCGAGGTCCATGTGCACGGCGGCGCCTGGGGCCGGGCGATCGTTCCCTCGGGCGCCAGCACCGGCGCGGCCGAAGCCCACGAGCTGCGAGACGGCGACGCGGCGCGCTATGAAGGCCGCGGCGTGCGCCGGGCCGTGGCGCACGTGCTGGAGTCGATCGGGCCGGCGCTCGTGGGTTGCGATCCGGTCGATCAACAGACCGTCGATCGACGGCTGTTGGCGCTCGACGACACACCGCAAAAAACGCGACTGGGGGCTAATGCCTTGCTGGCGGTGTCGCTGGCCGCGGCGCACGCGGCGGCGGCCGTGCGCCGAGTGCCGCTCTACCGCCACCTGAACGATCTGTTCCGCGAGATCGACCCGGCAGCGCCGGCCCCGCGCATGCCGGTTCCCATGATCAACATGATCTCCGGCGGACTGCACGCCGGCGGGAATCTCGACTTTCAGGATTTTCTGATCCAGCCCACGGGCGCCGAGAATCTGGCCGCGGGGCTGGAGTGGTCGGTGCGCATCTATCGCCATTTGGGCCGGCTGCTGGCCGAGTCCGGCTTCGAAGGACGGCTGGTGGGCGACGAAGGCGGCTACGGCCCCCGGCTGGCGAACAATGCACAAGCCGCCGAATTTGTGGTGCGCGCAATCGAGGCCGCGGGCCTCGCGGCCGGTCGCGACGTGACGCTGGCGATCGATGTGGCCAGCACGCATTTTTTCGATGGGCAGCACTACCGGTTGGCGGCCACCGGCGAAGCGCGGCTCGCCAGCGAGCAGATGATCGAGCAGTTGGCCGAGCTGGTCGAGCGGTTTCCGATCACGAGCATCGAGGACGGTCTGGCCGAGGAAGATTGGCCCGGCTGGCAGCAGCTCACCTTGCGGCTGGGAGGTCGCGTGAAGCTCGTCGGCGATGATCTGTTCGCCACCAATGCTCTTCGACTTCAGCGCGGTATTGAGCTGGGGGCGGCCAACAGCGTGCTCATCAAGGTGAACCAGATCGGCACGCTGAGCGAAACGCTCGAGACGATCCGCATGGCCCGGGCGCATGGATACGCCTATGTCGTTTCCGCCCGCAGCGGCGAAACCGAGGACAGCACGATCGCCGACCTGGCTGTAGCGACGGCGGCCGACTCGATCAAAATCGGCTCGATCGTGCGCGGCGAGCGGCTGGCCAAGTACAACCAACTGCTGCGCATCGCCGAGGAACTTGTCTAGCGCTAGCGCGTCGGACGGCCGTCGCTACGCCACCGTGACGTCAATCTTATCGACGCCGTTCCAGGTATATCCCTGCGGGTTCCAGTGGATCGTGCCGTCGAGCGGCTGGGTGCGCCCCAGCTTGTCGATCGCCCGGGCCCAGATCTGTTGCCGCCCTGCGGGCAGTTTCAATCGGGCCTGCCAGCGATACCAGGCATAGGGACTGTCGGGCGCATCGACTTCAGCCCGTTGCCACGTGCGGCCGGCGTCGCCGGACACCAACACCGTCTCGATCGCCGCTTCGCCGTCGTTAAATGCCACGCCGCTGGCCGATACCTCGCCAGCGGGCAGCTTCGCCCCGGGCAGCGGCGCGAGGACGACACTTTTGATCTTCATTCGCCAGTTGGGTTCGCTGTTTGTGAGCGTGGCTTCAAACGGCTCGCCCGGCGCGATGGGAACCAACGGCGTGCGATATTGCGGTACCTGGCTGGTGTGATTGCTCTCCTCGGCGTCGAACCGCAAGCGGCTGATCCACTTCACGTGCATCGTGCCGTAGTAGCCGCCGGTCACGAGCCGTACCGGTCCGCCGTGGACCGCTGGAATTGGCTCGCCATTGATCCGCAATGCCAACACCGATTTTCGCAAAGCGTCGGCCAGCGGCAGGCTGTGCTCGAAATCCTGCTCGCCAGCGGCCGGGTCGTCGACGCCTTCAGCCGAGAGATAACGGGCCTGCGGTTTGGGCTGGATGCCGAAATGATCCAGCACGGTTTGCAGTCGCACGCCGCCGAAGCGCACGTTGCCCATGCCGCCGCGGCCCCAATTGGTGCCCTTGGTCTTGGCGGCGGCGGAAAACAACGAGCGGCCATTGCCCGAGCATTGCAGCACCATTTCGACCGCGACTTGTTCCAATTCTTCCAGCAGCCGCGCGTTGATCATTTGCGGCCGATCGACGAGTCCCCCCAGTTCGATCTTCCAGCCGGAGAGCGAAGCCGGTTTAATGGTCAAGAGTGCCGCGGAGTGTTGCACGTTGCGAACGAATAGCGCGTCGATGGGCGTGATGCGATCCTGGGCGAGCAGATCGAGCGGCGTCTCCAACACGGCCGGCGCCGCCGTGTGTACCACGAGCCGCGGATTCTTGCCGGGGAGCACGGCGTCGGCCGCCTGGCTCGGGTCGGCAAGAGCTCCGGCGGGCGTGGCGCCATAGACGGCCGCCACGGTCGCGCCGACCGTCTTGAGAAACACCCGGCGATCGGAAGAAGAAGGGTTCACGCGTCGGCCTGCTAGGGAAATGCCTGTCTCGGATCTTGTCGCTACTAAAAATTCTAACCAGCCACGACGCCCACGGGTACCGCCACCCAGCGGACCGCTAGATTGTCGAATAAAATCGCACCGCTGATCGTTTTTGGCACCCGGCCCGAGGCCATCAAGATGGCGCCTTTGGTCCGCGAGTGCGCACACCGGTCCGACGAGCTGCGAGCGACGATCTGTATCACCGGCCAACACCGCGAAATGCTGCGCCCCGTAATGGAATACTTCGGCATGCGGGCCGATCTGGATTTGGACGTCATGGCGCCCGGACAGACTCTGGCTGAGTTGACGGCGCGCTGTCTGAGCGGAATCGATGGCGCGATCGAGCTCTACCATCCCGACTGCGTCGTCGCGCAAGGTGACACCACGACGGTGCTGGCGGCGGCGCTGGCTGCTTTTTATCGCCGTGTGCCGTTTGTTCACGTCGAAGCCGGCTTGCGCACCGGCAATCTGCAAGCCCCCTGGCCGGAAGAACTGAATCGCCGCATCGCCAGCATTGCCGGCACACTGCACTGCGCGCCGACGCCCCGGGCCGCCCAGGCGCTCGTGGCCGAAGGCGTCGCACCACGGCATGTCCACGTTACGGGCAACACCGTGATCGACGCGCTGCTGTGGACCGCCGAGCGCGAGCGCCGCGACCCGGCCCAGTGGGCCAACAAGTACGCGTTTCTTGCCGATGACAAACTGGTTTTGATAACGGGGCATCGCCGCGAGAATTTCGGCTCCGGCCTGGCCCATCTGTGCGAGGCCATTTCGCAACTGGCCGCCGAGTTCGGAGACGTGCAATTCGTGTATCCGGTCCACTTGAATCCGCAGGTTCTCGAACCGGTGCGGCGCGCCCTGTCGGGACTTTCGAACGTGCATCTGACGGCGCCGGCGCCGTATCCGGAATTCGTGTGGCTGATGGATCGATCCACGCTAATCCTGACCGACTCGGGCGGAATTCAGGAAGAAGCGCCCTCACTCGGCAAACCGGTGCTCGTGCTGCGCGAGAGCACCGAGCGGCCCGAGGCTCTAGAATCGGGCGCTGTGGAGCTGGTCGGCACCGATCCGGGGCGGATCGTGGAGCGCGCGAGGCGCTTGCTGCAGGATCCGGCGGAGTGCGCGCGGCGTCGGGTCGCGGTCAACCCGTTTGGCGATGGCCTGGCGGCCCAGCGGATTGTGCAGTTGATCGTCGAGCGGGCATGGACTGCCTAAATTGCCATGACTTACCACGTCGGTGGCAAACCGCGCCACTCACGGCGAAATCGCCATTTTCAACGTCCGCCGGTTGTGTTAATCTCCCGGCCCCGCGCGGAAGACTGCCAAGTCCTTCGCGCCTGATGCCAAGGATGGCAGATCATAAGGGCGGGCCTGTGCGAGTTGCGATCGTTCACGATTGGTTTGTGACCTATGCCGGTTCCGAGCGGGTGGTCGAACAGCTCATTGCGCTGTTCCCCCAGGCTGATGTGTTCAGCCTGCTCGATTTTCTGCCGGCTTCCGACCGCCGCATGCTAGCGGGCAAAAAGGTCGAGACCAGCTTTCTGCAGCGGCTGCCCTGGGCGGCGCGAAAATATTCGGCCTACCTGCCGCTGATGCCGCTGGCCATCGAACAGTTGAATCTCTCGCGCTACGACATGGTCATCTCCAGCAGCCACTGCGTGGCCAAGGGAGTGGTGACCGGGCCCGATCAGTTGCACATCAGTTACGTACACACCCCCATGCGCTACGCCTGGGACGCTCAGCACGAGTATCTGTCCGGCACGGGCTTGGACCGAGGGCTCAAGGGTTTGTACGCCCGCTGGATGCTGCACAAGCTGCGGCAATGGGACGTGCGTACGTCGCACGGAGTCGATTCGTTCGTCGCTAATTCGCAATTCATCGCCCGGCGAATCTGGAAGACTTATCGCCGCCATGCCCGAGTGATTTATCCGCCGGTCGATACCGGCGCGTTCTCCTTGGGCGACCGGCGCGAAGAATTCTATCTGACGGCCTCGCGGCTGGTTCCGTACAAGAAGATTGAAGTCCTGGTCGAGGCGTTTGCCTCGATGCCCGGCAAGCGGCTGGTGGTGATCGGCGACGGTCCCGGCTGGAAGGGCCTGCGAGCCAAGGCCGCGCCCAACGTGACGCTATTGGGGTATCAAAGCTCGGATGCGCTGCGCGATTTCATGCAGCGAGCCCGAGCGTTTTTGTTTGCCTCGCGCGAAGACTTCGGCATCGTGCTGGTCGAGGCCCAGGCGGCCGGCACTCCGGTAATCGCCTTCGGGCAAGGGGGCGCGCTGGAAACGATTCGCGGACTTGGCGCCGAGAAACCGACCGGCGTGTTTTTCGACGAACAAACGCCCGCCGCGGTAATCGAGGCCGTGCGAACGTTCGAGCAGCACCACGATCGCATCAAGCCGGCCGACTGCCGCGAGAACGCGATGCGGTTTAGTATCGAGCGATTTCATCACGACTTCCACGAGCATGCCATCAGTCAATGGGAAGCGTTCCGCAGCCAGACCTTTCGGCCGCGAATGCAAACCCCGACGGCGCTGGAGCCGCAAGTCGCGACTCCACCCTATAAGCCGCTGCGAGCCGCCTGATCGCGAACCTGGCTGGCGTCGGCGGTCCGCTTGCGTGCGGCCGCTGCCAGGATCTCGAGCATCTGTCCCATCCGCCACTCCCAGGTGAATTGCGCGGAAAGCTCGGCGCAATACGCTGGGTCCGGCCGCCGGCCTTCCAGCACACGCGCGACGGCCGCGATGAACTCCTCGGGCGAGCCCGTCAATTCGCAGGCCCGCGAAAACTCATCGAGCGCTGGCACCGAGTTGGCGATCACGGGCACACCGGCCGCCAGGTACTCGAAGAACTTCATGGGAAACATGGCCGCGGTATAGGGATTAGCCCGGGCGGGGATCGTAGCCACGTCGAAACCGCGCAGGTAATCCGGCAGGCGGCTGTATTGCCGTGGCCCCAACATGTGTACGTTGGGCAGGCGCAAGCTCTCGATTGACGTATCGGGCTGACCCTCGCCGACCTGACCGATCAACACCCAATGCCAGTCGGGCCGGGCGCGAGCCACGGCCGAGATGAGCTCGAAATCAACTTTGTAGTCGCTAAGGGCGCCAATGAAACCCAAGCGCGGACGAGGGATGGCGGCCAGATCGTCGGGAATCGGGCCGGGCGAGCGGGCCTGCGAAAAATGATCGTAGTCGGCCACGTTGGCCAGATAGTGCGTCGCATCGGGATTGATGGCCGCCAGTCGGGCTTCGAGCAGGCGGCTGGTCGCGAAGTTGACGTCGGCCGCGCGGGCCAACTCTCGCTCGGCGTCGTGAAGCGCCTCCGATGGCATGTGGGGCGCGGCGCTCAGGTCGTCGACGCAGTGGTAGACCAACAGCGAACGATCGAGCGCGTCGATCAGCGGGCCGACCAGCGGATTGTAAGTCCACACGATCGGCTTTTGAAAATCCAGGCGGCGGCATTGCCGTTTGAGCCATCGCCGCAGCCAGCGTTCGTTGAGAGATCGCGCCAGTCGGTTGCCGTGCCAAGGAAACGCCAGTGGCGAGCCGACCCACAGGTTGTCGTTCACTTTGCGAAGGCCTTGCAGGGCGCGGCGCACGCGACGGCCGATGCGACCCAGGTCGCGCGATCCGGCGGTCGGGCGCCGCAGTCCCAGCGACTCGACATACAGCACGCGAAATCCCTCGGCCGCCAATTGCGAGGCCACGTGCTGCTTATTGGTCCAAAAGGGATGATCCCAATCCGCGGTGGAAAACAGCACGACGTCGCGCGATAGCTGGCGGTCAGTGGGCAAATTGACGCCCTTTCCAGTGGATGGAAAACGGCTTTCGAGCGCCCGCGGGACTTTCGACCGACAACTGATCGTTCGCGCCCACCTGGATGCGAGCGGCGTCGCGTTGCCGCAGAAAATCCAGCACGTCGCTTAAGTTTGCCCACCAGATTTCGGGCCGCTTGCCGATGTGCGCGATCAGCTCGCCGTGGACAGCCAATCGGGTCGCTTCGTCGGACCAGCCATATTGATAGCGGGGCGAAAACGGATGGTCCAGATAGCCGAACGTAGCGCGGGCCGCGAGGTGCTGATCGAAACTCTCGCGGTACACGTCGATCGAGTTGCCGCCGCGCGCGTAGCAGTCGCCGTGAAGCATGCACTGGGTGCTAAGTGACACGAGCGGCCGGGAAACAAATGGCACGCGCCCGGCGCGGCCCAGCAAGTACTCGGGATCGTTCGCGATGATGCCGCCTACGAATCCTTCGTACCCATTGTCGGCCAGGGCCTGAACGGCATAGGGCGGATTCTGATGGAAAGGCGAAACGGCATAGCGAACGGGTGTTGCCTCTAGCAAATTTCTATCGAACCAGCGCCGCGATTCGGCGGCTTCGACACAGGCCCGCTCGTAGCTGCCGCCCCAGTTCGGTTCGTGGCGCACCGAATGCGAAACGACCGATCCACCGGCGGCAATTAATTTACGGAGCAGACCGATGTCGGCCGGCTCAATCGCTTGGCCGGTCAACAGCGCCAGCGAAAGGGGCAGGCCGTGATCCTGATAGAGTTCGAAGAGCTGGCCGCTGGAAGCGACCGCCTCGTCGCAATCCAAACGCGCGCAGACGGCGCCGTCGTAGTCCGCCGGAATTTCACCGAGGCATGGCCAACAGGGCAGCTCGCCGGCCCGATGGTCGGCCAGGAACGACTCGACGATTCGCCACTCCAGGCTGTCGACTGGCCCCACGGGCCGATTGAACCACAGCACCGATCCGGCGGCCGTGTCGCGCACCGCGGCATAGGTGAACGAGGCGCCGCCCGGCGCGTCGAGACGAGCCAGCGGCGCTGCATCTCCGATCGCGACGGCCGACTGCACCGACCAGGCCGAGCCATCGAGCCGGATGCGACCAAAGCCCAGGTTGTTCCACTCGTCGGCGAAATCGAATCGGCACAGAGGGCGCGTGACGTTCGGCGCCAAGCGGGCCAACGGGTGGGGACCGCCGTAATGGATCGCGGCCGGCGACTCGTCGTGATGCCGCGCGGGATCGATGGGGCAGGCTTCCCACTCGAGCGGCCACTCGACAGGTGCGCTCCATTGCAGGCCCAACGACTCGGCCACGGCCGGTCCAATCCGCCCCAGCACGATCGCCTTGCCGCCGCTTTGCAGGACTTTGGCGAGGTCAGCGGAAACATCGTCCGGCGGATTTATCCACACTGGGCAGTCGCCACCCTCGCCTGGCGCGAGTTGGCCATGAGTAACTTGCGCGGCCGTAAAAGAACGAACAAGGGCGCTCGTTACAATGTTGCACGCGTAGCAATCGTCCGCCGAAGTGCAAACGGTGATTCTCATAGCCACCCGACGATATAGATCCCGGACGTAGTTTCGCCGCCGGCGGCAATCGGGCGTGGCGGCGGACGAGTTGCCCAGCGGTGATTAGACACGGCTCGCGTCCAGCAAAGTGCGCGTATACGCGTCCACCAGGTGTTGGCCTGCCTGCGCCCAGGTGAAGTTGGCCAGGACGTGCTCGCGGAGGCGATCGTCCGGCGGAGCGGCCCATTGCTCGGCGATGCCTTGAAGTATATCGGCCTCGTCGGACGGATCGACGTATCGCGCTCCGCCTTGAAAATACTGCCGAGTGCAGCCCACTTCTGTCACGACCAGCTTGGCGCCTTGCGCGGCCGCTTCCAACGCCGCCAGCCCGGGCGTCTCCAACAGGCTCGGCAGCACGAAGACCTGGCAGGCTCGATAGGCCGACTTGAGCAATGGGTCGGCATGATCCAAGTGGCCCAAGTGCCTGACTCGCGATCCGCCCGCCGCCAGGCATTCGGCAAGGTACCCAGGATCTCGGGCATGACCCAGCAAGACGAGGTCCAATTTCATCTGTCGGGCAACGGCCGCCAGCATGCGCTGGTTCTTGCGGGGTTCGATGTTGGCGACGTTGAGCAGGAATGGCCCATCGACGCCGAAGTGGCGGCGAAACGCGTCCGGATCGGCAGGCACGCCGAACTCGGGATCGACACCGTTGGGCACCCACGAGAATTTGTCGGGCTCGAGGTCGAATTCGGCGGCCAATTGCTCGGCTTCGGCCTGTGAGTTGGGCAAAATCCGGTCGCACAGGTGCAGCAAGTCGCGAATCTCGGCCAGCGGAAATCGGGGGCGGTTCTCCGCGGTCAGCCACAGCACGGGCGAGATGGCTAGCGGCAGGCCGATGCGTTTGACGTAGTCGCAAAAATTCATCGACCCGCCCTGCACGGAGAAGTAGTGCACAAGATCGACGGCTTCGAACTGCGGATTCCAGGGATCGAACAGCAAGACTTCGACACCCAACGACTCAAGCGCCCGGCGGCATTTCAGAAGTTGAATCTCGCCGCCGCCCGGGCAGCCGAAAGCAACGGGGTACGTATTAAACAGCACGCGCACCGTACAGCACCTTCTCCAGGACGGACCAGATCGCCCGGCCGCTTGCCTGAGCGTGGATCTCGAGCATTCGCTGCCGCTGACCCGTCAGCAATAGCTCTTTAATCCAAGGATTCGACAGCGCCGCGTCGATCTCGGCGGCAATCGCCGCGAAGTCCTTCGCGTAAAACACCCGGCCGCTGCGCCCCAATGTCTCCAGCACGGCCTCGTCGGCATAGGCGAAGATCGGCTTGTCGAAAGCCATGGCCTCGACGACCGGCACGCAAAAACCTTCGTGCTCGCTCATCGTGACGAACACGCTGCCGCGCTCGTAGAGTGTCTTCAATTGGCCGTCGCTGACGCCATCGTAAAAGTGAATGTGCTGCTGCAAGTGGGCAAACTCGTTGCCGAGCAGATAGCGTAAGAACCCCAGGTATCCGTCGAATCTCGCACCGCCGACGACCAACAGGGCCGAATCGGGATTCAACATGCTATAGCGATCGAATAGCGCAAACAGGTCCTCGATTCGTTTGTGCGGGGCGATGCGCCCCACGTACAACAACAGGGTTTCCTGCGGCGGAAGCTGGATTGGTTCGGCCGCGATTGCGCTCCAATCCTTGGCCCCGATAACCGGCGGGCTGGCCGTCACTTCGAGCGGCGTTTCGGCCTGCGACTCGAACTCGGTCACCACTTTCGCCAGCATCCGCGAGGCCTCCTCGAACGGACCGTGCGAAGGCGCGTAGCCGGGCTCCGGCGCAACCTTCTTCCCGCGGGCTTTGGTCGCCGATTGCTGCAGCACCCGGGCCGAGCTTGTGGAGTTGGCCATCAGCGCATCGAACTGATCGAGGTACTTCAATTGAGCGATGCCGTCGGCGCAGTGTGCGGCGTACTCGGCATCGTAAACCTGCAAGAAGCGGGGCGGCGTGATGTTGTGAAAGTACAGAATCTTCTTGCTCTGCAGTTCGACTACCCGAGGCAGCCAGGGTTCGAAGATCGAGAAATTCACAAAGATTAGATCGTCCTCGGCGGCGGATTCGAACAATTCGCACGTATGGCGAATCGTCTCGCGCAGCGTGGGATCGAAATTGCCGGCGTAGAGTTGCGAAGCGACACCGTTGGCCCGCAGCAACCGGTGTACGCTGAGCGCGAAGTTGCCCACCGCGTCGAACTCGAAGACGTTGGTCGAGACCAGATGCACCATCGACTGCCGGGGCCAGACGTACCAGGGCACCGACGGCGCGGCGGCGTGCGGATTGTCGAGCGCGTTGCGACGGGCCTCGGACTCCTCCAGCGCCGACTTACGGTTGTAAACGTGGATGATGTCGTCGAACCGCACCGCTTCGCTGATGACGGGGCGCAACACCACGTGCAGCGCGATCACCGGCTCGTCGAGGCCCGAGAAGTCGGGATTCTTCCAAGACTCTTGCGGAACCGTGTCGTCGAACGTGACCTCGAATCCGGCGGCGCTCTTGACCACCTTGACCGCGATGTCGGCCTTGATCTCGAGCGGCCATTTCCACCAGCCCACGTGTCCGCCCGGGTGTACCGGGTTGGCGGCGGCGTACAGGTCGATCACCAGGTACAACTCGGAATCCCAGACCGACGGAGCGAACGACAACTTCAGCTCGCCCGAGTCGCTCGCGGTCAGATCGAGCCGCTGCTGATCGACTAATACATAAGGCAGCGGCATGTCCGCCGCCGGCTTGACGGCCATCATTTGGTCCATCGACTCTTTCCTTCCTCGATGAACTTTTGCGTCATCTGTGAATACAGCGAGCCGTGGTTGCGCGAAGGCTCGATGTGCGTGTTCTCGTGATACTCGTTAAACGTCGAAATCAAGACCATGTCGGGCACGTCGGGCACGGACACGGCAAAGTCGATCATCCGCCGGTACGCGTCGCCCTGCTGGCGATCGACGTTGCGGTGCGGATTGGTCTTGCGGTTGGGATCGCGCAGATGGCGGTCGTCGTAGCCGGGCGACACGGAGAGAATCTTGAGATTTCGCGTGCCCGCGTCGCTGTTGAGATAGGCCTGCATCCACACCCGTTCCCAGTTGGCCGGCGCGGACAGCTCGAGCGGCGAGTACAGGCTCCAGCCGTGAAACAGGCCGAACGTATGTCGCCGCTCGTCCTTGGCCGAATACATCCGCAGGCTGCTGGAGATGCGCAGGAAACCTTGCAGGCTGTCGTCGACAAAGTTGATCCAGGGCTTGTTGCCGTCCTGCACTCCGGTCCAGAAATAGAACAGCACCGGCTCCCCCTCGTAATGAAAATACGAAGGGCGAGAAACCAACTGCCGGCGAATCGTCTCCATCGCGTTGGTCAAGTCGTCGCGCGTGCAATCGTAGGGGCAGAGTTGGATCGCCAGCCGGGTACCGGTTTGCAGCCGATCGACCACGCTGAAGATGCTCTCGGCCGCTGCCTGTTCGTAGGCGCTAACGCCGTTACGATCGACGTGCAGGTTCAGAATCGCGAAGTCGAGCCCCATCTGCTCGAACAGCCGCCAATGGGCCTCGATGGTGCTGCAACTGCTCGATGCGTAATAACCCAGTCGCGGCATGTCGGTCACGCCGCCGGCATGCGGCGTGTCGTTCCAATGGTGCGAGCCGATGCCGTTGCCGTACCAGCAGTAATAGTGCGCGCCGAATAGCGCGGTGCGCGGCGTCGAATCGATTCGCGGTCGGACGTGCTCGCGAGTCCATTTGTGGTGCGTACTCTCGATGATCTTCAACAACTGCTCGGCCGCCCGATCCCAGGTGTAGGCCTGCACGCGCTCGCGGCCGGCAGCGCCCATGGTGCGCGCCATCTCCTTGTTGTCGCGCAAGAATCGCATCCGCTCGGCGATTTCCTCCGGCTCGGGCGGACAGAGCAAGGCGCAATGCTCGTCCACGACCTCGGTGAATCCGCCTTCGTTGGCCGCGATCAGCGGCTTGCCGGCGGCCATGGCCTCGAGCGCCACGATGCCGAACGGTTCCTTCACCGGCACGAACACCACGCCCAGGGCCCGCGAGAACAGGATCTTGACTTCCAGGTTGCTCAGGTTGTGCAGAAAGAACACGCGGTTGTCCAGCCCCATGCCCTCGGCGATGCGAGCCAACTTCTCTTTTTCGGGGCCGCTGCCCACGATGTACAACTGCGCGTTTTCGACCAGCTTGAGCGCTTCGATGATCAGCTTGATCCGCTTGTGCGGCCAGAGCTGGCCGATCGTCAGGAAAATGTTTTCGTCCGACGGCTGGAAGATGAAGTCGTCGACGTTGACGCCCGGATAGACGACGTCGCGCACCGGCGTGCCGTACACGCCTTCCAGGTACCCGGCCGTGTAGCGGCTATTGGCTACGACCCGATCGGGCTTGCCAAGCTTGTCGACCAGGTCCATCGACGACAGGTAGGCTTCGTACGTGACATCCGCCACGCGGTCGTAGTTGTATTTCGGATAGATGTGCAGGTCGCGCTGCCGCGTCGCCGCCACGTCCTCCAGCGGTTGCTCGTAGCGCAAGTCGTGCAAGATGCGCAGCGGCTCGTGCGGATACCACACCATCGGATGCAATTCGATCAAGTGCGTCGGCCACAGGTGAGTGTGGTAGATATCGTGCTTGCCGATCTCCTGTTCCCAGATCTTCGGCAGCAAGGCCGTGTTGAGCAGGATCGAGTGCCGCCCATCGAAGTAGGGCGACAACAGCGAAATTTTCACGCGCTTGCCGATACCGTGCTCGGCCAGCAGATCGGCATTCACGACCGACGAGTAGATCGTAATGTCGTGCAACTTCTGCCACCGCGAAACGCACTCGATCAAATATCGTTCCGCGCCGCCGTACTTGGCGAGCTCGGGAATGATCACGGCCATGCTGAGCCGCTTGGTCGTAGCGGAGGAAGTCGTCGTCGGTGGGTGGGAGGTCGTCGGGGCGGTTGCCATTCCGAAACTTACCTGGGTGCTTTGGCGGGGTGGGTGCTCATGTCGCGGCGAGGACCGCCGATGGCCGCGCTTATGCGGCCAGCCGTCCTCGGCGATACCTCTCAATAACTCGCGCGGGTTCGCCGATATCCAATAGCCGACCTCCTTCGATCAGGATCACTCGATCGCTGATCTTGGCCACGCTCGGCATGTCGTGGCTCACAAAAACCATCGTCGTCTTGCGCTCGCGAAACTGCTGCATGCGGCGCAGGCATTTCTGTTGAAAGTGCTCGTCGCCCACTGCCAGCACCTCGTCGACCAGCAGGATGCTGGGATCCAAATGTACGGCCACCGAAAACCCCAGCCGGGCGATCATGCCCGAGGAATAGGTTCGCAGCGGCGCGTCGATGAACTGGCCCAATTCCGAAAACGCGATGATCTCGTCGACTCGTTCGGCGACTTCCCGCCGCGTGAGGCCCAGCAGAATGCCGTTGAGCACGATGTTCTCGCGTCCGTTGAGCTCGGTGTGAAATCCCGCGCCCAGCTCCAGCAAGGGACAGATACGGCCGCGCGTCTCGACAACCCCTGAGCTGGGCCGCAGCACGCCCGCGATCAGTCCCAGCGCCGTGCTCTTGCCCGCGCCGTTGGGGCCGATGACGCCAAGGCACTCGCCCGCGCGAACCTCGAACGACACACCATCGAGCGCGCAAAACGGCTTGCGCATGCGGATCGCCCGAATCTGGCTGGGCAGATGCAACAGCAGGTTCTTGAAG